>NZ_JABFDP010000003.1:0-296230 GCF_013179005.1 Bradyrhizobium denitrificans | reverse complement strand
TCAACCCGCCTCTGGACCAGGGTTTATGAGTCCACGCCCTAACCGGCGCGGAAGCGGCAGAATTGGAACTGCTGCACCGAGCCCCACGGCGTGCGATGCGCTTCGCTGCAGCTGTCCTCCAGCGTGAAGCCGGAGCCCAGCGTCGCAGCAAGACTCTGCGCATCATAGCGAACCACCGGCAGCCCGCTGCATTTGTCCGGGCCATCGAGTGCAAAGGTCCCGATGATGACGGCGCCGCCCGGTACAACGCCGCTGCGCACGCGCTCGACATAGGCGGCACGGTCGCGCGCCTCGGTGAGGAAATGAAACACCGCGCGATCATGCCAGAGGTCATAGGTCGCGTCCGGCATCCAGGTGGTGACGTCTTCCCTGATCCAGGTCACATCGTCCGCCGCAGCGCCAAGCCGGTGGCGGGTGGTCGCGAGCGCCGCTTCGGAAATGTCGAGCACGGTGAGCGCCCGGTAGCCGGCGGCCAGCAGCGCATCGACCAGCCGCGAGGTGCCTCCGCCGATCTCGATGATCCGCGCAGCCGGCGCCGCGACCGCATCGCGGATCAGCCGCAGCGACGTCGCCGGATCGGCCTGGTACCAGCTGACCTCGGTTTCAGCCTTGGTGGTGTAGACGGTCTGCCAATGGGCGGCGCGATCGGACATTGCGGCGTCGTTCGGTAGGTTGAGGGCTCATCCTATCATGCGGCCGAACGATCGGCGCAAGCTTCGTTGCGCTGCCAGCAAAAGCGTCATGGTCTGAGACCGATCATCTCAGATCCGCATCGCGACGCACCCGCTAGAACGTCCCGGCCACCGTCACCCGGAACGTCAGCGGTTCGACTGGATGCAGCACGCGGTCCATCACGCCGGCCTGGCAGACCTGCGCCGGCACCCCCTTCGGCGTCCTGCCGTAGCAATCCTGGTAGAGCTGGTCTGTCGGCAGCAGCGAGCCGTAGCCGTAGGAGATCTGGTTGGCCTTGGTGTTGAGCAGGTTCAGCACGTCGAGCTGGATACGCCAGCCATTGGCGTCGCGGAAGCCGATGCGGCCGTTGAACATGCTGGTGGCGGTTGAACGGAAATAATTGTCCTCGGTCAGCGGCGTCGATCCCAGATAGCGCCAGCGCAGGCCGCCGAACCAGCCGGTCTTCTCGCCGAGCGTGATGCCGGCTGAGGCGATCATCGACGGCGCATTGGGGATGTAGTTGCCCGGCGCATTGCCGCGCAGCACCTCGGCGGGCGCGCCCAACCCGACCAGCTGGGCATAGGTTGCGGCCTGGTCGCTGTCGGTGCCGACGAAGCGCGCATGCGTCATCGCGAGGTCGGCATCGATGTCGATCCAGGACGCCGGCCGGTAGTGATTGGTCAGCTCGAAGCCATAGCGCCGGCTCGGCCGGCTGGCCGCGGTGTCGCCGGCGTCGCCCGAGAACAGGATTTCGGAGTCCTGATTGAGCATGAAGACGCTCAGCGACGAATCGAGCCCCGGAATGATGCGCGTGCGCATGCCGACTTCCGCGCCCTTGGTGCGCACCAGCAGCGGCGAGGAGGCGAGCTTGTTGGTCGGATCCGCCGGGTCCTCGGTGGTGGTCGCGCCGCGCGCGTCGTTGCTGTGCATGCCATAGCCGGCGCCGAGGAAGAATTCGGTTTTGTTGAACGGACCGATCACCATGCGGACCTTCGGGCTGCCGAGGCTGGCCGCGGCATCGCCGGTGTTGTTGCCGTTGTACAGCGAATAGACATGGGTCTGGTAGTAGTCGCCGCGATAGCCGACCGTGGTGCGCAGCCAGTCGGTCCAGCTCACGCTGTTTTCGACATAAAGGCCGACGCTGCCTTCGCCGACCTTGTCGCTGCGGACCGCGCGCAGGAAGCTGCGCTGGTTCGTATAGCTCAAGGCCAATGCGATGTCGTCATAGCGCGTCTGGAGGCCGATCGTCGTCTCCATCGGGCGTCCGGCAAAGCTGCCGTTGAAGGTCCGCGACGCATTGGCGCCGAGCATCAGCCGGTCGTCGTGCTGGTGAAACTGGTCGCCATTGACCGGATCACGCAGCGCATAAGTGAAGTTGTTGTAGAGATCGAGCTGGCTCTTCACCACATAGGCGTTGGCCTTCCAGGAGCCGGCATCATCCGTGCCGGCGACGCGGCCGGACAGCGCGAAACGGTTGGTCTTGCCGCCATCGGTCGGATCGAACGCATCGAAGCGGCCGAGATCGCCTGAGGTGATGGCGCGCTCCGGCACCTGGTCGGTCGAGGTCCAGCGGTTCGCATAGGCCATGCCGGTGATCGAGAAGCCGTCGGTGGCCGTGCCCTGCGAGTAGCGCATCAGGCCGTTCAGCTTCTTGGCGTCATCGGGCGTGGTCCACGGCCCGTCATAGCGGCCGGCCTCGCCTGCGATCAGGAGGTGGCCGTCGCCGACATGTACGGAATCCATGCCGAAGAAGCGGCGATAGCCGAAGCTGCCGGCGGTCATCTGCGCGATCGCCTTGGGCACGCTGTCGACCAGTCCAATATGCACGCTGCCGGCCGAGGCGAAATCGCCTTCGTCGGCAAAATAAGGACCCTTGCGCACGTCGACGCGGCCGATCGTCTCCGGCATCAACCAGTTGAGATCGGCATAGCCCTGGCCATGGGCGTGCGTGCGCATATTGACCGGCACGTCGTCGACAGAGAGCGCGAGGTCGGTGCCGTGGTCGAGATTATAGCCGCGCAGGAAATACTGGTTGGCTTTGCCTTCACCGGAGTGCTGGGTGACGATGAGGCCGGGTACGGCCTCGAGCACTTCGCCCGGGCGCGTGGCCGGACGGGCGTTGATCTCCTCGCCGGTGATCACGACCTCGCTCGCCATGCCCTGCGGGCGCGCCGGCCCGGAGCCGACAGCGGGAGCGCCGGACGGTGCCGCTGGAGCTGCGGCCGTGTCCGCTGGCGTCGCCGGAGCAGGCGAGCGCGGCGCGCCAGGCTTCGGCCGTTGCGCCTCGTGCCTGACCTGTGGCTTGGGCTTGGCTGTCCGTTTGGGGGCGTCGACATCGACGGTCGGCAACTCCGCCGGGGGACGCTCGGGATGCGCTTGCGCCTGCTGGACGAATGCTGCCATCAGCACCAAAGCACTTGCCCCACGCCACCACATTGCCGTCACGCCCTCGATCTCGCAACCGGGGCACGCGTCATCATCTGCCGCAAGCCGTCATTGGCCTGAGACACGCTCGCTTGGATCGCCCCACTGTCGAGTGTTAAAGAACGCTAAGATGACGCCAGTATGATGTCAACGCGCAAACATCATACTGGTGTCGACACTGTTGCCGCCGGGAGACGATCTATGCAGCGCCTGACGATCACGATCGACGACGATCTGCTCGCGGAGGTCGACGACTTCATGGCCCGACGCGGCTACGACAACCGCTCCGAGGCGTTCCGCGATCTGCTGCGCAGCGGCCTGGAGAGCGCCGACAATACGTGTACCGACAGCCGCCAGTGCATCGCGACCTTGAGCTATGTCTATGACCACGCCGCACGGGAACTGCCGAAGCGGCTGACCCAGGAGGCGCATGATCATTCCGGCCTCGCGCAAGCGACCCTGCACGTCCACATCGACCAGGAGAGCTGCCTCGAGGTCACCGTGCTCAAGGGGGAGCGGCGCGAGGTCAAGGCGTTCGCCGACCACGTCATCGCCGAACGTGGCGTCCGCCACGGCCACGTCGCGCTGATGCCGATCGATGCGGCGGCCGACCACGGGCACGCGCATACGCAGAGCCATTCGCATAGTCACAGCAGCAGCCACAGCCATTCGCATTCCCACGCGACGAAGAGCGGGAAGAAGTAGCCTGGTGGACGATGAGGGGCAGCCTGCCGGCCACACCCTCCGCCGTCGTGCAAGCACAGGCGGGCATCCAGTACACCGCAGGGCAATCGTACAAGAACATTCGGCCTCGTGTGCCCCTTTGCTTCCACATCGTCGTGGCCGGGCTTGTTCCGGCCATCCACGTCGTCCGGCGTCCCGGGTATGACGTGGATGCCCGGGACAAGCCCGGGCATGACGGAATAACTCATTGGCAGTGTTCTCGCCGCTCGTACGATCTCATCGATGTGATCGCCCTGCACAAGCCGCGGCCCAACGATGTCGTCACGACCGTCTCGGACGACTGGATCGCCCGGTCGAACCGGGCGATGACAATGGAGGCGTGACGCAGGGCTGCCCATTCTCCGTCATTGCGAGGAGCGGAGCGACGAAGCAATCCAGAGCTTTCGCTCCGCCCCTGGATCGCGTCGCTTCGCTCGCGATGACGGCTGGGGCCGTGCCTGCGCACCCTAGAAACCCGCTGCGCGCAGAAACTGATTTCGCTTGTCCGACCAAGCTGATTTGCCCTGTCCAGTCCTTCGCGCCAAAATATTCGACTTCCAATTTTCAGAAATTGATGGTTGTCTAACGCCATCCCGCCTCGATCGAAGAGGGACGTTTCGCGGTCGTCACGAGCGTTGGGGGCGGGAAGCGGTGGCCTGTCGGCGCGCAGCGCGCTGCAATCGCGCGCGGACGAACGTGACCGGCAGGACGGTGAAGTCGCAGGGTCCTGACGTCCCGATGCTGGCGTCAAGTTCGCGGGCAGGTGCTCGGCATCTGCCGCGGGCGACGGTGGCTAAAAGCCCGGACACCGGGGAGACTGCGTATAAATCGTAAGCCCATCGCGCGGGGAGGCCGGGTGATCTCGGCCGGACCTGTGGTACCTGCCGCCTGCATTTTTTGTCCGCAGGCGGGCCACGGGCGCGGTCAGCGCCCGGCCTTCCCTGCACCCTCCGGATGATCAGAGGGTGATCCGATCGCAAAGCTCGGACGTCAACCGTCGCGAGAAGGAAAGTGCATGTCCGACGCGAGCGATGTCATTGCCCCATTCAGGTGTTCACGCGCCGCGCCGTCAGCCTTTGACGCCATAATTGGCGAGGAACATCCGAACCGCGCTCGCCACCACCTTGCTGATGCGTTCGGGCGAGGGGGCCGGCTCGGCCTGGAAGATGAAGGGCAGGAACAAGGTCGCCTGGCACATCAGGTGGAATTGCGATGCCGCGAGCTGGCAATCGTCGATGGCCAGTTGCCCTGCCTCGACCCGGCCGCGCAAATAGGTGGTCAGGCAATTGATGGTGCCTTCGAGCACGCGGTCATAGTAGCGGCGTCCGACATCCGGCATGCGCTCGGCGATCGCCATCACGGTGCGGATCGCGGATCCGCCGCCCGGCCGGCACACCAGCGCGATATAGGCTTCGCCGAAGCCGGTCAGATTGGTCGCGATATCGCGATCGGGATCGAAGCTGAACAGCACAGCGGTGCGCGTCTCTTCCTCGACGATCGCTTCGAACAAGGCGGTCTTGTCGGTGAAGTAGACATACAGGGTGCCCTTGGAGACACCCGCCGCGCGGGCGATCTCACCCATGCTGGCGCCATCGAAGCCCAGCTCCATGAAGACCTCGCGCGCCCCGTCCAGGATCTGCCGCCGTTTCGACGTGTCCTCGTCCTGCGGCGCATGGGTGGTATTCTGATCGACCTCAATCATTGGTTTAGGCTGTTCCCGAAGAATCCGAGTGCGGCAACCTCACAAAAGGGGCTGAGCGGATATGTTGCGGTCGCGAAGATATAAATTGACCGAACGGTTCGGTCAATGATAGATGTCGAATGACCGAACGGTTCGGTCGGAATTCTATGGGGCCGATTGGCTCCGCTGTGACGGGTGGGAGTCGCTGATGGCTGCTGCGAGAGAACAGGCGGTGCGGGCACGCCGTCCGGATGCTGAGGAAGCGCCGGACCAGGGACAGCCTGCCACAGCCCGTCCCCAGGCCAGCGAGCCGGCGCAGCACAAGGCTGCTGAAACGCGGACAAATGACGTCAAGGCTGGCGAGGCCGGTACCAAGGAGGCTGATATCAAGGCCGACTCCGTCGCCGAGGCGCCGCTCGAACGGCCGCCGGCCGGGGCGCCCGCCGGGCAGAAGCCGCCGGCCAGCACCGCAGCGCCGAAATCCGGCAAGCGCAAGCGCGTGCTCACAGGCGTCGGCCTGCTGTTGGCGCTCGCCGCCGCCGGCTATGCCACGCATTATTTCATTGTCGGCCGCTTCATGGTCTCGACCGATGACTCCTATGTCCGCGCCAACAACACGATGCTTGGCGCCCGCGTGTCCGGTCATATCCAGGAGATCGTGCCGCGCGACAATTCGGTGGTCCGCAAGGGCGACGTGATCTTCCGCATCGATGACGGCGACTACAAGATCGCGGTCGACGCAGCGCGCAGCAAGATCGCGACCCAGGAGGCGACGATCGCGCGCATCGGCCGGCAGGTCGCCGCGCAGCAGAGCGCCGTCGAGCAGGCGCAGGCCAATCTGACCTCGTCCGAAGCCGCAATGAAGCGCGCCGGTCTCGACTATGAGCGCCAGCAGGCGCTGAGCAGCAAGGGTTTTGCCTCGCATGCGACGTTCGAACAGTCGGAAGCCGCGCGCGACCAGGGCATGGCCGCAGTCCGCGCCGCGCGCGCCGCGTTCGACGCCGCGCGCGACAATGTCGAGGTGACCAAGGCGCAGCAGGTCGAGGCCCAGGCGCAGCTTGCCGAGTTGAAGACGTCGCTGGCCAAGGCCGAGCGCGACCTCGAATTTGCCACCGTGCGTGCACCGGTCGACGGCACGTTTTCCAACCGCCTCGTCAACACCGGCGACTTCGTCGCGGTGGGCCAGCGGCTCGGCAACGTGGTGCCGCTCGACGACGTCTTCATCGATGCCAATTTCAAGGAAACCCAGCTCAAGCGGATCCGTCCGGGCCAGCCGGTGACGATCAAGGTCGACGCCTATGGCGCTCGCGGCTTCAAGGGCGTGGTCGACAGCATCTCGCCGGCCGCGGGCTCGGTGTTTACCCTGCTGCCGCCGGACAACGCGACCGGCAACTTCACCAAGATCGTGCAGCGGTTGCCGGTGCGCATCCGTGTGCCGAAGGAGGTGGCGCGGCAGAACCTGCTGCGCGCCGGCATGTCGGTCTACGTCACCGTCGACACCACCGACGGCGCCAAGGATGCCGACACCGACGCCGACCTCGACGCGCCCGCGACGGTGCAGGGGAAGTAGTTCGATCGATCTGACGATGAGATTGGTAATCCTGCCCCGAGCTGAGTTCACCTCTCCCCACCGGGGAGAGGTCGGATTGCATCGAAGATACAATCCGGGTGAGGGGACTCTCTCCTATCTTGACACCGTACCCCCTCACCCCAGCCCTCTCCCCACGGGAGAGGGAGCAGACTGCCGCTGGGGTTAGCAGGATCGAACACAGCCATGGCCACCGCAACGACAGCCGATCCCACCATGAGCGCGCCGGCGGCGGCGTCGGACCGCATCGCGCCGCGGCGGCTGATTGCGTTCCTGATCATGGTGTTCGGCATGTTCATGTCGATCCTCGACATCCAGATCGTGTCGGCCTCGCTCAGCGAGATCCAGGCCGGATTGTCGGCGAGCTCGAGCGAAGTGTCCTGGGTCCAGACCGCTTATCTGATCGCCGAGGTGATCGCGATTCCGTTGTCGGGCTTCCTGTCGCGCGCGCTCGGCACGCGGCTGTTGTTTGCGATCTCGGCCGCCGGCTTCACCATCTCCAGCTTCCTGTGCGGCTTCGCCTCGTCGATCGAGCAGATGATCCTGTGGCGCGCGATCCAGGGCTTTCTCGGCGCCGGCATGATCCCGACCGTGTTCGCCTCGGCCTACACGGTGTTTCCGCGCTCCAAGTTCCACATCGTCGGTCCGATCATCGGCCTGGTCGCGACGCTCGCGCCGACCATCGGCCCGACCGTCGGCGGCTACATCACCGATGCGATGTCGTGGCACTGGCTGTTCTTCATCAATATCCCGCCGGGCGTCATGATCACGATCGGCGTGCTGGCACTGGTCGATTTCGACGAGCCGCATTTCGAGCTGCTCGAACGCTTCGACTGGTGGGGCCTGCTGTTCATGGCCGGCTTCCTCGGTTCACTGGAATATGTGCTGGAGGAGGGGCCGCAACATGAATGGCTGCAGGAGACCTCGGTGGCGGTCTTCGCCGTGGTCTGTGCGGTGTCGGCGGTGTGCTTCTTCTGGCGCGTGCTGACGGTGGATGAGCCGATCGTCGATCTCGGCGCGTTCACCGACCGCAATTTCGCGGTCGGCTGCCTGTTGCAGTTCTGCGTCGGCATCGGCCTCTACGGCCTGACCTACATCTATCCGCGCTATCTCGCCGAGGTGCGCGGCTACAGCGCGCTGATGATCGGCGAGACCATGTTCGTCTCCGGCGTCACCATGTTCCTGATGGCGCCAGTGGTCGGCCGTCTGATGGTGAAGATCGACATGCGGCTGATCATCGCGTTCGGCCTGATCATTTTCGCGATCGGCTCCTATCAGATGACCGGGATCACCCGTGACTATGATTTCTGGGAGCTGTTTCTGCCGCAGGTGCTGCGCGGCGTCGGCATGATGTGCGCGATGGTGCCGACCAACAACATTGCACTTGGTACGCTTGCGCCCGATCGCGTCAAGAACGCTTCCGGCCTGTTCAACCTGATGCGCAATCTCGGCGGCGCCGTCGGCCTCGCCGTGATCAACCAGGTGCTGAACGACCGTACCGATCTGCATATTTCCCGCCTGCATGAGCGGGTGAACTGGGGCAATGCGACCGCCGTCGAGACGCTGAACATGCTGCAGCAGAAGCTGCAGGGCATGGGCGACTCGGCGCTGATGGCCATGAAGCAGCTGTCGCAGATCGTGCATCGCCAGGCCGTGGTGATGGGCTATGGCGACGCCTTCTTCATGCTGACCTGCTTCTATATCGCGCTCAGCTTCATGGTGCTGCTGCTCAACAAGCCGAGCTCGCCGATGGCCGCAGGCGGCGACGCGCACTGACCTCGCGCTCGCGCGCTGCGCGCGGGTTGCCAAATCATACCGTCGGTGGTAAGAAATAAGAATTGTCGCTCGAGCCGGGGAGATTTGCATGACAACATCGCATCTGCAGATCGCATGCACCCGGTCGATGCTCGCGCTTTCGACGGCTGTGCTCACAACGTCTGTGCTGACGATGCCAGCTCGTTCGATGCCCGTGCTGATGTTCCGCCGCTCGATTTGAGCGCCGCCGCCCTTCTCTCAACCTGATTCATCATTCGCAGACCGCGCGCGTTGCCGCGTCTGCTTCATTTGGAGCCGGCTGGCGCTGCGGGCGCGGCCGGATGAAGCCATGACCATCCAAGTCTCCGGCCTGAAGGCCGACAAGCGCCCCGCCGCGATCCGCGTCGTGATCCCGTTCGTGACCCGCCATTGGCTGCAGCAGCCGCGCATGACCTTGGGCATCGCCGTGGCGCTGCTCGGCGCCACCGCCGCCGACCTGTTCATGCCGCTGTTCTCGGGCCAGCTGGTCGATGCGCTGACCCTGGGTCCAGGCAATGCCGACGCGCGGCACAGTGCGCTGGTCTCGTTCGGCGCCATCGTCGCGCTCGGCTTCGCCTCGATCGTGCTGCGGCTGTCCGGGCTGCAGCTGATCGTGCCGTTCACATTGCGCATCATGTCGGACGTGGCGCGCGACGCCTTCGTGCGCGTGCAGCGCTTCTCGACCGACTGGCACGCCAACAGCTTCGCCGGCTCCACGGTGCGCAAGATCACCAGGGGCATGTGGGCGCTCGACCTCTACAACGACACCATCCTGCTGGCATTGCTGCCGTCCCTGTCGGTGCTGCTGGGCTCGATGGTGCTGCTCGGCCTGCATTGGGGGGCGCTGGGCGGGGTCATTGCGCTGGGCGCGGTGGTCTATGTGGCGATGACGGTCGCGTTCTCGACCCGCTACATCGCGCCGGCCGCGCGCATTTCCAATGCCTGGGACACCAAGGTCGGCGGCACCCTGGCGGACGCACTGAGCTGCAACGCCGTGGTCAAGTCGTTCGGCGCCGAGGCGCGGGAAGACGGCCGGCTGATGCGCGTCGTCAGCCGCTGGCGGCGGCGCGTCAACCGCACCTGGCTGCGCTACAACACGACGGCGGCCGTGCAACTCGGCGTGCTGTTGTGCCTGCGCTCCGCGGTGATCGGCGGCGCCGTGCTGCTGTGGATGGCGGGCAAGGCGTCGCCCGGCGACGTCACCTATGTGCTGACGAGCTACTACGTCATCCATGCTTACTTGCGTGACGTCGGCATGCACATCAACAACCTGCAGCGAGCGGTCAACGACATGGACGAGCTGGTGGCCATCCATGGCGAGCCGATCGGCATCGTCGATGCCGCGGATGCCAAGCCGATCGCGGTGACCGGCGGGCACATCGTGTTCGACGCGGTGACGTTCCACTATGGCGGCCATCGTACCGCGCTTTACGACCGGCTGTCGGTGGACATCCGGCCGGGCGAGCGGATTGGCCTCGTCGGGCGCTCCGGCTCCGGCAAGACGACCTTCGTCAAGCTGGTGCAGCGGCTGTACGACGTCAGCGGCGGCCGGATCCTGATCGACGGGCAGGACATCGCCCATGCCAAGCAGGATTCGCTGCGCAGCCAGATTGCGATCGTGCAGCAGGAGCCGATCCTGTTCCACCGCTCGCTGGCCGAGAACATCGCTTATGGCCGGCCCGGCGCCAGCCTGACCGAGATCGAACAGGCGGCGCGGCTTGCGAACGCGCATGAGTTCATCATGCGCCTGCCGAAGGGCTATGGCACGCTGGTCGGCGAGCGCGGCGTCAAGCTGTCGGGCGGCGAGCGGCAGCGGGTGGCGCTGGCGCGGGCGTTCCTGGCCGATGCGCGGGTGCTGATCCTGGACGAGGCGACCTCGAGCCTCGATTCGGAGTCCGAGGCGCTGATCCAGGAGGCGATGGAACGGCTGATGAAAGGCAGGACCGCGATCGTGATCGCGCATCGTCTGGCGACGGTGCGCAGCCTCGACCGCATCCTGGTGTTCGACCGCGGCCGCATCGTCGAGCAGGGCAATCATGCGACGCTCGTCGGCAAGCCTGGCGGACTCTATCGCAGCCTGTTCGAGCGCCAGGCCACCGAATTCGGCCAGCTCTCGGCTGCGGGTTAGCGGAAATGGTGAGGGGCCCGGCGCTGGTGCGCCGAGCCCCTCATGAACATATCAGCCGGCCTGTAAGCCGGGTTCTGTAGGGCACCGTGATGCTTGCGCATGACGATACGTGACGGCCATTCCTCTGGGATCGCGCTTGCGCGAGACCTCGGGCAACCTACCCGGACGGCGAGCCTGACATCGCTCCCGCGGACGTCATCGCCAAAAGCGATTGTCTCCGCGTGGCCGTCCCTATTCGGTTTTGCTCCCGGTGGGGTTTACCATGCCGGTTCCGTTGCCGGCCCCGCGGTGCGCTCTTACCGCACCTTTTCACCCTTACTCGCCTCCCTTTCGGGAGGAAGCGGTTCGTTCTCTGTGGCACTGTCCCTGGGGTCGCCCCCGCCGGACGTTATCCGGCACCGCATGTCGATGGAGCCCGGACTTTCCTCCCCGGCGGCCTTTCGGCACCTGCCGGAGCGGCCGTCCGGCCGACTGACGCGGCCTGAATGGAGCTTCCCGGCCAGTACGTCAAGCCATCGCCGCGCAGGAAAAATATTATCCTCGGGGTGTCGTTCCGTGTCCGAGCCGTTCGACTGGATGTCGGCAGTCCAGCCGAACAAGGGAGCAAGTCGATGCAATATCTGCTGATGATCTATTTGAACGAGGTCGAATACGCGAAGATGGAGAAGGAGGCCGAGGGCAAGATGCTGGCGGAATATCAGACCTTCACGCAGTCGATCATCGCGAGCGGCAACTACAAGGGCGGCGACCGGCTGCAGCCGACGACGACATCGACGACGGTGCGGGTGCGCGACGGCAAGATCCTGACGACGGATGGGCCGTTCGCCGAGACCCGCGAGCAGCTCGGCGGTTACTACATGATCGAAGCCAATAATCTGGACGAGGCGATCGGGATCGCGGCCCGCATTCCGGGTGCCAGGCTGGGGTCGATCGAGGTCCGGCCGGTCTGGCAGTACGATCATTGATGCCAGCGTGCGGCCGGCGCGAGTGTCAGCGATGACGCCTGAGGCGATCGACAAGGTGTTCCGCGACGAGGCCGGCCGCGCGCTCGCGACCTTGATCAGGCTGGTCGGTGACTTCGAACTGGCCGAGGACGCGTTGCAGGATGCGTTCGCGGCGGCGCTGCTCAATTGGCGAGGGGCAGGGGCCCCTGCCAATCCGCGCGCGTGGCTGGTCAATGTGGCGCGCAACAAGGCGATCGATCGGATCCGGCGCCAGCGCAACTTTCGCGCCAAGGAAGCCGAGATCGTCCATGCAATCGAGCGCGACGCCGTCAGCGACGAGGCGGCCGCCACGCCAAACGATCTCGACGACGACATGCTGCGGCTGATCTTCACCTGTTGCCATCCGTCCTTCGCGCCGGAGGTGCAGGTGGCGCTCACGTTGCGCACGGTCTGCGGACTGACCACGGCCGAGGTCGCACGTGCCTTCCTCGCCAGCGAGGAAGCGATGGCGCAGCGCCTGCTGCGTGCCAAACAGAAGATCCGCCTCGCCGGCATTCCCTACGAGGTGCCCGGACGCCATGCCCTGGAAGAGCGTCTGCGCGGCGTGCTGACCGTGATCTATCTGGTGTTCACGGAAGGCTACCTGGCGACCTCCGGACCGGAACTGATCCGCCACGATCTTGCGCGCGAGGCGATCCGGCTTGGCCGGCTCGTTCTCGGCCTGATGCCGGAGGCGCCCGACATCAAAGGCCTGCTGGCCTTGATGCTGCTCCACGATGCGCGCCGTGCCGGACGGACCGATGCGTCCGGAGACATCGTCCTCCTAGAGGAGCAGGATCGGTCGCTGTGGAACAGCGAGCAGATCGCCGAAGGTCTTGACCTTGTCGAACAGGCGCTTGGTGTCAGGGGACGGCCGCAGCCTTATACGGTCCAGGCCGCGATCGCCGCGCTCCACGCCCAGGCGCAGAGCTATCACGACACGGATTGGCGCCAGATCGTCGGCCTCTATGAGGTCCTGCTGCGGATTGCGCCGTCGCCGGTGATCGAACTCAATCACGCGGCCGCAGTCTCGATGGTCGACGGCCCCGCGCGGGCACTCGCGCTGGTCGAGTCGCTCGCCGCTCGGGGCGGCTTGCGGCAGTACGACCTGTTGCCGGCGGTGCGCGCGGACCTGTTGCGGCGACTCGATCGGCGCGAGGAGGCCCGTTCAGCCTACCGCGCGGCGCGGGATTCGACGCAGCTGGAGCCGCTCAAGCGGCTTTATGCCCGCCGCCTTGTCGAACTGGATGCGGGCGCCTGATCACTCAGACGCGCGTTGCCGGTTCCTCTGCCGGCAAGCTCGTCAGCAGCGCATGCAGGGTCCACAGAGTCGAGCGGTCGGCGATGCCGTCGATCCGCTCGGGGCGGAAATGACGCTGGAACGCGGTGACGACGTCCATGGTGATGCCGTCAAACTTGCCGGTGATCGGCACGCCATAGCCATATTTGGCGAGCGCCTTCTGCAGGCCCCTGACGTCATCGCCGATGCTGCCGAGCTTCAGCGTCTCGCCCTTGGTGATCGCCGCCGGCTGCACCCAATGGCCGACCCCCGAATTGGCCAGCGAGTGCCAAGGGAATTTCTCGCCCGGATCCTTCTTGCGCGACGGCGCGACGTCGGAATGACCGAGAATGCGGTGCGCTGGGACGTTGCGGCGGAGCATGATGCCCCGGCACAGCGCAATCACCGCCGCGATCTGCCGCGGCGGAAAGTCCGGGTAGCCCCAATCATGGCCGCGATTGACAATCTCGACGCCGATCGAGCAGGAGTTGATGTCCTCGTCTCCGCCCCAGGACGAGAGACCGGCATGCCAGGCGCGCATCGCCTCCGGCACGCACTGCACGATTCGCCCGTCTTCCAGCACGATGTAATGCGCGGAGACCTCGCTGCCGGCGGTGCACAGCTTGGTGATCGCGCCCTCCACGTCCGGCATCCCGGTATAATGGAGGATGACCATGTCCGGCTGTCGGCCACCTTTGCGCTCACCGAAATTTGCGGAGGGGATGACGTCGGATGCAATCGACGAGTCCGGGGTGAAGAGCGGCAGCTCAGCACAGCCCTTGGGGATCGGCAGCGCGCGTGGACGATTCGATTCGGGCTTGTCGGTTGAATTCGGCATGACGCACTCGAAGCGGCTGGCGACGGCAAATGGCTCAAATCGAATATGGGCACGCACTACTCTTTTGCATCTCCCAACCGCAATCGAAATCGCATCTACCCGATTGCTGCGAGCAACCTCATGCATTGCCGGAGGTCGCCCATGAGCTGGTCGCGTCCGAGGAGAAGTGCCTAATATCCGCCACAGACCATCAACGGTTTGTTAACGCTGAACGCCGTTACTGAGCGGTGAAGAGCCAAGCCGGCTTTCGGGACGGCCAGCCGCCACGATGCAAGGTCCTGCACGGCAGATCACGATGGAAAGCGGTTCCTGGCCCAGCCAGCGCCGCGTGATCGCCGCCGGGCCGAGGCCCCGGTCCCCGGCACAGCTGCGTTGTGTCGGCGATACCGAGCCGTCGCGGTGGATGGCTGACCAACCCGAGAGATGGCTTGGCGAGTTGAAGGGGCGCGAGGATCGAAGGCGCGATGGGCTCGCAGCCGACCAAAGCCAATCTGACCCAGCGGCATCCTCGCGGAGCGTCCGCGTGAGCACGGCTGACCCGCGACACGTCCCGGTGCTTGGTCCGGAGGCGGTGGCCATGCTCGCTCCGCGCGAGGGCGGAACCTATATCGATGCGACCTTCGGCGCGGGCGGATACACCCGGTTGATTCTGCAGTCCCCGGGAACGCGGGTGATCGGGATTGACCGCGACAGCACGGCGATCGCCGGCGGCGCCGCGCTCGTCGCGGAGGCCGGCGCTCGCCTCACGCTGGTCGAGAACCGCTTCTCGGCGATCGCCCACATCTGTGCATCGCTCGGGTTGTCCCAAGTTGACGGCATTGTGATGGATGTCGGCGTCTCGTCGATGCAGCTCGATTCCGCCGCGCGGGGCTTCTCCTTCCGCTTCGATGGCCCGCTCGACATGCGGATGGGGGAGACCGGACCGACCGCTGCTGACGTCGTGGCGCAGGCCGCCGAACGCGATCTGGCGGACATCATCTATATCTTCGGCGAAGAGCGCCACTCGCGTGCTGTGGCTCGCGCCATCGTCGCTGCGCGCAAGGAGCAGCCGATCACGACCACGCGGCAACTGGCCGACATCGTCGCGCGCGTGGTGAGATCGAAGCCGGGCGATATTCATCCGGCGACACGGACGTTCCAGGGCCTGCGCATTCTCGTCAATGAAGAGCTCGACGAACTGGAGCAGGCCTTGTCGGCGGCCGAGCAGGTGTTGGCTCCGGGCGGCCGGCTGGCTGTCGTCTCGTTCCATTCGCTCGAAGATCGGATCGTCAAGACCTTCCTGGCTGAACGGAGCAGGACCGGTGGCGGCTCGCGCCATCTGCCCGAGATCGCCCAGGAGACGCCGACCTTTCAACTGCTCAACCGCAAGCCGGTCGTGGCCGATCAGAGCGAAATCGAGGCCAATCCGCGTGCACGCTCGGCCAAGCTGCGCGGCGCCGAGCGCACCGCAGCGCCGGCCCGCCTCCCGCCTGCTTCGTCATCTTGGCCGCGCTTGGCCGACGTCCTGCGAGGAGGGTAACGCATGCGCCTCCTCCATCTGGTCGTGATCTGCTCGCTGATCTTCGCCGCCGCCTATGTCTATCGCATCAAGATGGAATCGACTGCGCGTGTCGAGCGCGTGCTGCAGCTGCGGGCCGAGATCCGCGAGCAGCGCGAGGCCATCGCGATCCTGCGTTCGGAATGGGCCAAGCTCGACGCTCCCCTGCGGCTGCAAGGATTGGTCGAGCGCCACCTGCCGTTGAAGCCGCTCAACGCCACGCAATATGACAGCCTCAAGAACCTGCCGGAGCGGCCGCCCCGGTTCGCCCGTTCCGACAATCCCGATCCGATCGGATCAATGATCGATACGATCGACGCGATCAACGATGAGCCCCCTGTGACCGGGTCGGTGCGTCCTCCGGAGGATCAGCAATGACCGATCAGCTTCGGCCTCATGTCAAGCCGCAGGAGCCCTGGCGGCAGCGATTGATCCGCACGCTGCTGTATGGGCGCGATGTCGATCGCACCGCCAAGGCGCGTGCGCGAATTGGTCTCGCGATCATCGCCTTTGCCGCCGTCTATGCGATCATCGGCGGGCGGCTGGTGATGTTCGCGGTTGGTGCCGATGGTCCGACCGCGCGGCGGGCCGCGCAGCAGGACGCCATCGCCACCGCACGGCCCGATATCGTCGATCGCAACGGCGCCGTGCTCGCCACCGACGTGAAGACGCCGAGCCTGTTCGCCGAGCCGCGCCGCCTCATCGACAAGGACGAGGCGATCGAGCTTCTGACCGCGACGTTGCCGGACCTCGATACAAGCGAGGTGCGCGAGCGCTTGATGTCACGCAAGGGCTTCGTCTGGCTGAAGCGCGAGATGTCGCCGAAGCAGCAGCAGGACATTCACCGCCTTGGCCTGCCGGGCGTCGGTTTCCTGCGCGAGAACAAGCGCGTTTATCCAACCGGCAACGAGGTTGCGCATCTGATCGGCCTGGTGAACATCGACAACCAGGGCATCGCCGGTATGGAGAAGTGGCTCGACAATCAGGGCCTCGCCGACCTGCACCGCGCTGGCTTTGCTACCGATCGGCTGCAACGCCCGATCGAGCTGTCGGTCGATCTGCGCGTCGAGCATGCGCTGCGCGACGAACTGCTCAAAGCCAAGGAGAAGTTCAAGACCAAGGCGGCTTCCGGCCTCGTCGTCAATGTCAGGACCGGCGAGATCGTTGCCATGGTGTCGCTGCCGGATTTTGATCCGAACAGCCCGAAGGAAGCGCATGATCCAGATCGGATCAACCGCCTGACAACTGGCGTGTATGAGATGGGATCGACCTTCAAGGCCTTCACTCTGGCGATGGCGCTCGACACCGGCAAATATGATCTCAACTCGCTCTGGGATGCACGCGGGCCGCTGCATTACGGCAAGTTCGCGATCCATGACGATGAGCCCAAGGGCCGCTTTCTCAGCATGAAGGAAGTGTTCTACTTCTCCTCCAATGTCGGCGCTGCCAGGATCGCGTTGACGCAGGGCGTGGAGGCGCACAAGGCGTTCCTGCGCAAGATGGGTCAGTTCGACCGGCTGCGCACCGAACTGCCGGAGAGCGCCTCGCCGATCCTGCCGAAGCGCTGGGCTGAGTTGAACACGGTCACGATCGCGTTCGGTCACGGCATGGCGGTGGCGCCGTTGCAGGGCGTGATGGGCGTCAGCGCGCTGGTCAATGGTGGCCTCTTGATCCCGCCGACCTTCATGAAGCGCACGGAAGAGGAGGCGATGGCGCTGGCCAAGCGCGTCATCAAGCCGGAAACCTCCGAGAAGATGCGCTATCTGATGCGCCTCAATGCCGAGGTCGGCACCGCGCGAAAGGCCGACGTCAAGGGCTATTATATCGGCGGCAAGACCGGCACGGCCGAGAAGGTGATCAATGGTCGCTACGCCAAAAAGAAGGTGCTGACCCTGTTCACCGCGGTGATCCCGGCGGACAAGCCGCGGTACCAGCTTCTGATCATGCTGGACGAGCCCCAGCCGCTGAAGGAAACCTACGGCTTCATCACCTCCGGCTGGAACGCGGTGCCGACCGCCGGCAACGTGATCGCCCGGATCGGGCCGCTGCTCGGTATCGAGCCCCGCTTCGACCTGCCGCCGTCCGACCGCCAAATTCTTGCGGCATCGCGCCTGACACAGTAAGCCGTCGTCGAATTGCTGGCTTTGACGCCGCCGCCCGCAGGGGGCGGGGCGGAACTGGTGCGGGACCAGGATGAAACTCCACGATCTTCTCGGCGATGCGGCTGGGCGCGACCCGGAGATCGCCGCCGTCGACGTCTCCGGCTTGGCCGTTGACAGCCGCGCGGTCCGGCCCGGCGATCTGTTCTTCGCGCTGTCCGGAGCGAAGACCGATGGCGCCCGCTTCATCGCTGCGGCCATTGCGGCCGGCGCGATCGCCGTGGCCGGCGGGTCTCCGCCTGGCACGGCGCTGTCCGTACCTTATGTTGAGCTGCCTAACCCGCGGCTGGCGCTGGCGATGGCCGCAGCGCGGTTCTATCCGCGCCAGCCGGCGACGATCGCCGCCGTGACTGGGACCAGCGGCAAGACCTCGGTCGCGGCCTTCACGCGGCAGATCTGGCAGAAGCTCGGTCACAGCTCGGCCAGCATCGGTACGGTCGGCCTGGTGTCGGACAAGCGCACGGTCTACGGCTCGCTGACCACGCCCGATCCGATCGCGCTGCACCGGCAGATCGATGAGATCACGCAGGACGGCGTCACCCATCTGGCCTTCGAGGCGTCGTCGCACGGGCTCGACCAATATCGCCTCGACGGTGTTCGGGTCTCGGCCGGCGGGTTCACCAATCTCTCGCGCGATCACATGGATTATCACCCCGACCTCGCGCATTATCTCAACGCCAAGCTGAGGCTGTTTCGCGATCTCGTGCCCCCCGGCGGTGCTGCGGTGATCTCGGCCGATCATGAATGCTCGGCGGATGTCATGGCCGCGGCACAAGCGCGCGATCTTCGCCTGATGACCGTTGGCACGCATGGCGATGGCGCGGGGGCGGGCATCCGGCTCGTCGCCGCAGCCATCGATGGCTTCGCCCAGCAGCTCCAGCTCCAGCATTGCGGTCGCATGTACACGATCCGCCTGCCGCTGGTCGGCGCGTTCCAGGTCGAAAATGCGCTGGTCGCGGCGGGACTCGCGATCGGCACCGGCAGCGATCCGCAGGCCGTGTTCGAGGCGCTGGAGACGCTTGAAGGCGCCAAGGGCCGGCTCGAACTGGTCGGCGAGCACAATGGCGCGCCCATCTTCATCGACTACGCGCACAAGCCGGATGCGCTGGCCAAGGCTTTGCAGGCGCTGCGGCCCTATGCCGCGCGAAAGCTCGTTGTCGTGTTTGGCGCCGGCGGCGACCGTGATACCGGCAAGCGGCCTTTGATGGGCGCTATCGCTGCCGCCGAGGCCGATCGCGTGATCGTCACCGACGACAATCCGCGCAGCGAGGATCCGGCCGCGATCCGGGCCGCGATCTTGGCTGCCGCGCCCGGTGCGCGCGAGATCGGCGACCGCGCCGAGGCGATCAAGGTCGCGATCGGCGAATTGCAGCCTGGCGACGCCCTCGTAATTGCCGGCAAGGGGCATGAGGTCGGGCAGATCATCGGCGGCACCACCCTGCATTTCAGCGATCATGAAGCGGTCGCGGACGCATTGGCAGCGAGGGCATCATGACGAAGGCGCTGTGGACGGTGGCTGAGGTTGCGCGCGCGCTCGGCCTTGCCGGCGATTATCCGGAGACGCCAATCGATCTCGTGACGCAAGACAGCCGCGCGGTGAAGCCCGGCAGCCTGTTCGTTGCGCTGAGCGGCACGCCGAGCGGGGGGTTCGTCTCGAGCTTCGCCTCCAGCCGCGACGGCTGGGAATTCGCGGCCAATGCCGAGCAGGCCGGTGCGGTCGCGATGATCGTTCCGCACCGAGTCGACGGCATCAGCGTTCCGCAATTGGTGGTGCCGGACACGTTGATCGACGGGTTATGGGCGCTCGCCCGCGCGGCGCGGGCCCGCTTCCACGGCCCGGTCATCGGTCTCACTGGCAGCGCCGGCAAGACCTCGACCAAGGAGTTCATCGCCACCTATCCCGGAGCGTCCGCGAGCCCGTCGAGTTTCAACAATTTCTGGGGGGTGCCGCTGACGCTGTGCAACGCCGATCCGAGCGCCTCGGTGTGGGTGGTCGAGATGGGCATGAACCAGCAAGGGGAAATTGCGCGGTTGACCGAGCTGTCGCAGCCGACGGTGGCGCTGGTCGTCAATGTGCAGCCGGTGCACCTTGAGAAGCTTGGCAGCCTTGAGGCGATCCGCAAGGAGAAGGTCTCGATCGCGCGTGGGTTGCCGTCGGACGGCATCCTGGTGCTGCCGGTTGATCTTGCCGCGCCCGAATGGCCCGGCAGGGTGCTGCGATTCGGCGCTGGCGCCGACGTTCATGCCATGTCGAAGGTTCCTGCCGGCGAGAGCTGGGACGTCACGGCTGACATTGCCGGCCGTCATCTGGCGTTCTCGCTGACCCCGGGGGCACCGCATCGCCTGCATAACGCCTTGGCGGCACTCGCCTCCGTCGCCGCGGCCGGGCTTGATCCGGTGCTGCTGGCGCGCGAACTGGGCGAGGTCGGCATCATGACCGGGCGGGGCGTCGAGCAGCGCATTGGCGAGATCGTTCTGATCGATGACAGCTTCAACGGCAATCCCGCGAGCATGGCGGCGGCGCTCGACAGTCTGCAGGCGCGGCCGGTGCGCGGGCGGCGGATCGCGGTGATCGGCGACATGCTGGAGCTGGGGGACGAGGCGCCGGCCTATCATGCCGACATGGTCGGGCATGTCACAGGGATCGACGGGGTGTACTGCGTCGGTCCGCTGATGCGTCATCTGTTCGAGAAGCTGCCGCCGGAGAAGCGACTCGGCTGGCACGAGGACCCGGCGACACTGGACGCCAGCCAGGTGGCCGCGCTGCTTGCACCGGACGACGTCGTCGTCATCAAGGGCAGCAAGAAGATCTTCTGGGTGAACAAGTTCGTGCAGAAGCTCGCCGCTGCGCTGCAGGCCTCGAATTGAAATCGGGCGATATCGCGGCGCGGTGGAACAAAATCTGGCTATCGGCAGCGGGGCAGCCATGCCGGAGGGATCATGCCCTCGCAGGCAACGATTCGCACCCGGCTCCGATCGTGGTTAAAAGAGGCTGGATCGGATTCGCGCCCGCGAATCCATTGAGATCACGTGGCTCGGTCTCGGCGAAGCGGCATAGGCGGGTTGGATGTTTTACTGGTTGATCGAGCTGACGAATACGTTTCCGAGCCTGGCGATGTTTCGCGGCCTGCTCAACGTGTTCCGCTACATCACGTTCCGCACCGGCGGCGCCGTGGTGACCGGCGCATTGTTCGTATTCCTGTTCGGTCCCTGGATCATCGATCATCTGCGCCTGCGCCAGGGCAAGGGACAGCCGATCCGCGCCGACGGCCCGCAATCGCATATCATCAGCAAGAAGGGCACGCCGACGATGGGCGGCCTGATGATCCTGTCGGGCCTCGTCGTCTCGACCGTGCTGTGGGCCAATCCGCTCAATCCTTACGTCTGGATCGTGCTGGCGGTGACGCTCGGCTTCGGCTTCGTCGGCTTCTATGACGATTACCTGAAGGTCACCAAGCAGTCGCATTCGGGCTTTGCCGGGCGTGCGCGGATCCTGATCGAGGCCGGCATCGCACTGGTCGCCTGCTATGCGCTGGTCCGGCTCGGACGCGACCCGTCCTCGACCGGCCTTGCGATTCCCTTCTTCAAGGATCTCGTGATCAAGTTCGGTTGGATGTACGTCATCTTCGGCGCCTTCGTCATCGTCGGCGCCGGAAACGCGGTGAATCTCACCGATGGTCTCGACGGCCTCGCGATCGTTCCGGTGATGATCGCCTCGGCGAGCTTCGGCCTGATCGCCTACCTCGCCGGCAACGCCGTGTTCTCGGATTATCTCCAGATCCACTATGTGGCGGGCACCGGCGAGCTCGCCGTGCTGTGCGGCGCGGTGCTCGGGGCCGGGCTCGGCTTTCTCTGGTTCAACGCCCCGCCGGCCTCGATCTTCATGGGCGACACCGGCTCGCTGGCGCTCGGCGGCATGCTCGGCTCGATCGCCGTGGCGGTGAAGCACGAGATCGTGCTGGCGGTGATCGGCGGCCTGTTCGTGCTCGAAGCCGTGTCTGTGATCGTGCAGGTGGCCTCGTTCAAGCTGACCGGCAAGCGCATCTTCAAGATGGCGCCGATCCATCACCATTTCGAACAACTCGGCTGGACCGAGCCGCAGATCGTGATCCGCTTCTGGATCATCTCCGTGATGCTGGCGCTGGTCGGCCTGTCGACCCTGAAGCTGCGCTGACATGATCCCCGTTACCTCATTCGCCGGAAAGACCGTCGCCGTGTTCGGCCTTGGCGGGTCCGGGCTCGCCAGTTGCCACGCCCTTCGCGCGGGCGGTGCGGACGTCGTGGCCGGCGACGATGGCGCCGAGCGGCTGGCCGAGGCTGCCAAAGCCGGCTTCGTCACCGCGGATCTGCGCACCGTGTCGTGGTCGGATTTCGCGGCGCTGGTGCTGGCGCCCGGCGTGCCGCTGACCCATCCGGTGCCGCATTGGAGCGTGCTCAAGGCGCGCGAGGCCGGCATCGAGGTGATCGGCGACATCGAGCTGTTCTGCCGCGAGCGCAGGCGGCACGCACCGGATGCGCCGTTCGTCGCCATCACCGGCACCAACGGAAAATCGACGACGACGGCGCTGATCGCGCATCTGATGCAGACCGCCGGCTACGACACCCAGCTGGGCGGCAATATCGGCACCGCGATCCTGTCGCTGGAGCCGCCGCGGATGGGCCGGGTTCACGTCATCGAGATGTCGTCCTATCAGATCGACCTGACGCCGTCGCTCGATCCGACCGTGGGCATCCTGCTCAATGTCAGCGAGGATCACATCGACCGCCACGGCACGATCGAAAACTACGCCGCGGTCAAGGAGCGCCTGGTTGCCGGCGTCAAGCCGGAGGGGACCGCGATCATCGGCGTGGACGATGGCTTTTCGCGCGCGATCGCCGATCGGCTCGACCAGGCCGGCAAGCGCGTGGTGCGCGTTTCGGTGAAGAACCCGCTGGCTGACGGTCTCTATGTCGAGCACGAGACCATCCTGCGCAGCGCAAGTGGCGCGCGCAGCGAGGTCGCGCGGCTCGGCGGCATCGGCTCGCTGCGCGGCCAGCACAATGCGCAGAACGCCGCCTGCGCCGCCGCCGCTACCCTCGCGATCGGCGTGAAGCAGGATGTGCTGCAGCAGGGGCTGCGCAGCTTCCCGGGGCTGGCGCATCGCATGGAGCAGGTCGGCCGCCGCGGCCATGTCCTGTTTGTCAACGACTCCAAGGGCACCAACGCGGATGCGACGGCGCATGCGCTGTCGTCTTTCGCCGACATCTTCTGGATCGCCGGCGGCAAACCCAAGGCCGGTGGCATCACCAGCCTCGAAGGTTTCTTTCCGCGCATCCGCAAGGCCTATCTGATCGGCGAGGCCGCGGCGGAGTTCGCCGGAACGCTCGGCAACAAGGTTCCGCACGCGATGTCCGGCACGCTCGAGGTCGCGGTGGCGCAGGCCGCTGCCGATGCCGAAGCTTCCGGGCTGACGGACGCCGTGGTCCTGCTGTCGCCGGCCTGCGCCTCGTTCGACCAATTCCGCAATTTCGAGATCCGCGGCGCCCGCTTCCGCGATCTGGTGCAGGCGCTGCCGGGTGTGGAGCGGGTGGTTTAGCTCACCATCGTCGACCACACGCTTGTTTCACCCGCGAAGGCGGGTGGCCAAGGATGCCGAGGTCCACGTCGTTCATCGTGACGCGACGGCACACAGCGCTGTCGCAGCGGACAGGTCTTAAGCCTTCGATAACCATCCTGGGCGCCAATGGGCTGCTTCCCTAAGGCTCAGGTGAACGTCCGATGCTCTCCCGTGAAGAACGCAATCCGCTGTCCGATTGGTGGTGGACGGTCGACAAGCCGCTGCTCGGCGCGATCCTGGCGCTGATGCTTTGCGGGGTGATCCTGTCGCTGGCGGCGAGCCCGCCGGTCGCGACGCGCATCGGGCTCGACGCGTTCCACTTCTTCAACCGCCACGTCCTGTTCCTGCTGCCGTCCTTCATCGTGCTGATCGGCGTGTCCTTCCTGTCGCCGCGGCAGATCCGGCGCAGCGCGCTGGTGGTGTTCGCGATCGCCATCGTGCTGATCGTGCTGACGCTCGCCGTCGGCCCGGAGGTGAAGGGCTCGCGGCGCTGGATCACGCTGGTCGGCGTCAACATCCAGGCCTCGGAAGCGGCCAAGCCGGCCTTCGTCGTCGTCGCCGCCTGGCTGTTCTCGGAATCTGCGCGGCGGCCGGACATGCCGGCGACCACGATGGCGCTTGTGCTGCTGTTGATGCTGGTGTCGCTCCTGGTGATGGAGCCGGATTTCGGTCAGACCATGCTGATCCTGATGGTCTGGGGCTCGCTGTTCTTCATCGCCGGCATGCGCATGATCTGGGTCGCCGGCCTCGCCGGGGCCGCGGCCGCCGGTCTGTTCGGCGCCTATCTGCTGGTCCCGCACGTCGCCGGCCGCATCAAGCGCTTCATGAACCCGGCGTCCGGTGACACCTTCCAGGTCGACACGGCCATGGAGGCGTTCTCCAATGGCGGCTGGTTCGGCCTCGGGCCGGGCGAGGGCATCGCCAAGCGCAGCCTGCCGGACAGCCACACCGATTTCGTGTTCGCGGTCGCGGCCGAGGAGTTCGGCATCATCCTGTGCCTGGCGCTGGTTGCATTGTTCGGCTTCATCGTGATCCGCACCTTGTCGCGCGCCTATGCCAGCGAGGACGGCTTCTCGCGCTTTGCGGCGTCGGGCCTCGCGATCCTGTTCGGCATCCAGGCGGCGATCAACATCTCGGTCAACCTGCAGCTGATCCCGGCCAAGGGCATGACCTTGCCCTTCATCTCCTATGGCGGCTCCTCGATCGTGTCGCTCGCCTATGGTGTCGGCATGATGCTGGCGTTGACGCGGCAGCGGCCACGGATCGAAGCCGAGGCCACCGACGCTGCGGGGACGCTGCGCAATTATGCGTAAGCCGCCTCGCTCGCAATGACGACATATTGGCTGTAAACAAGCGCGCATGACCTCTTCTGCGCCCCTCATTCTGCTGGCCGCCGGCGGCACCGGCGGTCATCTGTTTCCGGCCGAAGCGCTCGGTGTCGAGCTGATCAAGCGCGGCTACCGGGTCCGTCTCGTCACCGATGCGCGCGCGCTGCGCTACAGCGGCCTGTTCACCAAGGACATGATCGATGTGGTGCCGAGCGAGACGGTACGCAGCCGTTCGCCGGTGGCGCTCGCCCGCACGGCGCTGCTGCTCGGCACCGGCACGCTGGCCGCCTTCAACCTGATGCGGCGGCTCAAGCCGGCCGCCGTGATCGGCTTTGGCGGCTATCCGACGGTGCCACCGCTGCTGGCGGCGCGGCTCGCCGGCGTGCCCAGCCTGATCCACGATGCCAATGCCGTGCTCGGCCGTGCCAACCGTTTCCTGTCGGCCCATGTGAAGGCGATCGCCACCTCGTTGCCGGGCGTGCTCGACCGCGATCCGGCGCTCTCTGGAAAGACTACCACCGTCGGCACGCCGATGCGTCCCGCCATTCTCGAAGCGGCCGCGGTGCCCTATGCCGCGCCTGAGACCGCAGGCCCGCTGCGGCTGCTGGTGGTCGGCGGCAGCCAGGGCGCCCGCGTCATGAGCGACGTCGTGCCCGGCGCGATCGAGCGGCTCGAGCCCGCTCTATGGAGCCGGCTGGTGCTGACCCAGCAGGTCCGCCAGGAGGACATGGCGCGGGTCCGCGCCGTGTATGACCGGCTCAAGATTAATGCCGAGCTGCAGCCGTTCTTCACCGATTTGCCGGCCCGTCTCGCCGCCAACCATCTCGTGATCTCGCGCTCGGGCGCGGGCACTGTCGCGGAGCTCGCCGCGATCGGCCGGCCCTCGATCCTGGTGCCGCTGCCGGGGGCCATCGATCAGGATCAGTACGCCAATGCCGGCGTGCTGTCGGACGCGAATGCCGCGATCCGGATCGTGCAGAGCGACTTCACGTCCGATCGGCTGGCTTCGGAGATCTCGGCGCTCGCCGCCGAGCCGGTGCGCCTGGCGGCCATGGCACAGGCCGCCCGCGCCGCCGGCCGGCTTGATGCCGCGGAGCGTCTGGCCGATCTCGTGATCAAGACCGCAGGGCTCTGATTGGTCGGGCGCGCGGTGATCCGATGACGAACCGGAGCGCTGACGCGCGCGCCATCGCGGGGGACGATCATCCGATGCGTTTGCGCGACCATCCATCCTTCGCGCCCGTGTTCGTTGGATTCTGCGACCAGCTGATTGCGCCGCTGCGTGGCCAGCGCCTGATGATCAAGCTGTTCGGTCAGCGCGCCCCGACGGAAATCGTGGCGCACATCGTGATGATGCATATGTCAGCGCGCCAGCCGGTCGAGCGCCCGACCCTGACCCGTCTGCAGATGCGGCTGCCGGGGCCGCGGCAGACCGCGGCCTTTGTCGCGGTGCTGCGGGGTCTGTCGCTGGTCACCATCGAGCGCGATCCCGGGGACGGCCGGATCCGTTATCTCGTGCCAGGATCCGTCATCCTCGAAGGTCTGCGAGGTTGGCTTGCCCTGCATCTGGATTGTCATGCGCGACTGACTGAGGCCGGCGGATTGAGCGTTCGACTGCGGGACGACCAGAGCTTCTACGCGGAGACGATCCGGCAATGCGCGACCTGGCTCTGCCGCGACAGCCGGCCCCTGACCGGATTTCCGGATCTGGCCTGGACCGACGAGCACGATAGCGGCATCCACCTGGCGCTCACGCTCGTCGCGCGGTCCGCCGCTGGGCGCCACGTCGTCGACGTGTCCACGGCGGAGCTTGCAACGATGCTGGGCGTCTCGCGCTCCCATATCCGCAATCTGCTGGCGGCGATGGAAGAGCGCCGGCTGCTGCGTTTCGACGACGGACGCCGGCGCCTGACGCTGATGCCGGGTTTCGTGGCGTCCGTGGAGGCCTGGTTCTGTCACCAGGTGACCTGGCTCGCGGCCGCAGCCGCGCGTGCCGATCGCGCGCTGCAGCCGGCGTGACGCGTCAGATCATCGTGACCCGGCCGGAGCCGATGTCATAGATGCCGCCGACGATCTTCACCTTGCCCTCGGCGACCATGCGGCCGACGATCGGCTTGGCGGTCGACAGGCGCCGGACATTGCTGCGCACGTTCTCCGCCGTGGCCTCGGCCAGCAGGTCCTGCGGCTTCTTCGCGATCGCAGCCTCCACGCCGGGCTTCAGCGCATCGATCAGGGTCGGAAGGTGGCCCGGCAGCCTGGTGCCGTCCTTGAGGACCTTGATGGTGGCATCGATGGCGCCGCAGCCGCTGTGGCCGAGCACCAGCACGAGCGGCGTACCCAGGAACTTGACGCCATATTCCAGGCTGGCGAGACCGTCGTCATTGACGAAATTGCCGGCGACCCGGACCACGAACAGCTCGCCCGGCGCCTGGTCGAACACCAGCTCCGGCGCCACCCGGGCATCGGCGCAGCTCACGATCGCCGCGATCGGATACTGGGCCGCGGCGCGCGCCGCACGGCCGGCCGAGAAATCCTTGTTGTCGAGATTGCCGGCGACGTAGCGGGCGTTGCCGTCGACGATGCGCTTCATCGCGTCGTCCGGAGAGATCGCATTCGGAGGGGGCACGACGCTGTTGCTTGCTCCCTTGGCGTCCTTCGCAAAGGCCGGCAGCGCGCCGACCGCCGCCGCGGCCAGGACGGCGCCGCCGCCGAGCAGTCGCCGGCGGGATAGGGCGGGAGATCGGGGTTCACACAGCGAGCACATCGGCAGGATTCTCCATTGAATATTGACGGTGCGCCCGGACCGCCCGTGCGCAGCACCAGCCATGCCACGCGCATTGCTGCGGAGGACGCGCAAAAATTGCAGGTATCCGGCTCGGGGCGGCTCGTCTGCGATCGCGCTTAACGAATCCTGAAAGCTGCCGGGCGGCCCAAATCGCTGCCGTCGGGCGGCTCAACACCGGCCAAAATCGGGCGAACGGCTTGCGAAATCGCAATA
Organism: Bradyrhizobium denitrificans; assembly: GCF_013179005.1. NCBI lineage: Bacteria > Pseudomonadati > Pseudomonadota > Alphaproteobacteria > Hyphomicrobiales > Nitrobacteraceae > Bradyrhizobium > Bradyrhizobium denitrificans. The sequence goes on along the minus strand of NZ_JABFDP010000003.1, from coordinate 268,501 downwards.
TTGAGGGCCCGAGCGGACTTGTCCCGGTCGGTCATGTCTTGCAAGAAGGGCTGATGATTCGCGGCTGCGCCCTTCCCGAGGTGTGCCCGGAACCCTTGAGACGAGACGCCCATGAGACTGCCGCGCGAGATCGGACCCATCCACTTCGTCGGGATCGGCGGTATCGGCATGAGTGGCATCGCCGAGGTGCTGTGCAATCTCGGCTACACGGTGCAGGGCTCCGACGCTTCCGACAACGCCAACGTCGCGCGCCTGCGCGAGAAGGGCATCACGGTCAGCGTCGGGCACAAGGCCGAGAACGTCGCGGGCGCCGATGTCGTCGTCGTGTCGACCGCGATCAAGCGTGACAATCCGGAGCTGATGGCGGCGCGCGCGCAGCGCATTCCCGTCGTCCGGCGGGCCGAGATGCTGGCCGAGCTGATGCGGCTGAAGAGCTGCGTCGCGATCGCCGGCACCCACGGCAAGACCACGACAACGTCGATGGTGGCGGCGCTGCTCGATGCCGGCGGAATCGATCCGACCGTGATCAATGGCGGCATCATCAATGCCTATGGCACCAATGCGCGGCTCGGCGCCGGCGACTGGATGGTCGTCGAGGCCGATGAGAGCGACGGCACCTTCCTGAAGCTGCCGGCGGATGTCGCCATCGTCACCAATGTCGATCCCGAGCATCTCGATCATTTCAAGACCTTCGACGCCGTGCAGGATGCGTTCCGCGCCTTCGTCGAGAACGTACCGTTCTACGGCTTTGCCGTGATGTGCATCGATCATCCGGTGGTGCAGGCGCTGGTCGGCAAGATCGAGGACCGTCGCATCATCACCTACGGTGTGAACCCGCAGGCCGACGTGCGGCTGGTCGATCTCTCGCCCGCCAATGGCGGCTCGCGCTTCAAGGTCGTGTTCCGCGATCGCAAGAGCGGCGCGACGCACGAGATCTCGGACATCACGCTGCCGATGCCGGGCCGGCACAATGCCTCGAACGCAACCGCGGCGATCGCGGTCGCGCATGAGCTCGGCATTTCGGACGAGGCGATCCGCAAGGCGATCGCCGGCTTCGGCGGCGTCAAGCGCCGCTTCACCCGCACCGGCGAGTGGAACGGCGTCACCATCATCGACGATTATGGTCATCACCCGGTGGAGATCGCGGCCGTGCTGAAAGCGGCGCGTGAATCCACCAGCGGCAAGGTCATCGCCGTGGTGCAGCCGCATCGCTACACCCGCCTGCAGTCGCTGTTCGAGGAGTTCTGCACCTGCTTCAACGATGCGGACGCCGTCATCGTCGCCGACGTCTACCCGGCCGGCGAGGCGCCGATCGAAGGCATCGACCGTGATCATTTCGTGCTCGGCCTGCGCGCCCATGGTCATCGCGACGTGCTGCCGCTGCCGCAGGCCGCCGATCTCGCGGGCATCGTCAAGCGCCTCGCCAAATCCGGCGACCTCGTCGTCTGCCTCGGCGCCGGCAACATCACCCAATGGGCCTATGCCTTGCCCGACGAGCTCAAGGCGCTGGGGTAGGGGTGGTGAGCTTCGCCGACATCACGCCCGACCTCAAAGCTGCGATGCCCGAATTGCGCGGGCGGCTGCTGGCCAATGAAGGTCTGGCGCCGCTCACCTGGTTTCGCGTCGGCGGACCGGCGCAGGTGCTGTTCACGCCGGCGGATGCTGACGACCTCGCTTACTTTCTGAAGCATCTTCCGGCCGAACTGCCGGTCTATGTGATCGGGGTCGGCTCCAATTTGATCGTGCGCGACGGCGGGGTGCCGGGCGTCGTGATCCGGCTGGCGCCGCGGGCGTTCGGCGAGGTCAAGGCCGACGGCGACATCGTGACGGCCGGCACCGCGGCGCTGGACAAGCGGGTGGCCGAGGTCGCGGCATCAGCCAATCTCGCCGGTCTCGAATTCCTGTTCGGCATTCCCGGCACCATCGGCGGCGCGCTGCGCATGAATGCGGGCGCCAATGGCGGCGAGACCAAGGACATCCTGGTCGAGGCGACCGCGATCGACCGCCAGGGCGTGACGCACCACTTCACCAATGCCGACATGAACTTCACCTATCGCGCGAGCGGCGCCGATCCGTCGCTGATCTTCACGGCGGCGCGCTTCCGCGGCAAGCCTTCGGATCCCGAAGCGATCCGGGGGCGCATGGCCGAGGTGCAGGCGCATCGCGAGACGGCGCAGCCGATCCGCGAGAAGACCGGTGGCTCCACCTTCAAGAACCCGCCGGGACATTCCGCCTGGAGGCTCGTCGATGCCGCGGGCTGCCGCGGGCTCAAGGTCGGCGGCGCGCAGGTTTCCGAGATGCATTGCAACTTCCTGATCAACACCGGCAACGCCACCGCCGATGACATCGAGACGCTCGGCGAGACCGTGCGTGAACGGGTCGAAGCGACATCGGGCATCGCGCTGCAGTGGGAGATCAAGCGGATCGGACTCAAGGCGAGGTAGGTTCGCCCGCCTCCTCAAACCCTTCCAGCGCAACTGCCGGCGCAGTTGCAGACCAGCCCGAGAAGACATTGATGCGCACTACGATTTTGTTCGGCGGCTCCAACAAGGAACGGCTTGTCTCGGTCGCCAGTGCGCAGGCTTTGCATGCGACGCTGCCCGATTCCGACCTCTGGTTCTGGGAGGCCGACGACACGGTGCATCGGGTGAGCGGCAAGGCGCTGGTCGCGCATGCCAGGCCGTTCGAGGAGCCGTTCACGGCCGACGGCCCGCGGATCGGGACTCTCGCTGATGCGCTCGACCGTGCCAAGGCGGAGGATCGCGTGCTTGTGCTCGCTTTGCATGGCGGCCGGGCGGAGAATGGCGAGCTTCAAGTGATGTGTGAGATGCGCGGCGTGCCGTTTACGGGCTCGAGCTCGGCTGCCTCGCATCTCGCCTTCGACAAGGTCGCCGCCAAGCGCTTTGCCGTGCTCGGCGGCGTCACGGTGGCAGAAGGCGTCTCGCTCGCCGATGCCGAGGCCGCACTGGCGCAGCATGGCCGGTTGATCGCCAAACCCGTCAAGGACGGCTCCAGCTTCGGCCTGATCTTTGTCAACGCGAAGCAGGATCTCGTCGCGGTCCGGGCTGCCGCAGCGACGGAGGAGTATCTGATCGAGCCTTTCGTCACCGGCACGGAGGCGACCTGCGGCGTGCTCGAGCAGCCGGATGGATCGTTGATCGCATTGCCGCCGATCGAGATCCTGCCGGCCGATGGCGCCTTCAACTATTTCGCCAAATATCTCGCGACCGCCACCAAGGAAATCTGCCCCGGCCGCTTCACGTCGGAGATCACGGCCGCGCTGCAGACCGAAGCCATCAAGGCACATCGCGCGCTGTCATGCGGCGGCTATTCGCGCAGCGATTTCATCGTCTCGGCCAATGGCCCGGTCTATCTGGAGACCAATACGCTGCCGGGGCTGACCGCGGCCTCGCTGTACCCGAAGGCGCTGGCCGCGCAGAACATCTCGTTCCGCGACTTCCTGCAGCAGCAGATCGACCTGGCGAAGCGCCGTGCGGCCCGGTAGCGCGTCCCCGGCAGGACCCCCGAAGGAACCCGGCTTGGCCGCCCTGCAGCGGTTCCTGTAGCCGGTAAAATGCTTAAGAATTCGAGACAAGGTCCTCAAAGATCGAAGAAAAAAATCGCCTGACCGGACCGATTTTACTTTTTGTTTACCAGGACGTCCGAAGGTTAACGCTGGCGCCTCAGTGGTGCTCGGCTGCCTTGAGCTGTCGTGACGAAACGCATCGCCGTGGTCACCAGCGTCCGGGCGGGTCGAGGTCGAGCGGCGCGGGTCCGCGACGTATTTGCGGACGCAACAGTTTGATGAGCTCGTGCAATGGATGGTGCAGGACGCCTCGCTCGATCGCAGAGGCCTCAAGCGAACCTGAAAGCCGCTGCCCTTGGCGCGGCGATCCTGCTGCGCGAGTATATCTCTGCCCGCCTTCCGCGCTTCCGCTTCCCCCGAGTCGGCAAACATGGCCGGGCATCTGGGGAGGGCGGCGCCAAGACGGCGCCGGCCGCGCTCGTGCCGGTGATTGATCGCGAGGCGCCGCCGCGCATCGTCGAACTGGTCGAACGTTATCTGCCGCATCGTCTCGGCACCGTGGCGACGGTCGGGCTGTTGTTCGGCAGCGTCTGGCTCGGCATCGTCAAGGGCGGCCACGCCCAGGACGTCAGCGCGGCCCTGTCCGATACCCGCAATGCGCTGGCCAACGCCGCGGGCTTCCGCATCACCGCGGTCGCGATCAATGGGCGCAAGCAGCTGACGCAGGACGAGGTGCTCGCCATCGGCGGGGTCACCGGCCGCTCCTCGCTGCTGTTCCTCGACGCCGCCGCAGTTCGCGACAAGCTCAAGGCCAATCCGTGGATCGCCGACGCGACGGTGCAGAAGTTCTTCCCCAACCAGCTGCAGATCGACATCGTCGAGCGCAAGGCGTTCGCGCTGTGGCAGCAGGACGGTCGGCTCTCGGTGATCGCCGATGACGGCGCCGTACTCGAACCCTATGTGTCGCGCCGTTTCCTGACCCTCCCGCTCGTCGTCGGCAAGGGCGCCGAAAGCCGCGCGCGCGATTTCCTGGCGCTGCTCGCCCGCTACCCGCAGGTGCGCGCCGTCACCAAGGCGGCGATTTTCGTCGGCGAGCGGCGCTGGAACCTGCGCACCAAGGACGGGCTCGACATCCGCCTGCCCGAGAACGACGTGGGCAACGCCCTGGCGTCGCTGAGCCGGCTCGATCAGGAGGACAAGCTGTTCTCGCGCGACATCGTCGCGATCGACATGCGCCTGCCGGATCGTCTGACCGTGCAATTGTCCGACGACGCCGCCAAAGCGCGCGAGGATCTGTTCAAGGACAAAGCCAAGTCCAAGAAGAAAGCCGGTGACGCATGACCGGCTTTGATCGTCAGACGCCGAAAACGCGCCCCATGGCGCAGAAGCGCACCGCGCTGGTCGCCTCGCTCGACGTCGGCACCAGCAAGATCGCCTGCATGATCGCGCGTCTCAGGCCGGCGCCGCCCAGCGACGCGTTGCGCGGCCGCACCCATGCGGTCGAGCTGATCGGCTACAGCCAGATCCAGTCACGCGGCGTCAAGGCCGGGGCCGTGGTCGATCCGGTCGCCTGCGAGCAGGCGGTGCGACAGGCCGTCGCGCTGGCCGAGCGGATGGCCAAGGTGCGGGTCGAGTCCGTGCTGCTGCCGGTCGCCGGCGGCCGCGTCATGGGGCATCTGATCGAGGCGACGTCGGACATTCGCGGCGGCGCCGTCACCCAGGCCGATGTCAGCCGGGTGACCTCCACCGGCATGCACCACGCCACCGGCGAGGGACGGGCGGTGCTGCATGCGCTTCCCGTCGGCTACACGCTCGACGGAGTGAAAGGCATTCGCGATCCTCGCGGCATGCTGGCGCGGCAGTTCGGCGTCGACATGAACGTCGTCACCGCCGATGCGACCGTGGCCAAGAATCTGATGCTCGTGGTCGAGCGCTGCCATCTCAATGTCGAGGCCATGGCGGCGAGCCCGTATGTTGCCGGGCTCTCGGTCCTCACCGACGACGAAGCCGATCTCGGCGCGGCGGTGGTGGAGATGGGGGCGGGCACCACGACGATCGCGACCTATTCGGGCGGGCGGTTCGTGCATGCGTCCGGATTTGCGCTCGGCGGGCATCACGTGACCATGGATCTTGCGCGAGGCCTGTCAGCGTGCATTGCAGATGCCGAGCGAATCAAGACGTTATATGGCACGGTGCTGACCGGCGGGTCCGACGCGCGTGAGTTGATGTCTGTTCCGACGGCCGGGGACAATGAGCGGGATGTTCCGCAAATCGTGTCCCGCGCCACCATCGCGAACATTGTCAGGCACCGCGCCGAGGAGATTTTTGAAATGGTCCGCGACCGGCTGAAGGATTCGCCCTTTGCGGCAGAACCCAAAGCGCGCGTCGTCCTCAGCGGAGGCGCCTCCCAGCTGACGGGTCTGGTCGAACTTGCGACCCGGATCCTCGACCGCCCGGTGCGGGTCGGCCGTCCGCTCGGCTTCGGCCGCCTTCCCAACGAAGCCAAGAACGCCGCCTTCGCGGTGCCCACCGGGCTGCTCGTCTATCCGCAATACGCGCATCTCGAACATGTCGAACCGCGGCATACGCGGCAGGTCGGGACAGGAACCGACGGCTACTTCGGAAAGGTCGGACGATGGCTACGCGAGGGCTTCTGATGACCATTTTCAGCTCCATGCGATTTTCACCAACACCACCCGCGGCCGGCGGCCGGGGCGAACCCACGCGCGCGTGATCGAGAGGCAACCATGGCACTCACTATTACCCCTCCTGATATCCACGAGCTGAAGCCCCGGATCACCGTGTTCGGCGTTGGTGGCGCGGGCGGCAATGCCGTGAACAACATGATCACGGCCGGGTTGCAGGGCGTGGACTTCGTCGTCGCCAATACCGACGCGCAGGCGCTGACGATGTCGAAGGCGCAACGCATCATCCAGATGGGCACGCAGGTGACCCAGGGGCTCGGTGCCGGTTCGCAGCCGGATGTCGGCGCCGCCGCCGCGCAGGAGGTGATCGACGAGATCCGCGATCATCTTTCGGGGGCGAACATGGTGTTCGTGACCGCCGGCATGGGCGGCGGCACCGGCACGGGTGCGGCCCCCGTCATCGCCAAGACCGCGCGCGAGATGAATATCCTCACGGTGGGCGTCGTCACCAAGCCGTTCCATTTCGAGGGCCAGCGCCGTATGCGCACGGCCGAGTCCGGCATCGCCGAGCTGCACAAGGTCGTCGACACGCTGCTGATCATTCCGAACCAGAACCTGTTCCGGGTGGCCAACGAGAAAACCACCTTCGCCGACGCCTTTGCGATGGCCGACCAGGTGCTCTATTCGGGCGTGGCCTGCATCACCGACCTGATGGTCAAGGAAGGCCTGATCAACCTGGACTTCGCCGACGTCCGCGCCGTCATGCGCGAGATGGGCAAGGCCATGATGGGCACCGGCGAGGCGTCGGGCGAGAAGCGCGCGCTGACCGCCGCGGAAGCCGCGATCGCCAACCCGCTGATCGACGATTCCTCGATGAAGGGCGCTCGTGGCCTGCTGATCTCGATCACCGGCGGCAAGGACCTGACGCTGTTCGAGGTCGACGAAGCCGCCACCCGCATCCGCGAGGAGGTCGACCAGGACGCCAACATCATCGTCGGCGCCACTTTCGACGAATCGCTCGACGGCCTGATCCGCGTCTCCGTGGTTGCCACCGGCATCGAGCAGGCGCAGTTCAACCGGAACGTCACGACTGCACAGCCGGCGGCGGCTGTCGCTCCGATTGCCGCCGCCCCGACCGCTCATGCGGGTCTTCCGGAAAGCCGTCTTGCCGACCTGACCGCGCGCCTGCGTGCCGACAATCAGCGTCTCGCCGAGCGCGCCGCCAAGCTGGAACAGCAGGCCTCGCAGGCCCCGGCCGTCGCGGGGCCCGCGCCGGTCGCTCCGGCGCCGCGTCCGGTGCCGAATGTCGAACGCGATACGCTGGCGGCGGTTGCCGCTGCCATGGCCAGCGAGCCTGCGCCCGCTGCTGCTCCGGTGCAGCCTGCATCCTATGGCGACGTGACGGTGCGGCCGATCGCCCAGAAGCCGTCCTTGTTCCCGGAACCGGAGACGCAGCGTGCCGCTCCGGTCGAACCCGCTGCCCCGCCGGAGACCTTCATCCCGCAGGCCGCTGAGCGCGTCCCGACCCGCGCGCCCCGGATGCCGAAGTTCGAGGATCTGCCAATGCCGGCCCAGGCCGAGATTCGGCAGGCCAGGGGCGACGAGGGGGAGGAGCATCCGCAGAAGACCCGGATGTCGCTGCTGCAGCGTCTCGCCAATGTCGGCCTCGGTCGTCGTGACGAGGAGAACGAGCCGCCGATCGCGTCCCGCACCGCGGGTCCGGCGATGCCGCAGATGCCACCGCTGCCGGAACGAAAGCCGCAGCGGAACGTTGCCCAACAGATCGCGAGTCACGAATCGCCGGTCTCGGAATATGCGCGCCGTCCCGCTCCGCAGGGATTGGACCCCCATGGCCGTCCTGCGCCTGTGGCGCCGGCGCCACAGGGCGACGATCATTTGGACATCCCGGCCTTCCTGCGCCGGCAGGCGACGTGAGAATTGTTACAGCACCGACGGTGCCAAACAGGCCCGGCTCGTGAGAGCCGGGCTTTTTGCTGCGCTCTCGGATGTCATTTGCAGCTGTTCAACTAACTGATTTTAAATGATTAATTATCTTTTGGGTGTTTGGATGGGGGACCGGAGGGTTAAGGCGGCGTTCCAGTTTGGTTAAGGCTTGGCGCGAATACGGCAGAGATGGGGTAACAATCCGTAAAGAAGCGTGAGTTGGCGCTCTTTGGGGCCCTCGATAAGGTCTGCCGTGACTTGGGGATACCTGAAAGTGAGTCGGTTTCGCGAGGGGCGGCCGGCGGGACATTCAGGTGGGGTCTTGGGCGATAGTCGATGAAATTCAGCCGGCAAACCACGCTTCGTTCGCAAGCCACCGTCACTGGTATCGGCGTACATTCCGGCACTCCCGTCAGCCTGACCCTCGGCCCCGCGCCGATCGACACCGGGATCGTGTTCGTCCGCACCGGCCTCGACGGATGCGACCGCGAGGTCAAGGCCGCCTTCAATTCCGTCACCGCCACCGAGCTTGCCACCGTTCTCGGTGACCGCAACGGTCCGCTCGTCTCGACCGCCGAGCATGTTCTGGCCGCACTGTGCGGCATGGGCATCGACAACGCCCTGATCGAGATCGACGGCCCCGAAGTTCCGATCATGGACGGCAGCGCAGCGCCGTTCGTGGCGGCGATCGACCAGGCCGGCATCCTCACCCAATCGGCTGCGCGCCGCTACATCCAGGTGCTCAAGCCGGTTCAGGTCGCAATCGGCCGCTCGGTCGGCGAGTTGCGTCCGAACAGCAGCGGTTTCCAGGTCGAGGTCGAGGTTGACTTCGCCAACGCCGTGATCGGCCGGCAAGCCTATCATTTCGAGCTCAGCCCGGAGCGCTTCCGTCGCGAGATCGCGCGGGCCCGGACGTTCGGCTTCATGAGCGACGTTGCCCGGCTCTGGAGCGCTGGTTACGCCCTCGGTTCCTCGTTCGAGAATTCGCTGGTGTTCGACGAAGAGCGCCTGCTCAATCCGGAAGGCCTCCGCTACGCCGACGAATGCGTCCGTCACAAGGTGCTCGACGCGATCGGCGATCTGGCGCTGGCCGGTCTGCCGATGCTCGGAACCTATCGCTCGGTTCGCGGCGGGCATAAGCTCAACCACGCGGTTCTGACCGCGCTGATGGCCGATCGCACCGCGTGGCGGGTGGTCGAAGGCGAGACGGTGCGTCGTCCGCGCGTTGCCGCAGAAGCGGTCGGCGGCATGGTTGGCGGCATGATCGCCCCCGCCTTCGGTCCGGATGTGTCCTGAGGTCTGACCGCACGTTCTCGACGACGGGATTCGGTGCAGCGAAGCTGCTGCGCCCACCCGCAGATCGCGTCACTCCAACTATTTTGTGACCGGCTGTGTCCGGGATGCGTCGGCACGTCGCATTCGGTTCGTCATCCGACTGTTTTCCAAAGGCTTTTTCCGCGCTAACCATGTTCGAATGCCGCCGTCCAGGTGTCGCCTTAATCCGGGCGAATTGCCTGCCTATGCGGTTGGTTGACGAAGGTTTTTCGATTAGAGAGGCCGGGGCGGCGTGATGCGCCCCAGGCAGGGATCATCCTTCCTTCGCGGTCATGAGACGGTGTTCATGGTACGCGGCGTAGATCAGATCACAGGCATCAGGTTCCAAAGAAGCATGTCGATACAGCGTCTCACGCGCGAAGTCCGTCATCCCGCAATGTCCGCCGGCCACAGCCTGCGTCTGGCGGCCTCGCTGGTCCTGCTCGCGCTGCCGCTGGCCGGTTGCGGCACCGGCGGGCTGTGGGACAAGTTCCTGGCCAAGGACGATACGTTCGTCGATGAGCCCGCGGACAAGCTCTACAATGAGGGCTTGTACCTCATGAACGAGAAGAAGGACGTCAAAGGCGCGACCAAGAAGTTCGAAGAGGTCGACCGACAACATCCTTATTCCGACTGGGCGCGTAAATCGCTGCTGATGTCCGCCTATGCGTCCTATCAGGCAGGCGACTATGACGGCTGTATCGGCGCGGCCACCCGTTATGTCACGCTGCATCCGGGCAGCCCGGACGCCGCCTATGCGCAATACCTGATCGCCGCGTCGCATTACGACCAGATCCCGGATATTAGCCGCGACCAGGGCCGGACCGAGAAGGCGATCGCCGCACTCGAAGAGGTGGTGCGCAAATATCCGAACTCCGAATACGCCACCAACGCCAAGGCGAAGATGGAGGGCGCCCGCGACCAGCTCGCCGGCAAGGAGATGGACGTCGGCCGCTACTACATGCAGAAGCGCGACTATACGGCGGCCATCAACCGCTTCAAGGCCGTCGTGACGCAGTATCAGACGACCCGCCACGTCGAAGAGGCGCTGTACCGGCTGACCGAGGCCTACATGACCATCGGGATCGTCGGCGAGGCCCAGACCGCCGCAGCCGTGCTTGGCCACAACTTCCCTGACAGTAAGTGGTACAAGGACGCCTATAACCTCGTGAAGTCCGGCGGCGTGGAACCCGAGGAGAACAAGGGCTCCTACATCTCCCGGGCCTTCAAGAAACTGGGTCTCGGCTGAGACGGTCCGGACCGCGAGTCGCGGTCCTGGTTTGTTCTATTTTCTTGTTTTGTTCTCGTTTTGCTGCTAGCGTCGAGTCGTTCGCTCAGGGGCTTCCCGCCCCGTTACGAAGGACTTGAGCCTCCATGCTGGCGCGACTGTCGATCCGTGACATCGTCCTGATCGAACGACTCGATCTCGAGTTTTCCAATGGGCTTGCGGTGCTGACCGGCGAGACCGGCGCCGGCAAGTCGATCCTGCTTGATGCTTTTGCGTTGGCCCTTGGCGGTCGCGGCGATGCCAGTCTGGTTCGCCACGGCGCCGAGCAGGGCCAAGTGACGGCCGTGTTCGAGATCGGCAAGGAGCATCCGGCCGCAAGGATCCTCGCCGCCAACGGCCTGGATGCCAATGGTGAGATGATCCTGCGCCGCGTCCAATATGGCGACGGCCGCACCCGTGCCTTCATCAACGATCAGTCGGTGAGCGTGCAGACGCTCAAGGCGATCGGCGCCACGCTGGTCGAGATCCACGGCCAGCATGATGAGCGTGCGCTGGTCGATGCCGCCACCCACCGCCGGCTCTTGGATGCCTTTGCGGGTCTGGAGAAGGACGTCGCCGCGGTCGAGGCGCTGTGGGCCGCGCGCCGGACCGCCGTCACGGCACTGGACCAGCATCGCGCGGGCATGGAACGGGCGGCCCGTGAGGCCGACTATCTGCGGCATGCCGCCGACGAGCTGAAGAAGCTGGCGCCGAAGGAGGGGGAGGAGACGCAGCTCGCCGCCCGCCGCACCGCGATGATGCAGGGCGAAAAGATCGCGGGCGATCTGCGTGATGCGCAGGATGCCGTGAGCGGTAACCAGTCGCCGATTGCAGCGCTCGCCGCCGCCGTGCGGCGGCTGGAACGGCGCGCGGTCAGTTCGCCGGCGCTGGTCGACCCGGCGGTGAAGGCGATGGATGCCGCGATCAACGCGCTGGAGGAAGCCGACCAGCATCTGACCGCCGCGCTCGCGGCGACCGATTTCGATCCGCTGGAGCTCGAGCGCATCGAGGAGCGCCTGTTTGCGCTGCGGGCGGCCGCGCGCAAATATTCGACGCCGGTCGACGGGCTGGCGGCGCTGGCGGCCAAATATGCCGCCGATGTCGTCCTGATCGATGCCGGCGCCGAGCAGCTGAAGAAGCTGGAAGCCGCGGCCGCCGCGGCGGATGGGCGTTATGCCGCGGCGGCAGCCAAGCTGTCGGCGGCCCGCAGCAAGGCGGCGGAGAAGCTGAACCGCGCCGTCCATGCCGAGCTCGCGCCGCTCAAGCTGGAGCGGGCCAAGTTCATGACTCAGGTCGACAGCGACGCCGACGCGCCGGGGCCGGAGGGCATCGACCGGGTCGAGTTCTGGGTGCAGACCAACCCCGGCACGCGGCCGGGCCCGATGATGAAGGTCGCCTCCGGTGGTGAGTTGTCGCGGTTCCTGCTGGCGCTCAAGGTGGTGCTGTCGGACCGCGGCTCGGCCCCGACGCTGGTGTTCGACGAGATCGATACCGGCGTGGGCGGCGCGGTGGCGGATGCCATCGGCGCCCGGCTGGCGCGGCTTGCCCATGGGGTCCAGGTCATGGCCGTCACCCATGCCCCGCAGGTGGCCGCGCGGGCCGATCAGCATCTCCTGATCTCCAAGGATGCGCTGGATCGCGGCAAGCGCGTCGTCACCCGCGTCAACACGCTCGCCACCCTGCACCGCCGCGAGGAGATCGCCCGCATGCTGGCGGGCGCTGAGGTCACCGCGGAGGCCCGCGCCGCCGCGGACCGGCTGCTGGAGGCGGCGGCGGCCTAGGTTGGAACGTCCCGAGACGGGGCGTCCTTTGATTGGGGCGTCCTGAGACTGGAGCGTCCTGGGCTGGAGCAGCCGGGCCGAACGGCTTTGGCACCACAGCGCGCATTGTGTACACCGTCATGCCCGGGCGCGCCTCACGGCCAGGCTTGGCCCCGCCCGCAATGACCCAGCATAGTGCGCAGCATGCCGAAGACAGCAAAACCGAAGAAGCCCGTGGACGTTGCGGAACTCACCAAGGCGCAGGCCAAGGTGGAATGGAAACGGCTCGCCTTGGAGCTCGAGGTCCATGATCGGCTCTACTACCAGGACGACGCGCCCAAGATCTCGGACGCCGAATATGACGAGCTGCGCCGTCGCTTCAACGCCATCGAGACACGCTTCCCGGAGCTCGTGAGCAGCGAATCTCCGTCGCAGAAGGTTGGCGCCACGCCCTCGGGCCGCTTCAAGAAGGTCCGGCATGCGGTGCCGATGCTGTCGCTCGACAACGCCTTCGCCGAGGAGGATGTGCGCGACTTCGTCGGCCGGATCGCGCGGTTCCTGAAGCTTGCCGATGATCGCATCGATTTCTCGGCCGAGCCGAAGATCGACGGCCTGTCGATGTCGCTGCGCTATGAGGGCGGTGAACTCGTCACCGCGGCGACTCGTGGCGATGGCGCGGAGGGGGAGGACGTCACCGCCAACATCCGTACGCTGAAGGACGTTCCGCAGAAACTGCATGGCGGCAATTGGCCTGATGTCTGCGAGGTCCGCGGCGAGGTCTATATGACCAAGCAGGCCTTCCTCGCGCTCAATGAGCGCCAGAAGGAGGCCGGCGACACCATCTTCGCCAATCCGCGCAACTCCGCCGCCGGCTCGCTGCGCCAGAAGGACCCGGCCATCACGGCCTCGCGGCCGCTCGGCTTCTTCGCCTATGCCTGGGGCGAGATCAGCGGCACACCGCCGGCGGAGACGCAGACCGGCATGATCAAATGGTTCGAGCAGTGCGGCTTCACCACCAATCCGCTCACCAAGCTGTGCCACTCGGTCGAGGAACTGATCGCGTTTCACCGCTCGATCGAGGAGCAGCGCGCCGAGCTCGACTACGACATCGACGGCGTCGTCTACAAGGTCGACCGTATCGACTGGCAGGAGCGGCTCGGATTCGTGTCGCGCACGCCGCGCTGGGCCATCGCGCATAAATTTCCCGCCGAGCGCGCCATGACGGTGCTCAAGGACATCGAGATCCAGGTCGGCCGCACCGGCTCGCTGACGCCGGTCGGCAAGCTGGAGCCGGTGGGGGTCGGCGGCGTCATCGTGCAGAACGTCACCTTGCACAACGAGGACTACATCAAAGGCATCGGCAACAAGGGTGAGGTGCTGCGCGAGGGACGCGACATCCGGATTGGCGACACCGTCGTGATCCAGCGCGCCGGCGACGTCATCCCGCAGGTGGTGGACGTCGTCATCGACAAGCGTCCCGCCCAGGCCAGGCCATTTCACCTCCCCAAGACGTGCCCTTGTCCCCTGCACACCGACGTCGTCCGCGAGGAGACGGCCACCGGTGAGGAGGGCTCGCGTGCACGCTGCACCGGCGAGTTCGCCTGTCCGTACCAGAAGATCGAGCACCTGAAGCTGTTCGCCTCGCGCCGCGCCTTCGACATCGATGGCCTCGGCGAGAAGCAGATCGCGTTCTTCTTCGAGCAGGGCTGGGTCAAGGAGCCCGCCGACATCTTCACCCTGCAGAAGCGCAACGCCAGACTGAAGCTGGAGGAGATCGAGGGTTATGGCGAGACCTCGGTGCGCAACCTCTTCAACGCCATTGACGCACGGCGCGAGATCGCGCTGGAGCGGTTCATCTATGCGCTCGGCATGCGCCATGTTGGCGAGACCACGGCGCTGGCGCTGGCGCGCGGCTATGGTTCATGGGATGCCTTTCACGAGGCCTGCCTGAAGGTGGCCGCGGGCGATGAGGAGGCGATCGCCGAGATGGACGCGCTCGATCAGATCGGCGACACCGTGATCAAGAGCGTCGCGGCTTACTTCGCCGAGGATCATAATCGCGGCATCGTCGAGCGGCTGACGCAGGAGGTGAAGATCCTCGATGCGGAGAAGCCGAAGCGCCATTCGCCGATCGCGACCAAGACGGTGGTGTTCACGGGCACGCTGGAAAAGATGACGCGCGACGAGGCCAAGGCCACCGCCGAGCGACTCGGCGCCAAAGTGTCGGGCTCGGTCTCGAAGAAGACCGACTACGTCGTCGCCGGTCCCGGCGCTGGCTCCAAGCTGAAGGACGCCCAGAAGCACGGCGTCCAGGTGCTCACCGAGGACGAGTGGCTGCAGCTGATCGCGGAGTAGCAACGCCGCGATGCGGTGCTGCAGACACCGGTTGCCACACCCGCCATTGTCATCATCGGCGACAGCGGATGATCCAGTATTCCAGAGGCAGTCCTCATCGAGACGACAGGCCTCGGCGTCCTGGATACCCGCCTTCGCGGGTATGATACCGAGCGTGACGCCCGGTTGTGCAGTCCCGCACATCGGGGTCACATCACCCCGGTTTCATCCTCCTCCGCCGCCTCGATCAGTTCCTTGGTGACCGTGACCGCCGTGCGCGGCACCAGGAAGATCATGCTGCAGGCGCAGGCCAGGGAGAGCGCCAGGATCGCCGATGTCAGCGGCAGCGTGGTCGCGTAATGACCGCCGAGATAGGCGCCGAGCTGCGACGTCAGCGCGCCCACGCCCATCTGCAGGAAGCCCATCGCGCCCGAGGCGGTGCCGGCGGCGCCAGGGCGCACGCTGATGGCGCCGGCGGCCGAGTTCGCCATGACCGCGGCATTGGCGAACATCAGCAGCATCTGCGTCCCGAACAGCACCGACGGCACCTGATTGAATCCGAACAGGCTCCACGTGAAGTTCAGCGCGGCGCCGGTGAGCTGCAGCCCCAGTCCGAACCAGATCAGCCGGTCGAGCGAATGGCGCGGCGCGTAGCGCACGCAGAACAGGTTGCCGACGAAATACGCAAAGCCCGTGGTCGCAAACCACGCGCCATATTCCGCCGAGGAGCGGCCCATCTGCACCTCGACGATATAGGGACCGCCGCCGGCGAAGGCGAAGATGATCTGCGACGCCAGCACCTGGCACAGCATGTAGCCGAGGAAGGCGCGGCTCTTGACGAGGGCCGTGACATCGCGCCGGAAGCTCGCCCCTTCGACGCGGGTCGGACGTGTTTCCGGCAGTGCCATCGTCACGGCGATGGCGACGGCAACCGAGACGGCGGCGACGACGTAGAAGATCGCATGCCAGCCGAACGCGATCTCGATCAGGCCGCCGGTGAGCGGCGATAGCATCTGCGCGATCATCATGACCGCAACGACGAGGCTGATCATCGCCCCGATCCGCTCACGCGGATAGAGATCGCGGATGATGGCGCGGCTGATCACCATGCCGCTGGCGCCGCCGAGCGCCTGGAAAAAGCGGGCCGCGATCAGTTGGGGCAGGGTGGCAGCGAAGATGCAGCCGAAGCTCGCAACGATCGACAATGCCAGCCCCGCCAGCATCACCGGCCGCCGGCCGAACCGGTCCGACAGCGGACCGAGCAGCAATTGCGAGATCGCGATGCCGATCATGTAGAACGACACCGTCATCTGGACCACGGAGGCATCGCGCCCGAACGTGGTGGCCAGCAGCGGCAGTGCCGGGACCAGCAGATAAAGCGAGATCGGCGCCAGCCCAGTCATCACGACCAGCAGGATCAGCACCGTGCGCGAGGGAGCCGCCTGGATGGTCGCGGTCCGGGGCGGTCTGCTGATCATTCCATGCATCGAACGCGTCGCTCAGGTCATGTCGAACGCGTCCGAATGTAGCGAGCTTCCGTGCCGCGGAAATGCCTGTTTCCGCATGCGGCCATGTCCGCAGCGGCGGCCGTTCCGCAGCGCCGCCGCCCGATGGGGCAGGCGCTGCCCCGGGCGACGGCACGCCGTCTGCCGGATGTGCAGCGTCCTGCTGCGCCGTCCTGGCATGATCCGTAAACGCCTCTTAGAGTGGGGCGGTCGCTTGATCGAGCCAGTGCTGGTCGGCTTCGTCGAGCGCCGGACGGACGGTCTCCCTGACCCTTGCATGATAGGCATCGAGCCATGCGCGCTCCTCGGCGCTCAGCATGGCCACGTCGATCAGGCGGCGGTCGATCGGCGCCAGCGTGAGCGCCTCGAAGCCGTTCATCGTCTTCTCCGCGCCTGCGATCTCCTTTTCCACCACGAGCTCGAGATTCTCGATGCGGATGCCGAACGCGTCGGTCTTGTAGTAGCCGGGTTCGTTCGACAGGATCATGCCACGCTTCAGCGGCGTGGTGCCGAGCTTGGAGATCCGCGCCGGCCCCTCATGCACCGAGAGATAGCTGCCGACGCCGTGGCCGGTGCCGTGCTCGAAATCGATGCCGGCCTGCCACAGGAACTGCCGCGCCAGCGTGTCGAGCTGGGCGCCTGTGGTGCCGTCGGGAAAGATCGCGCGCGCGATGGCGAGATGCCCGCGCAGCACGCGGGTGAAGCGGTCGCGCATCTCCCCGGTCGGCGTGCCCACGGCGATCGTCCGCGTGACATCGGTGGTGCCGTCTTGATATTGCGCGCCGGAATCGATCAGCAGCAGATCGCCCGGCACAATGCGCCGGTTGCTCTTCCGGGTCACACGGTAATGGACGATCGCACCATTGGGGCCGGTGCCCGAAATGGTCGGGAACGACACGTCCTTGAGCGCAGCGGTGTCGCGGCGGAAGCTCTCCAGGGCCTCCACCGCATCGATCTCGGTCAGCGTGCCCTTCGGGGCTTCGCGGTCGATGAAGGCGAGGAAGCGCGCCAAGGCGACCGCGTCGCGTCGATGGGCGCGGCGTGTGCCTTCGATCTCGACTTGGTTCTTGGCCGCCTTGAGCAGGCTGACGGGATCGGCGCCGCGCACCGGCTTGCCGCCGGCGTCCAGGATCAAGCGTGTCAGGGCGTCGGCCGCCGTGGCGCTATCGAGTGCGATGGCCGCGCCCGACTGGGCCAAGCGGCCCAGGCTGGCCGTCAGCGCATCCGGCTCGGCCACGTCGGCGTTCCGCTCGAGGTGATCGCGCGTGACATTCGAGAGCTTGCGGTGATCGATGAAGATGGTCGGCCGCCCGCTCTTCGGCACCACCGCATAGGACAGCGGCAATGGCGTGTGCGAGACGTCGCTGCCGCGAATGTTGAAGGTCCAGGCGACGTTGTGGGAGTCGGACAGGACCAGCGCCTCGACGCCGAGACGGCCGATCTCCTCGCGGATCCGGCCAAGCTTGTCCGCCTCGCTTTCGCCCGCTAATTCCGCGCCGTGGATGGACACGGGACCGAGCGGCGGCAGCGGGCGCTCGGTCCAGATGCTGTCGATCGGATTGCCTTCGACGGCGACCAGCTCGGCCCCGACCTTGGCGCAGGCCGCGGCGAAGCGCTCGGCCGCCGCGGTCGTATGCAGCCAGGGATCGAAGCCCACGCGGTCACCGCTCTGCAGATGACGGGTCAGCCAGCTCTCCGGCGGCGGCTCGATGAGTGATTCCACCGTCCAGGCCTTGCCGTCGACCTGCTTGCCGGCCTGCAGCGTGTAGCGGCCATCGACGAACAAGCCGGCCGCCTGCGGCAGCACGATTGCGAGGCCCGCCGAGCCGGTGAAGCCGGTGAGCCAAGCCAGCCGCTCCTCGGAGGGCGGCACATATTCGTTCTGCTGCTGGTCGGCGCGCGGCACGATGAAGCCGGTGAGCTTGCGCCGGGCAAGTTCCTCGCGCAGCGCCGCGAGGCGGGCCGTCAAGGCGACGCCGGCTTCGGGATCTTCGAATGTCTGGAAGTGAGCTTCGAACATCGTTCTCATACTTTAGGAGAGGGTCTTGTCAGCCGCAGACTATCCTCCGCGCAACAGTGCAGTGCACGAAGAATCTCCTTGCATTCGCCTGTGCAAAAAGATTTGCTGTCGCATGTCGGTCATCCGAAAGAGATGCGACGAGGAAACGTTTGGATGGCGGCCACGATCGTCAAGATCACCCACGGTCGCACAATCCGGGGAGTGCCTCAACTCAACGACGAGGGGACGCACAATGCCTGCATTTACCTTCGAAAAACTGTCAGCTCCGGCCTCGCATGGTCCGGCGCCTGCGGTCGCCGAGAAACCGCGCAGCAGACTTGCTGGCTTGGTCAATCGTCTTGTCGAACCCCGTATCCGCCGTCCATCGGGCGGCCAGCCCGAAGCCAGCGATTCACGCGCGAAGCCGCAGAAATGACGCCGGGGCTGATCCGTTGATGGACCTCACCGATCCCTAGGCATCGGTCAGTCTGGCCCGGTTCAGTCTGACCCCGTTCAATCTGAGTTCGTTCAGTCGGACTTCGCTCAGTCTGACCTAGATCAGTCCGACTTGCGCAACAGCAGGCTGCTCCAGCCCTCGATGCGCAGATGCCGGACCGGAACCAAGCCGCGGGCGCGATAGGCTGCGATGACGCTGCGGGCCTGGGTGGTCAGCAATCCAGACAGAATCACATCGGCCGAACGCGCCAAATGGCGTTGCATCGGACTTGCCAGCTGCCGCAGCGGATTGGCCAGGATATTGGCCAGCACGAGGTCGAAGGGGCCGGCCTTGGCGAAGTCTTCCGCGGCAAAGCCGGTCGCCCTGATCACGCGAACCAGCGGCCCGACGCCGTTGAGCCGGGCATTCTCCCGCGCCACCGCCACCGAAGGCGGATCGATGTCGCTGGCGAGAACGGAGCGATGTTGGGCCTTGGCGGCGGCAATCGCCAGCACGCCGGTTCCCGTGCCCAGATCGAGCACCCGCCGCGGCACGCGGGATTTCAAGATATGGTCCAGCAGCAGCAGGCAGCCACGCGTGGTGCCGTGATGACCGGTGCCGAACGCGAGCGCCGCCTCGATCTCGATCCCCAATTTGTTGTCCGGGACGCGGCTCCGGTCGTGGCTGCCGTGGACCACGAAGCGTCCAGCGGGCACGGGCACGAGGTCGTCCAGGCTCGCTTTGACCCAGTCCTTGGCCTCGACGACAGCGAAATTGAGGGTCTGGACCACCTGGGGACCGGCGGCCCCGCCGATCAGTTCACGGATCAGGTCCTGATCAGGCGGATCGGCAAAATGAACGGTCACATCCCATAGCAGGTCGGGCCGCTCGAAAGCAGCAACCGCCGCATCGCCCTCGAAGAACACTTCCGTCAGGACATCCACAGCCTGGCGGGCGGTGGCTTCGTCTGCAACGGTGAAACTGGCCTTATGGGTTGCCGGCGTGGCTGTCGAGGTCATCACGGATCCTGGGAACATTCGACGGCGTGGTTAAGCGATTTCCCTGTCAACGCAAGCGAGACGATCCAACGGAGGCCAAAAATCCTGCAACTGTCGATTGCGCGCGGGTGCTGAAGCGCTTCCCATAAAAGTCTCGCAGCAATTGCTTCAAAACCGCCCGGAACTTGAACCAGGCGTGTTAGACCAGCCTTAGCTTCTGCACCGTAATGTTCCCGTCATGGGAACCACGCGATCCTCGGTTCCCGGGCTGGAAACGAGGTACAGATGACAAATTTCCTTTTGAAGTTCCTGCGCGACGAATCCGGTGCCACGGCCATCGAGTATGGTTTGATTGCAGCCGGCATTTCCCTGGCGATCATTGCGGCCGTGAACGGCCTGGGCACGTCGCTGAGCAGCAAGTTCGAGTCGATCAACAGCTCTCTGAAGTGATCTGCTCTGCGGTGATCTGCTCCTTGACGGCGTTCTCGAGAACCGGGCCCTGGGCCCGGTTTTTCATTTGGTGGAAGCGATTTCCACCATTGATCCACGGGGTGTGGACCGGGTTGTTCACCGGCTTGCCCAGCGCTTGTGCCGGCACCGTCAACAGCTCGGTCCACCGTTGACCCACAGACCTTTCCACTCCTGTTACACGACTTGTCCTCAGCCGAACAGCGCCCGATGGTCGGCCAGAATTGCCTGCGCCGCATTGCGGCCAGGGGCGCCGGTGACGCCGCCGCCAGGATGGCTGCCGGCCCCGCAATGATAGAGACCCTTGAGCGGTGAGCGGTAGTCGGCGTGACCCAGCATCGGCCGGGCCGAGAACAACTGGTTGAGGGTCAGCGCGCCATGGAAGATGTCGCCGCCCAGCAGCCCGAACTGTCGTTCGAGGTCGAGCGGGGACAGCACCTGGCGTCCGATTACACTGGCGGCGAAACCGGGGGCGTAGCGGTCGACGGTCGCGATCATGAGATCGGCCACCTCGTCGCGGTGGTCGTCCCAGGAGCGGCCATCCGGCAGCTCCGGCGCGACATGCTGGCAGAACAGGCTGGCGACGTGCTGACCGGGCGGGGCAAGCGTCGCATCGAGCGTCGACGGGATCAGCAACTCGACGACCGGATCGCGGCTCCAGCCGGCCATTTTCGCATCGAGATAGGCCTGCTCCATATAGCCCAGGCTCGGCGCCAGGATGATGCCGGCCGACAGATGGTCACCTTCGCCAGGCAGCGCGCTGAAAGAGGGCAGGCGGCTGAGCGCCACATTCATGCGGAACGTCCCGGAGCCGTTGCGCCAGTTCCGGATCCGGCCCAGGAACGGCTCAGGCAGGGCGTCCGCCGGGACCAGCCGGGTGTAGAGCAGCTTCGGATTGACGTTGGCGGCGACATAGCGGGCGCGGATCGTGCGGCCATCCTCCAGCGTGACGCCGCTGGCCCGGCCCCGCTCGACGATCACCTCGCGCACGGGCGCGTTGACCTCGATCAGCGTACCCAGCTCCTTCAGGGCACGGGACATGGCCTGCGTGATCGCGCCCATGCCGCCGATGGCGTGACCCCACACGCCCTTCTTGCCGTTCACCTCGCCGAACGCGTGATGCAGCATCACATAGGCTGAACCGGCCGCGTAGGGGCTGGCATAATTGCCAACGATGGCGTCGAAGCCGAACAAGGCCTTCACCAGATCTGTCTCGAAAATGTCGTCGAGCATCTCGCCGGCGGAGCGCGTGAACAGATCGAGCAGGTCGCGCTGCTGCTCGAGCGACAGCGCGCGCAACGTGTTGGCCGTGCCGAGGGCGTTGACGGCCTCGCGGATGGCGGCGAGCCCGAACTGCGGCACGAGATTCGGCGGCGCCCGCAGCACCAGGCTGCGCAGGACGTCGGCGATCGCTTCCAGCCGCGCCGAGAATGGACCGATCGCGTCGGCGTCGCGCCGGCTGAGCCGCGCGACGGACGCCTGGGTGCGGCCTTCTCCGGTCAGCAGGAAGCGTCCATCGGGCGCAGGCAGGAAGTTCTGCGCGCGACGCTCGACGATCTGCAACCCGTGCTCGTGCAGTCTGAGTTCGGAGATCACGCGCGGATTGAGCAGGCTCACGGTGTAGGAGGCGACGGAGTTGCGGAAGCCGGGATGAAACTCCTCCGTCACCGCCGCGCCGCCGACCACCTTGCGGCGTTCGACCACATGCACGCGCAAGCCCGCCATTGCGAGATAGGCGGCACAGGTCAGGCCGTTATGGCCGGCGCCGATGATGATCACGTCGGTTTCGTTCATGTTCGCTTCAAAAAGCCCTGATTAATGACCAACACGGATCGGCTGCGGGGAACTCTTCCTCCGGATCGTGCTGTCGCCCCGGATCGGCGCGCCGTCAAGGGAAAGTGCCGCTCCTCGCCATACCGCCCTGCGATCCGCTATGTGTCGTCTGCACGTGGCGGTGCATCCCCCATCCAAGGCCGGCCGAGCCGCTGCTGGAGTTGCCATGACCTCAATCGCTTCGCCCGCCGTCGCCGAACCGTCTGCTGCGCGCAACCGGCTGGTTCTCGTCATCTATACCGCCGCGATCTTCGTCAGCGCGCTGCTGTTGTTCTCGGTGCAGCCGTTGTTCACCAAGATGGTGCTGCCGCGGCTCGGTGGCTCGCCGGCGGTGTGGTCGGTGGCGATGGTGTTCTTCCAGGCCCTGCTGTTGGCCGGCTACGCCTACGCGCATTTTCTCACGCAGCTGCGCAGCCGGGTGCTGCCGATCGCCCTTCATCTGCTGCTGCTCGGCTTTGCGCTGCTGACCCTGCCGCTGTCGATCTCCAGCCATTGGGGCGATCCGCCAACCTCCGGCTATGCGCTCTGGCTGCTCGGATTGTTCACGGTGTCGATCGGCCTGCCGTTCTTCGCGCTCGCCGCCAACAATCCCCTGCTGCAGGCCTGGTTCGTGCGGACCGGACACCCCGCGGGTCCCGATCCCTATTTTCTCTATGCGTCGTCGAATATCGGCAGCTTCCTGGCGTTATTGTCCTATCCGTTGCTGATCGAGCCGATCTTCAGCCTGCGCATGCAGAACATGATCTGGACCGGCGGCTATGCCGTGCTGATCGCGCTGATCGCCGGCTGCGGCGTGTTGCTGCTGCGCGCGCCGGTCGCGGTGATGGCCCTGCTGCCACGTGTGGACGGCGACGCGCCCGCGCCGAACTGGCTGTTGCGCGCGCGCTGGATCTTCCTGGCCGCGGTGCCCTCGGGCCTGCTGATCGCGGTCACCGCGCATATCTCGACGGATGTGGCCGCCGCGCCATTGCTCTGGGTGCTGCCGCTCTCGCTCTATCTGCTCACCTGGGTGCTGGTGTTCCAATCGCGGCCGCTGTTGCCGCACAAATGGATGCTGGCGCTGCAGCCGCTCGCGATCGCCGGCGTCGTCATGCTGCTTGCCTTCGGCGGCGAGCAGAACCTGGCGCTCACGCTCGGTGGGCATCAGCTGTGCTTCTTCGTGATCGCGATGGCCTGCCATGGCGAACTGGCCCGCACGCGTCCGGCCGCGAAATACCTCACCGGCTTCTATGTCGCGCTGTCGTTCGGCGGCATGGTCGGCGGCCTTTTCGCCGGATTGATCGCGCCCTACAGTTTCTCCTGGGTCGCCGAATATCCGATCCTGTTGGCGCTCGCCGCGCTGTGCCGGCCCGGTGAGAAAGCCGAACGGCTGCCGCGGATCACGCGCTGGTACTGGATCGCGCTGGCGATCATCGCCGTCGCGCTGCTGGTGCCGGCGGGGCTGACCGGCAAGGTCACGACCTATCTCGCAGATCACCGCGTCTATGTCGCGGGTGCGGTGGGGGCGCTCGCAGCGCTGATCGCGCTGCTGCTCGATGCCGGCCGCTGGAAGGTGTTCGCGACGGCTGCGCTCGCGCTGGTCCTGATCCGCGCCTATCCGGCCGATGACGGCCGCGTCGAAACCGTGCGCAGCTTCTTCGGCGTGCACAAGATCGTGGTGACCTCGGACGGGCATTATCACGTGCTGATGCACGGCACGACCATCCACGGCGCGCAGAAATATCTCAACGCCGACGGCTCCAAGGTGACCGGTCGCCCCGAGCCGATCACCTATTATCACAAGGATGGCGGCATCGGCCGCGCCATCACCGCGATCCGCGAGCGCAAGGGCGCGCCGCTCAAGGTGGCCGTGATCGGCGTCGGCAGCGGCACGCTGACCTGCGCCGCCGAGCCCGGCGAGAACTGGAAGTACTTCGAGATCGACCAGACCATGGTCGATACCGCCAGCGATCCGAAATATTTCAGCTACATCAAGAGCTGCGCGCCCGACTTCAAGCCCGTTATCGGCGATGCGAGGCTCACCTTCGCCAAGGAGCCGGATGGCGTCTACGACCTCATCATCGTCGATGCCTATTCGTCGGACGCGATCCCGATCCACCTTGCCACAGAAGAGGCGATGGCCATCTACAAGGCCAAGCTGGCGCCGCAGGGGGCCGTGGTGATGCACGTCTCCAACCGCCATCTGGAGCTCGAGAGTGTCGTGGTCGGCATCGCCGACGCCAACGACATGAAAAGCTGGGTCTACAACGAGGACTCCGGCCGCGACGACGAGTACATCTTCTCGACGGACGTCGTGGTCAGCGCGCGCGAGGAGGCCGATGTCGGCAAGCTCGCCTCATCTGACAAATGGACCGAAACCGAGCCGACCGATGGTGAGCGCGTCTGGACCGACGACTATTCGAACATTCTCGGCGCGGTGTATCGACGATTGCGCGACGGCGAATAGCGGCGCGAGGAATCCCGGTCGCTTCGCATGGGCCGGCGCCGCGGCGCATGCGCCTGAGTCCGGCCTTGCCGTAAAATCAGAGGTGCGTGCCTCGCCGTGACCGCCTGCTCGGTCGCAGCGCCGTGAGCGGCGGGTGCATGGCTGCGCCGGCTGAGGCGTGCCGCACCGCAAAATGCAGGTTAGATGTTTCGTCACGGCGATTAGTTGCGAGCCCGCGAAGACCATGCTACCTTGAGGTGCGTGCCTCAATCGGATCCCGTGTTTGAGGTCTTCTGTCGGGCGCCAGCGCGGCACGCGGGCATTGAAGCTCGGTTGATATCTCCATGACGACGGCCGGCCTGACGACGCTTTGCAGAGCGGACCGATGACGCGCCTTGTTCAGATCGGATCGACCGGGACGTGCCGTGAGTCCAGGCGGAGCCTCCGCCCGGACGGAGGACGTCGTGAGTGCAAAAATGCCGGCCGCATCAAGCAGGCCGGCTTCACATGGGAGGGGTTCGATGAAGCGTCTTTGGATGGCCGGCGCGTCTGCGGTGTTGGCGATGGTGCTCGGCGTGGGCTCGGCAGGAGCCGCCGACAAGAAGGTGCTGGCCTTCGTCGTCAACGGCGCGTCCGATTTCTGGAAGATTGCCGAGGCCGGCGTGAAGAAGGCGCAAGGCGAGCTGCCCGATTACAGCTTGCAGCTCAAATATCCGGAGCAGGCGGCCGCCGCCGTGCAACAGCGGATGCTGGATGACCTCGTCGCGGCCGGCGCGGCCGGCATCATGGTGAGCGCCGTCGATCCGAAGAACCAGACCGAGCATCTCAACAAGGTTGCCGCACAGACGGTGCTGTTCACCACCGACAGTGATGCTCCGCAATCGAAGCGCATCGCCTATATCGGCTCCTCCAACACCGAGCTCGGCAAGGATGCCGGCAAGCTGATGCTCAAGGCGCTGCCGAACGGCGGCAAATGCGTCGGCTTCGTCGGCCTGCTCGGCGCCGACAACGCCCGCGAGCGCATCGAGGGCGTCAAGGAGACCATCAAGGGCTCGAAGGTGGAGCTGGTCGACGTGCGTGGCGACGAGATCGATCAGACCCGCGCCAAGCGTAACGTCGAGGACATTCTCGCAGCCATGCCCGACGTCAGCTGCCTGGTCGGCTTCTATTCCTACAACACGCCGCGCATCTATGAGGTGCTGAAGGAGGCGGGCAAGCTCGGCAAGATCAAGATCATTGGCTTCGACGAGGATCCGATCACGCTCGGCGGCGTGAAGGACGGCGCGATCGAGGGCACGGTCGTGCAGCAGCCGTTCGAGTGGGGCTATCAGGGCATGAAGCTGATGGCGAAGGTCGTTCAAGGGGACAAATCAGGCGTTCCCGCCAACGGCATCATCATCGTTCCCGGCAAGGTCATCGAGAAGTCCAACGTCGACGACTTCATGGCGCAGATGAAGCAGATGTTGAAAAAGTAGTGCGACGGC
Organism: Bradyrhizobium denitrificans; assembly: GCF_013179005.1. Taxonomy (NCBI): domain Bacteria; kingdom Pseudomonadati; phylum Pseudomonadota; class Alphaproteobacteria; order Hyphomicrobiales; family Nitrobacteraceae; genus Bradyrhizobium; species Bradyrhizobium denitrificans. The sequence continues at coordinate 242,563 of NZ_JABFDP010000003.1, read as the reverse complement.
CGGCGTGGGCGAGCCCTTCCTCGAGCTGATCGACATCGGCAAGACCTATCCTGGCGTGGTCGCGCTCGACCACGTCAGCCTGTCGGTCGCGCCCGGCGAGGTGGTCGCGCTGCTCGGCGAGAACGGCGCCGGCAAGTCGACGCTGATGCGTGTGCTCGGCGGTGTTGTCGCGCCGAGCAGTGGGACGATCCGGATCGATGGCGTCGCACGTACGAGCTACAGCGTGGCGGATGCGATCGCGGCCGGCATCGCGTTCGTTCATCAGGAGCTGAACCTGTTCGACAATCTCGACGTCGCCGGCAACGTCTTCATCGGTCGCGAACCGGTCCATGGCGGATTGCTGAAGCTGATCGATCGCAAGACCCTGCGTGCCAAAGTGCGTCCGCTGATCGATCGCCTCGGTGCGGATTTCGCGCCTGACACGCCGCTCGCCGAATTGTCTCTGGCGCAGCGCCAACTGGTGGAGATCATCAAGGCGCTGTCGCTCGACGCGCGCTGCGTCATCATGGACGAGCCGACCTCGAGCCTCACTCTGTCGGAGACGGAGCGGCTGATGCAGGTCATCGCCGGCCTGAAGGCCGACGGCGTCAGCGTCATCTTCATCACCCATCGTTTGAACGAGGTGATGCAATGTGCTGACCATGCGATCGTGCTGCGGGATGGCCGCATGGTCGGCGCGCTCACGCGTGAGGAGCTCAATCCAGCGGCCATGATCCGGTTGATGATCGGCCGGGACCTGAGATCTCTCTACGTGCCGCCGGCGGCGCCGCCGGGTGAGACCATCCTCGACGTTGCCGATGCCGTCACCTCGACCTATCCCCACCAGGCCGTCAGCCTGCAACTCCGCCGCGGCGAGATATTGGGGCTCGCCGGGCTCGTCGGCGCGGGACGCACCGAGCTTGCGCGCGCCATTTTCGGCGTCGATCCCTTGCTGGCGGGGGGTATCAGCGTCGACGGTGAGCCGATCCGCATCGCGTCGCCGCGCGCGGCGATCGATCGCGGTATCTACCTCATTCCAGAAGACCGCAAGGCTTGCGGCCTGCTGCTCGAATTGTCGATGGCGCAGAACGTCTCGCTGCCGGATCTCGCATCCTATTCGAGCTTCGGTCTGGTCGACACGGTTCGCGAGACCGCCAATGCCGACCATCAGCGCGAGCGCCTCAAGATCCGCGCGGCCGATGTCAAAGCGCCGGTTGGCACATTGTCCGGCGGCAACCAGCAGAAGGTCGTGCTCGCCAAATGGCTGTCGATGCGGCCGAAGGTCCTGATCTTCGACGAGCCGACGCGCGGCATCGACGTCGGCGCCAAGCAGGAGATCTACGACATGCTGCGGCGGCTCTCCGATGCGGGAGTGGCGATCCTGATGATTTCCAGCGACATGGAAGAGGTGATCGGGGTCAGCGACCGGATCGCCGTGATGCATGAAGGCCGCATCTCCGGCTTCCTGGCGCGCAGCGAGTTCAGCGAGCACAATGTGCTGCAGCTCGCCGTCGGCCATACCGTCTGAACGAGGCGCCCGTGCACAAGAAAGATCTCAGCCTGCTCATCCTGATCCTGGTGGTCGGCACGGTCGTGGCGGTCATCAATCCGCGCTTTCTCCTGGTCGGCAACCTTTCCAACACCGCCAACCAGGTCGGGATGTTCGGCATCTTCTCGATCGCGGAGGCTTTCGTGATCATCGTCGGCGGCATCGAGCTGGCCGTGGGGTCGGTGATCGCGCTGCTCGGCGTGCTGTTCATCGACCTGATCGTGAACCGCGATGTGAACTGGATGGTGGCCTTCGCCCTGATCATCGCGGGCGGCATCGCGATCGGGATCATGCACGGCACCCTCACCACCAAGATGCGCATTCAGCCCTTCGTGGTGACGCTGTGCGGGCTGCTGATCTATCGCGGCGCCGCGCGCTATTACACCGAGGATTCGACCGCCGGCTTCGGCTATGGTGCAAGCTTCCCGACATTGGAATGGCTCACCGCCGGACGGACCAATGTGCTCGGCTTTCCGTTGCCGCACAGCGTCGTCGCGCTGGCGATCGTGGCCGGCATCGCCTGGCTGGTGCTGCACCGCTCGGTCTATGGCCGCTATTTCTACGCGGTCGGCAAGAACGAGGAGGCCGCGCGCTATTCCGGCATCCGGTCCGACCGGGTCGTGATCTCGGCCTATGTGATCTGCGGCGGTCTGACCGCGCTGGCCGCCGTCCTGATCGCAATGTACACCCGCTCGATCTCGCCGGCCGTGCACGGCTCGTTCTACGAGCTCTACGCCATCGCGGCCGCCGTGCTCGGTGGCTGCTCGCTGCGCGGCGGCGAGGGCTCGATCATCGGCGTGGTGCTCGGGACGATCCTGCTGCAGGTGCTGCAGAACCTGGTCAACCTTCTGGGGATTCCGAGCTCGCTGAACTTCGCCGTGATGGGGACGGTGATCCTGATCGGCGTGCTGGCCGACCAGTATTTCGTTCAGCGCCGGCAACGCAGCGCGACGGCCCGGGGGCAGGTCGGCGCCAAGCGGAGCCCGGCGCCGCTGGAGCGCGTTGGCGCGGAATGAAGGACGGTCAATCGCATGTTCCGGCGAGCTCAGCTGCGCCGGACAATGCGGATCATCAGGCGTCAGTCCTGATAGGTGTAGTAGCTGCGCGGCTGATAATAGGATCGCGGCTGGTAATAGCGCGGCTGCGCGTAGCTCGGATTGCTGTTGTCGTAATAATACGACGGGTCCTGCTGCGACGGATATGCCTGCGCGTCGTAGACGCGACGGCTGGTGCCGCGCGGGGCCGGATAGCGAACGCCATTGTCGCTGCCGTCGGCCGGATAGATGTAGCCGTCGTCCGGGCGCTGCTGTGGAGCGATCGGCCGTCCCGGCAGCAGTTGCGGCTGCGGCGTCAGCACCACGGGCTCGCCATTGTCGTCATATTGCTGCGGCGCCTCGCGGCGGGCCACGGCGGTGCCGCGACGCGGATTGCGCGCCAGCGCCACCTCGGCCGATCCGGTCAGCGTCACCGTGGTGTTGAGCACGCCGTCCTTCTGCACGAGATCATACAGCGTGGTGGCGTTCGCCTTGGACAGGCGCACACAGCCATGGGACGCGGGCGTGCCGAGCCGACCTTCGGAATCGGTGCCGTGAACGGCATGACCGACCTTCGTGAAGAAAATCGAATGCGGCATCGGCGCGTCGTCGAACTCCTTGGAAAAATGGTCCGCTTCCATGCGGAAGGCCCGGAATGTGCCGTTCGGCGTCTCGCGCGAGGGAATGCCGGTCGAGACCGGCCAGCGATAGCGCTCCACGCCGTCAACCGCGACCGTCATGATCTGGTTGTTCTTGTCGACGGTAATATCGATCTTGGCCAGTGCCGGCGTGGCCGACAGAAAAGCGAAGCCGGCAATCGCAAAAAGAGTGGTACGCATCGAACCTCTGGCCTCCAGGCCGTAGACTGTCATTCGCGCCGCAGCTCCCCAGCCGGCAGCCTGCACTATGTCGCAAGACACGCATTTGTTCCAGCCGGTGCCCGGTTCAACCTTAATTGCGGAGGCCGCGCAGGCAAGTCGACCGGCCGGGCGCGATGGTGACAATTGCGCGATTGTGTCGTTGTTTAGGAAAGCTCTAAATCGGCCGAATTCGTGCGGGCGCCGCAACCTTTTGGCCGCATCTGCGTTCCACATATCCCTGATGCAGATACCGGGACTGAAAATGCTCACGATGAAGGCCAGGACCGCGGTCCTCGACGACCGCGCGCCGCAGCGGCTGACTTATCTGCTGGCCGCGCTCGCCTTGATCGTGCTGGCGCTGGCTTGGTTCGCGCTGCCACAATCTGCCCATGCCCAGGGCATCGTCCGCGGCGCCCGGGAGGGCGCCCATGAGGGCAATCGGATCGGCGGCCCGGTTGGCGGGGTCGTGGGCGGCGCAGTCGGCGCCGGTGTCGGCGGGGCGGTCGGCGCCGTCGAGGGCGCGCTGGGCATCCCGCATCGCTCCTATTACCACCGGCATTACCATTGCCGCGGCTATCGCGACGGCTACGGCCGCTTCCACTGCTATCGCTGACCTGATCTGCCGCTGAGCTGATCTGCCGAGAGCGGCTCCGGCTCAATGCTTGAGCCGGTAACCGGTCTTGAAGATCCACCAGATGATCGACATGCAGATCACGAGGAAGCCCAGCGTCATGGCGACGCTGATTTCCACCCTGACATCGGCAATCTCGTAGAAGCTCCAGCGAAAACCGGAGATCAGGTAGACCACCGGATTGAGCAGCGCGATCGTGTGCCAGGTCGGCGGCAGCATGTTGACCGAATAGAAGCTGCCGCCCAGGAAGGTCAGCGGCGTCACCACCAGCATCGGGATCATCTGCAGCTTCTCGAAGCCATCGGCCCAGATGCCGATGATGAAGCCGAACAGGCTGAAGGTGATGGCGGTCAGCACCAGGAAGGTCAGCATCCAGACCGGATGCTGGATGTGCAGCGGCACGAACAACCCGGCCGTGGCGAGGATGATCAGCCCGAGAACGATCGATTTGGTGGCGGCTGCGCCGACATAGCCGAGCACGATCTCGAAATGCGAGATCGGCGCCGACAGGATTTCGTAGATCGTGCCGATGAATTTCGGGAAGTAGATCCCGAACGAGGCGTTGGCGATGCTCTGGGTCAGCACCGACAGCATCACCAGGCCCGGAACGATGAAGGTGCCGTAGCTGACGCCCTGGACCTCGCTGATCCGCGAGCCGATCGCGGCGCCGAACACCACGAAATACAGCGAGGTGGATACGACCGGCGACACGATGCTCTGCAGGATCGTGCGCCAGGTGCGCGCCATCTCGAATTTGTAGATTGCGCCGACTGCCCGCAGGTTCATTGCCGCACCAGGCTCACGAAGATGTCCTCCAGGGACGATTGCTTGGTTTCGAGGTCGACGAAGCGGATGCCGGCGGCCCTGAGATCGCCGAGCAGGCTGGTGATGCCGGTGCGGTCGCCCTTGGTGTCGTAGTCATAAGCGAGCCGCCAGCCGTCCTCCGACAGGGTCAGACGATAGGGCGCGAGCGCCTCCGGAATGGCATCGATGCGCTGCTGCAGATGCAGGCTCAGCCGCTTGCGGCCGAGCTTCTGCATCAGCTTGGCCTTGTCCTCGACCAGCACGATCTCGCCCTTGTTGATGACGCCGACCCGGTCGGCCATCTCCTCGGCTTCCTCGATGTAATGCGTGGTCAGGATGATCGTGACGCCGGCGGCCTTCAGCTCACGCACGACGTCCCACATGCCTTTGCGCAGCTCGACGTCGACGCCTGCGGTCGGCTCGTCCAGGAACAGCACCTGCGGCTCGTGCGACAGCGCCTTCGCGATCATCACGCGCCGCTTCATCCCGCCGGACAGCGTGATGATCTTGGCATCCTTCTTGTCCCACAGCGAAAGATCCTTGAGAATCTTCTCGATCAAGGCCGGGTTCTTCGGCTTGCCGAACAGGCCGCGGCTGAAGCTCACCGTCGCCCAGACGCTTTCGAACGAATCGGTGTGCAGCTCCTGCGGCACCAGCCCGATCAAGGCCCGCGCGGCGCGATAGTCGGCGTTGATGTCGTGACCGCCGACGGCGACCTGGCCGGACGACGCATTGACGATGCCGCAGATGATGCTGATCAGGGTGGTCTTGCCGGCGCCATTCGGGCCGAGCAGCGCGAAGATCTCGCCGCGCGCGATCTCAAGATGGATATTGTTCAGCGAGGTGAAGCCCGACGCATAGGTCTTCGACAGGCCGGAAACGGATATGACGGGAGCCATTCGACGGATTTCGATGTGATTCGGAAATTGCGCGGTCGGGTATCCGCGACGGCGGGCGAAGCGTTCAGATAGGAACGGCGACGTGGTCGCGCAATCGCGGCCGTCGTCGCGATCGTGTCGCTTGCGGGGCTTTTCTGTGACCGTGAAAGGCAAGTGTTGCCGTGCGGCCACGTCGGGGCGACGAACGCCGGCGGCGATGTGGGACGATGTTGCGTCTGCGAGCGTGTCGGGTACGGTCGCGCCGTCTCGATGTTTCCGCCTTGGAGAAGGACCGATGACGCCACGTTCCAGCACCATTCGATCGACCTCGCCGCGCAGCATCCCGTCGCGCAGCCTCCCAGGGCGCTGGTTCGGCATGGTCGCATTGGCGGTCGCGTTGGCGCTGCCGCTCGGCGCCGGTTCCGTGCATGCGGCCCCGAGCCCGGTCGCCGCGCCGGCCGCGAGCACGACGCATGTCTATCTGCTGCGCGGCGTGCTGAACATCTTCTCGCTCGGTCTCGACGATATCGCAGCCAAGCTTGACGCGCAGGGCATTCCGAACACGGTCGCCAATTTCGTGTCGTGGTCCTCGCTGGCCGATGAGGCGGCGGCGGCCTATCGGGCCGGCCGCATCAAGACCATCATCCTGGTCGGCCATTCCTCCGGCGCGACGGCGCTGCCGGACATGATCAACAAGCTCGGCCAGCTCGGCGTGCCTGTGAAGCTCGCGATCGGCCTGGACTCGGTGTTCAAGACCAAGCTCGTTGGCGGCAATGCCGAGCGCTACATCAATTTCTACATTGCGAGCGGTGCCGGCGAGCCGGTCCGCCGCGACGACGGTTTCCACGGCAAGCTCGAGAATGTGGACGTGCAGTCGGTTCCCGGCGTCGGTCACATCACGATCGAGAAGAACCGGATCATGCAGCAGAAGGTGCTGGGCGCGATCGATTCCGTGGTGTTCGGCGGCAAGGGCCGTCCGGCCCCGCCGCCGAATCGGATGGCTGGCCCGCAGCGCGCCGCCAGCGCCAACGGCTACCGTTGATCCTCGGCGGGGCGCCGTCATGCGCCCCAAAATGCTCCCATTCGGCGACGACAAGCGGTATGGCAGGGGGGCATGACCCTGCTTGATCTCAGCTTTGAGCTTTCCCGGGAGCGCGAATGACCGGCGTGGCGCGAATCACGAGGGGCTGGCTCGACGCCGCCGAAACTGCAGCCGGGCGATGTTGGCCCGCGCTGCTGGTCCTGTTTTTCGCGGTTGCCGCGATGCCGCAGGCCGCGATCGCCGGTGCCGCTTCGGCCACCGCGCCCAGCAAAACCGCCAAGGCGACGACGTCGCCGACCCAAGCCGCCATCCGCCCCGGGGCTGAGCTGCCGCCCCAGCCGGTCCAGCAGCTGCCGCCGCCGCGGGTCTACCTGTTCCGCGGCGCGCTCGGCCCGCTGTTCTCGACCGGCATGGACCGCCTCGCCGAAAAGATCGAGAAGGCCGGATTCTGGGCCAGCGTCTACGAGTTCACCTTGTGCGACCTGATCGCGCTGCAGGTGGCGAAGAATTACCGTGAGGATCAGGCGCCGATCGTCCTGATCGGCCATTCGATGGGCGGGCTGTGCAGCGTCCGCATCGCGATCACGCTGCAGGAGCAGAACATCCCGGTCAGCCTGGTCGTCACCGTCGATCCGGCGCATGCCACCAAGAGCGTGCCGCTCAACGTGCAGCGCTTCATCAACCTGTTCCTGTCGGACAACATCCTGGGCGGCGGCGACGTCAAGCCGGAGCCCGGCTTCCGCGGCCATTACGCCAGCTTCGACATGAAGGACCATGACGAGGTCACGCATATCAACATCGACAAGATGGAGGATGTGCATGCCCAACTGGTCACGATGATCAGCCAGCTGTCGCAGACCTCGGCGACCGCCGACTCCGATCCGGTGCCGCTGCGCTATTTGGTGCCGCCGAAGACATCGGTGGAATTGTGGGACAGTGGCGTCGCGCTGCCGATCCGTCCGGGCGAGACCGTCGATCAGATCGCCGCCAATTACCGGGTTCCGTTATGGGCGCTGCAGCAGTCTAATCGCGGGATCGCCACCACGCCTCTGATCCCCGGCCAGCGCATCATCCTGCCAAGGCACCTGCTCCCGCAAGCGGCGAACCAGCCGGCGGCGGCAGTATCCCCGGAAGCGCCAGTCCGGCGCTGAGCCGCGAGAAGTCCGGCGTTGGGCCGCCAGATCAACCCGGCGGCAAGAAGGGGATGATCATCGGCACGCGCTGGCGGTAGGCGACGTAATCCGGTCCGAGCTCCTGGGCGAGGAAGACCTCTTCCATCTTGGCCTTCCAGGCCATGCCGAGCGAGATCAGGATGGCGCCGAGCACCGCGCTGACAGTGCCCACGGCGATGCCGGTCGCGATCATCCCGAGGATCAGGCCCGTATAGATCGGGTGGCGGACCAGGCCATAGGGGCCGGTGTCGATCACCTTGTGACCTTCCTTGTGGGTGATCGCGTTCGACCAGAACCGGCCGAGATGGATGCGGGCCCACCAGGTGAAGGCGATGCCGGCGAGCGTCACCACGGTCAGCACATAGACCCCGGTCTCGCCGGGGTTCCAGAACGGCGTCTCGCCGAGGATCCGTGACGTCCAGGGCGTGAACAGGATGCCGCCGAGCACGATCAGCGCATGATAGCGGCTGGTCTTGATCACCGTGACATGTTTGCGGGTCTGCCCGGACCAGAACGAGGCGCCGACCCAGCTGGCGAGCCAGATCAGCCAGATGATGGCCAGAAGCGAGGTGGGCCAGGTGGTGGTCCAGCCGCTGAAGGCAAACGACGAAATGGGGCTGGCATCGCCGGGCATGTTTGGAAACCGCTATGTGACGTGGGACCGGCCGCTCTTAGCTATTCGGCCGCCGTGCGAAAAGGGTGTTGTTTCTCGTCGAGCCGCTTGCCCGGCTCGGAATCGAGCAAAAAGGCGATCGTCTCGCGCAAAGTGGGCTCGATCGGGCGGGGCGCGTAGCCGAGCTCGCGCTTGGCCCGGTCGATCGACAGGTCGGAGGCCGACCGCGCGATCCGCACGCCTTCGGCGGTGCCGGAGGGAGTCTGCTTGGTGAGGTGATCGGAGACGAATTCGAGCAGGCCGGCGGACAGCTCGGCCAGCCGGCCCGGGACCGAGATGGCGACGTGCTTGCGGCCGCTGATCGCAGCCATCAGTTCGAGAATCCGGCTGAGCCGCAGGCTCTCGCCACCGAACACATAGCGGCCGCCAACCTTGCCGCGCTCCATGGCGAGGATCAGGCCAGCGGCAACGTCCCGCACATCGACCAGGTTGACGATGAAATCGAGGTAGAGCTGAACCCGGCTGTCTAGGAAATGGCGCAGCATCGCCGAGGGGGGCGTCAGGTTGCTGTCGTGCGGTCCGATCGGCATCGTCGGCGTGCCCACCACCACCGGGAAGCCCTCGGCGGCGGCGGCCATGGCCCGCGCCTCGGCAAGCGCCTTGGAGCGGGTATAGGCCCCTGGCATGGCCTCGGCCGGCGGTGCCGTCTCAGCCGCCGCAGCCCCCATCGAACCCGGATAGTCGAAAAGAATCGATTCGGTCGAGCAGTGCAGGAACCGGCGGATACGGCTGGCGCGCGCTGCTGCCAGAACGTTTTCTGTGCCGACGCAGTTGACGCGGTAGAAATCCTCGCGGTCCGGCATCCACATGCCCGGCAGCCCGGCCAGATGGTAGACTTGGTCGACGCCGGCGACGGCGTTGCGCACCAGGCCGGCATCGAGCACCGAGCCCTCAATATACTCCACCTCGTCGATCATGTGGGTCGGGCAGCGGATGTCGAGCACACGGACCTTGGTGCCCCGCGCTGCCAGCGCAGAGACAAGGTGGTGTCCGATAAAACCGCTGCCGCCGGTGACGAGGACTTTCATTACGGACGCGAGTGCTGATCGCCTTGAAGAGGGTCCGAGCCGAGCCGATCCGACGACCAGCTGGGCGCGACGAGGTCGGCCACCGAAGGCCGGAATCCCAGCGCCATGTACAGTTTCGCCATCACGAACATCGGTCCGAGAAAGAGATGCGCCGGGTGATCCAGCAACGATGGATTGTTGCGCTCGAACAGCCGGTGGCCCACGGCTTGCGACACGAGGCCAAGGATCACCAGCGCGGCAAACAGGGCCCACAGGGCCGGTCCATGGACGTGATCGGCAATCATCATGGCCACAGAAAGGAACAAGACGGCAAAAGCGAGAATGCCGGCGCCGAGTGCGGCATCGAGAAGCAGCCAATACAGCAGAACGGGCAGGGCCAGCACCGCTCCCAGGCTGATGCGGATTCCGAACGCGTCGAAATGCCACAAGCTCAGGGGCAGCACCGCGCCCAGGAACAGCAGGACAATCCCCAAGACATGCATCAACCCGTTACGCGGATCGCGATGGTATTCGACATAGTCGACCATCTGACGTCGGAACATGGCGTTCATGGCTCACTCGCTCGTCAATGAGACCGACCACCGCTCAATCGACGGCCGCAAAGACCGGGCTATACCATCAAGCGGCACCATCGACAAACCGGCAATCAACATCCTGGCGCACCCGCGCCGCGGCTCGAACGCAGGCATCTGAGAACGGGTTCCATTCGCGCCCGGGACGCGGATGATTTGACGCGGTACCCTGAGAGGAAGTCGTGGCAGGAGCGCGCGGGGTTCATCGTCGCCGCGCAGGTCTCGGCTGCATCAATTGCGATGCTTGCGCGGCGCCTGCTTGCTGGATGCGGCCGGGGCCGCGGCTGGAGACGGAGCGGCCGCCTCTTCGGCGACCTTGGCCACCGTGATGATCTGGATCTGCTGGTTGACCGAGGCCGTTGGCTTGGACGGATCGAGCAGTTGCTCCTCGCCGAGCCCGATCGATTGCAGCCGCTTGACGGAGATCTTGAACGTATTCGCCAGGATGTCGCGGATCGCATCGGCGCGGCGCTGGCTCAGGATGACATTGGCCTCACGCCTGCCATTGGCCTCGACATGGCCGATGATCAGGAAGGTGTAGGGCAGCAGCTCGGAATGCACCATCGCGTCGGCGATTCGTCCGACGGTCTGATAGGAGTCCGGGCGCACGATCGGCGTGTCCTGGTCGAACTGGATGTCGACATTGAGGGCCGGCAGGTTCATCAGCTCGGGCGCGATCGGCGGGCGCTTCTGCGGCGGCGGCTCGTTGCGGCCGCGCAGCTTGGATCGTTCCTGGGTCTGCTGCTTGAGCGCGGGCAGATCGAGCGTGGGCGCCGCCTCGAAGCGGGCGAGCTGGCGCACGATGTCGTCGCGCGTCACCTCCTGCGACCGCGCCGGTGCCATCGCCGTGATCACGACGACGGCCAGCAACCCGCCGATCAACGATCTCGCTCCGCGCATCAGCGATACCCCGCGTCGCTGATCGCCTGCTGACAGCGCGCACTGACGCCGCTGGCGGTGATCAGGCAGGGGATCGACTTGCTGGTCTCCTTGGTGGAGCCGCTGCACAGCTTGACGATCTCGCGCTGACAAGCATTGGCCACGGTGACCCGCGCGGCAATGCGCTTCTGGATCGCCTCGAACGCCTTGAAATAGGTGGCCTTGCATTGCGCTGACACCACGTCCTGGTTGCGCGACAGGCACTCCTTGAGCCGGTTTGAATCGAGATTGACGCCGCGGCAATTCGCGGTGATGTCGGCGCCGCAGCTCGATGCGATCAGGCCGGCCGACTCGCCAAAGCTGACCGTCTGCGCCGTCGCAAATGACGGCGAGCCCAACACAACCGCAATGATGAACAGGACGTATCCCCGGACCATGGCTGCATCTCATACGACGCGCGCTGCCATGGTCAAGGCCTAACCAAGGCGAAGTGTGAGGTTCGGTTGCTGTTGTCCGATGCTGCGGACCGATGCCCGGTCGACCGTGGCGATCGGGTCACGCCCGCTCGACGAAGCTGTCGACGACCTTCTTCTCGCCGGCCTTGTCGAAGGCGATGGTCAGCTTGTTGCCATCGATCCTGACCACTTTGCCATAGCCGAACTTCTGGTGAAACACGCGGTCGCCGAGCGCGAATTCGGAGGTCGTTCCGGTGGACTTCGCGACCAGCTCGCCCTCGATCGTCAGGGGCCCGCGCTTGTTGCGGCCGAATGGACCGCCGAAGCTGCCGCCGAACGGATCGCGCCCCGCGAACGGCGATGGCTCCTCCTGGAAGCCGCCCTCCGAAGCGCCTCGTGACGCGGGGCGCCGCGCCTGCGCGCGCTGCCAGCCCGGCGTGGAATAGCTCGACCCGAACGATTCGACATTGTCGAACCGCGACGGACCGTAGCCGCCGGCGCCGCCCCAGCCGGAACCGCCCTTGGATTCCGTGATCTCGACGCTGTCGGCCGGCAGTTCATCCAGGAAGCGCGACGGGATGGTCGTGGTCCAGGTGCCGTGAATGCGGCGGTTGGTGGCGAAATAGATCTTGGCGCGTCGCCGCGCGCGCGTCAGGCCGACATGGGCGAGGCGACGCTCCTCTTCGAGCCCGGCGCGGCCCTGTTCGTCGAGCGTGCGTTGGCTCGGGAAGAGGCCTTCCTCCCAGCCCGGCAGGAACACGTTGTCGAACTCCAATCCCTTGGCCGAGTGCAAGGTCATCAACGAGACCGCGTCCTCGTCGGCCGCGCCCTCGCGGTCCATCACCAGCGAGATGTGCTCGAGGAAGCCATGCAGGTTCTCGAACTCCTCCATCGAACGGATGAGCTCTTTCAAATTGTCGAGCCGCCCAGCGGCGTCGGCCGAGCGGTCCTTCTGCCACATCTCGGTATAGCCGCTCTCGTCGAGCACGATCTCGGCGAGCTCGGTGTGCGGCGTCACCTCGCGCTGGGTGCGCCAGCGCTCGAACTGCAGGATCAGCCCGCGCAGCGACCCGCGCGCCTTCGGCTTCAGCTCGTCGGTCTCGACCACCGCGCGCGCCGCTTCGAACAGCGGGATGCGGCGCTTGCGGGCGTGGTCGTGCAGCATCTGCACGGTGGCATCGCCGAGCCCGCGCTTCGGCACGTTGATGATGCGCTCGAAGGCGAGATCGTCGGCCGGCGAATTGATGACGCGCAGATAGGCCAACGCGTCGCGGATCTCGGCGCGCTCATAGAAGCGCGGGCCGCCGATGACGCGATAGGGCAGGCCGAGCGTGACGAAGCGGTCCTCGAACTCGCGCATCTGATACGAGGCGCGCACCAGGATCGCGATGTCGTTGAGCGGTTCGCCCTTGCGCTGCAGCTCCTCGATCTCCTCGCCGATGCCGCGCGCTTCTTCCTCCGAATCCCAGGCGCCGGTGACCGTGACCTTCTCGCCCTCGACATCCTCGGTGCGCAGGGTCTTGCCGAGGCGTCCTTCATTGTGCGTGATCAGATGCGAGGCCGCGGCGAGAATATGCGCCGTCGAGCGATAATTGCGCTCCAGCCGGATCACCTTGGCGCCGGGAAAGTCGTGCTCGAAGCGCAGGATGTTGTCGACCTCGGCGCCGCGCCAGCCATAGATCGACTGGTCGTCGTCGCCGACGCAGCAGATGTTCTTGGGGGCGGGGCCAGCGACCGCAACGCTCTTGTCGTCATCGCCGGGCCGACGCGCAGCGTCGAGAGCCGGTGATCCATCCTCTGAAGAAGCAATGGATGGTCGGGGCGAGCCCGGCAATGACGAACCGGAGGACGGCGCCTGCGACAGGAGCCGCAGCCAGAGGTACTGCGCAACATTGGTGTCCTGATACTCATCGACCAGGATGAACTTGAAGCGGCTCTGATACTGCCTGAGCACATCGGGGTGCTCGCGGAACAGCCGGATGTTTTCGAGCAGCAGGTCGCCGAAATCGGCGGCGTTGAGGATCTTCAGCCGCTCCTGATAGCTCGCATAGAGCTTGCCGCCTTTGCCGTTGCCGAACACGGCGGCTTCGCCGGGCGGCACCTGCGACGGCATCAGGCCGCGGTTTTTCCAGCCATCGATCAGGCCGGCCAGCATGCGCGCCGGCCACCTTTTGTCGTCGATATTTTCGGCCTGCAGCAGCTGCTTGAGGAGGCGGATCTGGTCATCGACGTCGAGCACGGTGAAGTTGGATTTCAGCTGCACCAGCTCGGCATGGCTGCGCAGGATGCGCCCGGCGATCGAGTGGAAGGTGCCGAGCCAAGGCATGCCTTCGACCGCCTGTCCGAGCATCTCGGCGAGACGTGTCTTCATCTCACGCGCCGCCTTGTTGGTGAAGGTCACCGACAGGATCTCGCCGGGGCGCGCCCGGCCCTGGCTCAGAATATGCGCGATGCGGGTGGTGAGCACGCGGGTCTTGCCGGTGCCTGCCCCGGCCAGCACCAGGACAGGGCCATCCAGCGTCTCGACCGCGTCGCGCTGCTCCGTATTGAGGCCCGCGAGATAGCGTGCGCCCCCCGACGCGGCGGCACGCGCACGCGCGGCGATACCGCCGGCGACGGGCTGGTGGTCAGGCGCAGGAAAGGGGCTCACGCGGTTGGGCTCGGTCATCGGCGAATCAGTCTCATCCCGTTGCCGGCATCATACGACGGCATCAACGGGTCTGCAGGAGGAGCCCTCATAGCAGGGATTGACGGCTATATGGGGCCGATCGCCGCGTTTTACAGCCCTAATTCGGGGCAGCGGGAGGGCCGATTGTTCCGCCGATTCGCGAATTTTTAGCCGTGCAGCGCCCTGGAACCAATGTTCCCGGTCTCGATTGTCCCGGCAACGGCGCAGGCTCGCGTCGCTTTGAACCGCAATCGAGAGACAGAGGTCGTGTCATGTTAGGCTGGGTCGTTACCTTCCTGGTTATCGCATTGATCGCCGGCATCCTCGGCTTCGGCGGCGTCGCCGGTGCCTCCATCGAGATCGCCAAGATCATCTTCTTCATCGCTATCGTGCTGTTTCTGGTGTCGGCCGTCGTGGGCCTCGCCCGCGGCCGCACCCGCGTGTAGTCGGCCTCATCCCTGACAATGAGGTCGGCGAAGGGCGTAGCGCCTCGCAAGAGGTGCTGCGCCCTTTGCGCTTTGCTGCTCCGTCACGCCGGCGCAGTGAGCGCGACCTGGACCTTGGCGAGAGCCGGATCGAGCGCCACGGAGGCGAGCCGCGGATCGTTGGACAGCGCGGTCAGGGTCAGCGTCTGGTCCTGGACGCGGAAGATCCGGCACAGCGTCGTGGCCTCCGTTGCATCGCGCAGCATCACCGAGAGCGGCGCGACGGCGTGCTCACCGCTGACCTTCTCGGCGACCAGCGAGAGCCGTGTTGCGGCCGCGGCCAGCCGCTCGGTATGACGGGCGGTGGTATTGGCCGCGAGCGGCAGGCCTTCTTCATTGGTCAGCAGCACGGTCTGGAAACGGCCGACCTCGGCGATCCGGTCGAGCAGCGGCACCAGCTCGCGACGGCGGCCCGGGCGGGTTGCGAGCTGCGCCAGATCCAGCGAGATGCGCTCGCGCTCGACCAGCGGCGCCAGCACGTCCTGGATGGCGCTGCGCAGGCTGGTCTCCCGCTCGGCCGCCTCCTGATTGCTCCGCTCCTGCAGCTGGTCGAGACTGGCCGCCTGCAATTGCACCTGCCGGCGCAGCAGATCGCGCGCCTGCGCGCCCTGGCGCGCGCCGAACAGATAACCGCCGGTGAGCAGAAGAATGGCGGCGCCGAGGCCGCTGAGAATGGCATAGATCGTCATGGTCGCTTCGCTGCCGTGAGTTGATCGCAATCGTCGACGCCGGCGAGCCGCAGGATTGCCTTGCGGTCGCCGGCCACCGCCTCGGCCGTGCCGCGCGCCTCGCCGGCCCCCGCGGCGCGCACCGTGATGCGATGCGCCGCGATGCCATCGCGCTTCAATAGCTCCGCGACGGCCTTGGCGCGCGAATAGCTCAGGAGCACGTTGAGATCCTCGCTGCCGCTGGCGTCTGTATGCCCCTCGACCAGGACCGCCGCGTCGCCATGGCGCGCCAACGCGCTTTGCAGGATCGGCAGCGACCGTTTCACGTCGGCCGGATTGGGCCGCGTGCTGCCGCGCTCGAAGGCGATCGACAGCGGCGCGAAACATTCGGTGGCGGCCTTGCGGGCGGCGGTCGCCGGTTCGGGCAGGGCGGCGACGGGTGTCGGACTGGGCACGCTGATGACAGGCTCCGGCGCAGCGGCTGGGGCTGCGATCGTCACAGGGGTCTGCAACGGCTCCGGCGACGGCGTCTCCGGCGGCTTCAGCAGCGGCTCGGGCGTCCGCTCCGCCGGCGCAGGCGCAGGCGCCTGCGTCACCGCCGGCGGGGCTGAGGCGGCGACCTCGGGCGTGCGTGCCAGGCTCTGCTGCCACAGCGCGGCCGACATGATGGCGATGAGCACGCCGGCGACGGCAAACGCGGCTGCGAGCCAGACCGGAGCCTCCTCGCCGGCGACGGTACAGGGCTCGAAACGCGCTGCAGCCGAGGACGATGGCATGCCGTGCGGCAGCGGTGACGAACCGAAATTGGGAGACGGAGCCAGCATGTCAGGCCGCGGGCACCTTGAACTTCGGCGTGATCAGGTCGATGCCGCATTCGAGCCCGGCGCACCACTCGATGAACTGGCGCGACATCCCCGCATCCGGAAACAGCGCGCCGTGCTGCGGGGCGATGATCTCGATGTCGAGCGGCCGCACCATCTGCGCCCACGCCTTCATCACCCGGTTCGATACCATGTAGCGGCGGTGAAAACCCTCCATGAAGCGGATATGCGCCTTGAAGTCGCGGGTGACCGTATAGTCGACGCCGATCGAGGCGCCGAGATCGCCGCTGTAGAGGATCTTCGAAATCGGATCGTAGAGCTGGAAATTGCCTTCGCTATGCAGGAAATGCGCGGGCAGGGCGTAGAGCTTGCTGCCGGCGAGATCGAACACCATGCCCTCGTCGGGGATCGGCTTCAGCCGGTGGGCGACGATGTGATCGAAGCCGAAATGCGGCACGAAGCGGGTCCACAGCTCGGAGATGTAGGCATCGGCATCGGTGGTCATCAGCCAGCCATTGATCGCCGCCACGATGTCGGGGTCCTGATGCGACAGGAACAGATATTTCAGCCGCCCGCCCGAGAGCTCGCTGAAGGTCTCGCCCAGCACCTTGGAATAGACCTTGTGCCCGCCGGGGTCGAGCAGCATGCCGACGCGGTCATGGATGATCAGATGCTGGTTCGCCTGCACGGCGAGGTCGCCGGCGTTGAAATCCTCCAGCAGGATGTTCTTGTGAACGCCGTCATCATAGAGGACGGTATTGGCCATGAAACTACTCCCTCCGGCGCCGCGCCATTGCCCGCGCCGGCTGTTTTGACGACGATTGCGCTAAAGGACTTTCTGCAGCGAGCGGACCGCCTCGCGCATGTCGAAGAAGGTCAGCCCGAGCTTGCTGTTCTCGTTGGTCAGCGCGAGCAGCAGCGCGCCGCGGCCGGCGCTGACCAGCACCGCGTAGCCGGACTCGCCGCGGATGATGACCTCCTGCAGATGGCTGCGGCCGAGCTCCATCGCCGCGCGGCCACCGAGCGACAGCAGCGTCGCGGTCATGCCGGCGACCCGCGTCTCCTCCATGTCGGCGGCGAGCACGCTTGCGATCATCAGCCCGTCCTCCGAGATCAGAGCGCAGGCCTCGACCCCGAAGGAGTCGCTCTGCAGCTTGCGCAGCACCCGGTTGATTTCATCGAGACGTGACATCGGCTTCTCCTCGACGGCGCGTGCCGAAAACTTGGAATGAAATTGACTCTGAGCCATGGCGGGGTCCTGGTCGTCATCGTGAGTTGTTGAAGCGGAAACGGTGGGAACGTCGGAATTTGCAGCAAAGAAACGAGGGAAGTGGCCGGGAGCCAGCGTCACCGGCGGCTCCGGATCGTCGAGCGGAGCGCTCAGCGCGCGCGTCTCGATCGTCTCGACCGCGTCGTCGAGCGCGCGCTGCTCGGCCTTGATGCGTGATCGCGAAACGGGCGGATTCATCGCCTCGAGCTGAGTGAGCAAAGCGTGGCGGGCCGACTGATAGACTTCGGCGCGGCGCTCGGCATTTGAATCGGGAAGGTTCTCCATCGCGCGCGACAGCAGGATGAAGTAGTCGGCTGTGGTGACGCGGCCAATCGGCGAGGTCGCGTCCGAGGCTTGTGATGTCTTCAGCAGGCTTGCCAAGCGTCCCATTGCAGTCTCGTCAACTCAACGCCACACAACGATGCGTCAGCGTAAGTCGTCATCGGGAGCGCCACGAATGATCTGAATCAAATTAACTAACGTGTGATGCTATTACTTAATATCGCCGTCGCGCCGGCTGATTGCGGGCGCGACTCTGCCGCAATGGTCGTCGTTCGGCCGTATTGTCGCCGTTTTTTCTCGCCGCTGCGCCGCCATTCCGGCCGGAATCTGCTACGATGACGGTCGGCTGATTGCCATGCGGGGAGGGCAATGTGAGCGTCCATGATTATGTGCAGCGCGACGCAACGGCGCTGGCTGACGCGGTCAGGACAGGTGAGACCACGGCGGCCGAGCTGCTGCAGCTCGCCCTGCAGCAGAGCGAGCGGGCGCAGCCGAAGACCAACGCGATCTGCAAGCTGATGGAGCGCGAGGCGCGCACGCAGCTGACCAGGCTCGCAGCCGGCCCCTTTGCCGGCGTGCCGTTTCTGATCAAGGACTGCGCGCAGGACTATGCCGGCCTGCCGACGGCCTGTGGCAGCAAGGCGCTGTCCGGTGTCGTCGCCGCTGAGCATGCGCATGTCGTGCGGCGCTATATCGAGGCCGGCCTTGTGATCTTCGGCAAGACGAATCTTCCGGAGCTGGCGCTGAAGGGCGTGTCCGACTCGCGCGCCTTCGGCCGCGTCAACAATCCCTGGAATGCGGCGCATGTGTCCGGCGGTTCGAGCGGCGGCGCGGCAGCGGCCGTCGCCTCCGGCGTGGTGCCGATGGCCGCCGGCAATGACGGCGGCGGCTCCATTCGCATTCCCGCCGCCTGCTGTGGCCTGTTTGGACTGAAGCCGTCGCGCGGCCGGGTGTCCTCCGGGCCGGGCTTCGGCGAATATTGGTACGGCGCCTCCAGCGAAGGCGTGATCTCGCGCAGTGTGCGCGACACGGCGCTGGCGCTCGACGTCATCACCGGGCCCGAGCCTGGCGATCCGTTTCTCGTGGCCGAGCCTGGCGTGGTGTTCGCGAACGCCGTGACGCGTGATCCGCCGCGCCTGCGCATCGGTGTCACGACGGCCTCACCGATCGGCATGGCAGTTCATGCCGAGGCGAAGCTTGCGACCGAGAATGCCGTCAAACTGCTGCAGGGCCTCGGCCATGAGGTCGAGGAGGCGACGCCCGCCATCGACGGCGGCGCGCTCGCGACCTCGTTCCTGCACATCTATTTCGGCCAGGTGGCGGCGCTGGTGGCGGAGGCGCGCGCCAAAGGCGCCGGGCGCGCGGAGTTCGAGCTGCTGACACGGGTGCTGGCGACGCTCGGCGGGGCGGTCTCCGCCGGCGCGTTGACGATGCAGCTATTGAAATGGAACGGCTTCGCCCGCGCGCTGGCGCGTTTCCATGCGCGCTACGACATGCTGCTGACGCCGACTTTGGCGCATCCGCCGGTGCGCCACGGCCAGGGCGATCCGACGGCGGCCGAGCAGATAGTGCTCGACATGCTCGATCGCGTCGGCCTGCTCGGATTGCTGACGCGCTTAGGCTGGCTCGACGGCATGATCGACAAGATCGCCCGCGACAGCCTGCAATATGTGCCGTTCACCCAACTCGCCAATCTGACCGGCACGCCGGCGATGAGCGTGCCGCTGCATTGGACCGCCGAGGGCCTGCCGCTCGGCGTCCAGTTCACGGGTCGGCTGGGCGATGAAGTCCGGCTGCTGCAGCTCGCTCGTCAGCTCGAGCAGGCGCAGCCTTGGTTCGACCGCCTGCCGGACTGGGTGCGTTCGGGCTGAGCTTATTTCTTCGGCATGCCGATGGCGCGGCCAAGGCCCTCGGGCCGCGGCAGCGCAGCATGCGCCTGCAGCACGCGTCCGATATTGTCCTGGATATCGGCCGGGAAGGGCGCGACCTTGCGCCTGGTCATGTCGATATGCACCGACATGTTCTCGGAGGTCGCGGAGATCCAGCCTTCGTCGGCGTGGCGCAGCTCTTCGAACGTGTGCAGCCGCTTTTCGTCGGCGGCGATCAGCCAGACGGCGATCCGGACGGGATCGCCGAGATGGATCTCGCGCAGATACCGCACATGGCATTCGGCGGTGAAGGTCGAGCCTTGGCGGTCCTTCATGTAGGCCGGCCCGATGCCGAGCTCGGCCCACATCTGATCGATCGCGCGGTCGAACATCACGTTGTAATAGGCCATGTTGAGGTGGCCGTTGTAGTCGATCCATTGCGGCTCGATCTGCATGATCTGCGACAGGAACGGGCCGCCGCCGGCCGGTGTGGGCATTGCATTATCGCTCATCGGCTCTTCCGTTTGCTCCCTTGACCCCTGTTGCGTCCTTTGCCACGGTCCGCCCAACTCGCGGAGGACATTGTGGCGACGACTCTTCCCCATCACGACCTGAAGCGGCCGGCGCCGGAGGCGCTGAAAAGCGCGCTCGACGCGCTCGCGGCGCGCTTCGGCAACAGGCTGATCACCTCGCAGGCCGTGCGCGAGCAGCATGGCCATACCACGACCTGGCTGCCGACGCAGCCGCCGGATGGCGTGGTGCTGGCGCAGGAGACCGCCGACATCCAGGACGTCGTCCGCATCTGCGCTGCCCGTGGCGTGCCGATCATTCCGTTCGGCACCGGCACCTCGCTCGAGGGCCAGGTCAACGCGCCGGCCGGCGGCATCTGCATCGACCTGCGCGACATGAACAAGGTGCTCGAGGTGCATGCCGAGGATCTCGACTGCGTGATCCAGCCCGGCATCACCCGCAAGACGCTCAACGAATATCTCCGCGACCAGGGCCTGTTCTTTCCGATCGATCCCGGCGCCGACGCTTCGCTCGGCGGCATGGCCTCGACCCGGGCCTCCGGCACCAACGCCGTGCGCTACGGCACCATCCGCGAGAACGTGCTGGCGCTGAAGGTCGTGCGGGCTGACGGCGAAATCATCAAGACCGGCACCCGCGCCAAGAAATCGGCGGCCGGCTACGATCTGACGCATCTGTTCATCGGCGCCGAGGGCACGCTCGGCATCATCTGCGAGATGACGATCCGGCTGCGCGGCATTCCCGAGACCATCGCTGCGGCCGCATGCTCGTTTGAAACGGTGCGCGGGGCTTGTCAGGCGACCATCCTGGCGATCCAGACCGGCATCCCGGTGGCGCGCATCGAACTGCTCAATGCCGCGCAGGTCAAGGCCTGCAACGCCTATTCGAAGCTGACCCTGCCGGAGACGCCGCTGCTGCTCTTGGAGTTCCATGGCAGCGAGGCCGAGGTCGCCGAACAGTCGAAGAATTTTGCGGAGATCGCCGCCGAATGCGGTGGCGGTGAGTTCAGCTGGACCACGAAGCCCGAGGATCGCACCAAGCTGTGGCAGGCGCGCCACGACGCCTACTGGTCCGTGAAGGCCATCCGGCCGGGCGCCGGCGTGGTTGCGACCGATGTCTGCGTGCCGATCTCGCGGCTGGCCGATTGTGTCGGCGAGACCGAGGAGGATCTCGCGCGTCTCAATCTGACCTCGCCGATCGTCGGCCATGTCGGCGATGGCAATTTCCACTGCTCGCTGATGTGCGATGTCGACGACGCCGGCGAGATGGCGCGCGGCGAGGAGTTCATGCATCGGCTGGTCGAGCGCGCCCAGGCGATGGGCGGCACCTGCACCGGCGAGCATGGCATCGGCCAGGGCAAGCAGAAATACCTCAAATCCGAACTCGGCGAGGAAGCCCTCGATGCGATGCGGGCGGTGAAGAAGGCGCTCGATCCGCAGAACATCTTCAATCCCGGCAAGATCATTCCGGCGAACTGACCTCGTTGGCGGTTCTGGACCTCTTCCCGTTGAACGACGGGGAGAGGGAGCGCATCGCCGATGCGGCGACAGCTCTGAGCCAACCGCTTCGTGTGGGGACCACCAAACGAAGTAAGATTGCCAAACAACAGCGCCGCCGCGTTCGACACGCGGCGGCGCTGTTGTCATGACGGGATCAACGGCAGACGCGGCGCGGTCCCCACGGTGTCGGACGCACCCAGCAGGTGCGCGGGCCGTAGCCATAGCCGTAGTAGGCGCGCGGCGCGGGACGGCAGCGGCCCCAGCGATCGGGGAACCAACCCGGACCGCAGCCGCCGGCGACGCGCTCGACATTGCTGTCCGGCGCGGCCGGCTGAGCCGGCAGCGTGAAGGCGTGCGCGGCCGATGCGCCGAGCATCACGGTCGCGGCGAACAGGGCGGAGGTGAACAGATTGCGCATTGCAGTGCGGTCCTCTCGTTGGTTTCGACTTGCTTGCAGTCCTTAGACGTTGCGGGACGCAATTTAGTTTCGCAATTCTTTCGACGTCGCGAAACCTCGTCCGATTACCACAGCACATGAGCGACATGGTGATCATGCCGCGCAGCTCTGCTGATCATCTGCCGCATCGCTGTCGTTCTATCAGCGAATCTACAATATGTTTGCTGCAGGGAACATGAACGCGGCTTGCGTCCATGCACGGCGATCGGCGCAGCGGCATCAATTGCCGGCATCAATTGCCGGCATCAATTGCCGGCTTGGCGCGCCTTGGCATCCTTCAGCGCCGTCCTGCAGCCATCGGACAGTCTGTCGAACGTCTCGATCATGCACTGCTTGATGCGGCCGCCTCCCGGCGTGACTCCGGAGCAGAGCGTGCGCAGATCGTCAGCGCAGGCATGGCGCAGCGCGCCCCTGTCCTGCGCCCGTGCGTTCGTGATGGAAACGGCTATCAATAGCAGCGGAACCAGTTTGCGCATGAACGATGATCCTTCCTCATGGCGTCATGAAGCCGGATGTCTCGCCGAAGATGTTTTCTCGGATATGTCGTTCGTTGCTGCGTTTGTAACGATTTGTATCGCCCGCCTCACGCGGTGTCAGCCGGTCGTCCCCCGCAGCTTTCGCAGCGCGAGGTCGACGCTGCGGAACACGCGGTCGCGCGGCAGCACGTCGTACAGGCCGAAGCGCTCGAACGCCTCCTGGGCGCGCAGCGATTCCAGCCGGGCCACCGCAAAGACGATGCCGTCCTTGTTGCACTGCTCGATCACCTCGTGCAGTGCTTGGGCAGCGGTGTAGTCGATCTCGACCATCGCGCTCGCTTCCAGCACGAGAAGGCGCGGACTGCGGCGCTGCAGCAGATGCTGCAGGTCGGCGCGAAATGTCGCGGCGTTCAGGAAGCTGAGCGGCGCCTGGAAGCCGATCACGGCGATGTCGGACAGCTGTTCGCCCCTGATGTGCGGATGCGCCGGCCACCAGATCGTCGTATCGGGCACGCGCTCGAAGGTGATGAGATGCGCGCGGGTCGTGCTCCAGATGCCGTGCAGCAGCGATAGCGTGATGCCGAGCGCGACACCCTGCTCGATCGGCAGCACCACGATCGCGGCCGCGGTCGCCATGATCAGCAGGAACTCGCCCTTTGACGCGCGATACACCCTGGCAATCTGCGCCACGCGGATGATGCGCTGCGCGACGAACAGCAGCACGCCGCCCAGGGCCGCTTCCGGCACATGCGCCAGCAGCCGCGCCCCGAACAGCACGAGCAGCAGCACGATGATAGCGGCCAGCAGTCCGGCGACCTGGGAGCGTCCGCCGGTCTCGACCACGATGCCGGTGCGCGGCGGGCTCGCATTGACCGGAAACGCCCCGAACAAGCCGGCGAGCAGGCTGCCGGCGCCCGCGCCGAGGAAGTCGCGGTCGACATCGGCCGGATGGTCGGGAGCGGAAGGGAACGACCGGGTCGTTGCCGATGTCTGCACCATGACGACCACGGCGATCAGGAAGGCGAGCGGCACCAGCTTGGCCCATTGCTCGGCCCCGATCAGCGGCATCGAGGGCATCGGAATCGTCCCGGAAATCTCGCCGATCACATGCACGCCCTTCGCCTCGAGCCCCGCCGAGGCCACGTACAGCGTCGAGGCGACGAGCGCGATGAGCGCGCCGGGAATGCGCGCGCTGATCCGCTCGCACACCATCACCGTCGCCAGCACGCCGAAGCCGATGATGAGCGTGTGGATGTTGGTTTTGCCGAGCCCGCCCGCGAGGCCGGCGATCCGCGCCAATGTCGGTCCGCCCGGCGACGGCAGTCCCAGCACGCTCGGCAATTGCGAGACGATGATGTGCACGGCGATGCCGGCCAGAAAGCCGACCGTCACCGGCACCGACAACAGATTCGCGATGCCGCCGAGCCGGAAGCCTCCGGCGAGCACCAGCAGAACTCCGACCAGCAGGGCCAGCGCCGCGGCCAGGCTGCCATACTCCGGCGTGCCGGTGGCGGCGAGCAAAGCCAAGCCGGCGGCGAAGATCGGGGTGATCGTGGAATCGGCGCCGCAGGACAGGAAGCGGTTGGCGCCGAACAGGGCGAAACCCAGTGAGCCGGCCATGAAAGCGAAAAAGCCGGTTTCCGGTGTGAAGCCGCCGAGTTTGGCGGTCGCCATCTGCTCGGGGATCGCGATCGCGGCGAGCGTCAGCCCGGCAGCGAGGTCGGCGGGAACGGAGCTGATCCGCCATCCCGCGAGCGAGCGCAGCAAGGGCCAGTGCTGGCCATCTTCGTTGCGCGTTGACAGGGTCATATCGATATCTCCCAAAGCACGATCCAAGAGCCGCTGGTTGGTTCACGCAAGGTCGCGATCCCATGGTGGCTCCGGAGCGAAGGCCGCCGCGAGGTAATCGATGAAGGCTCGCACCTTGGCCGACGGCGTGCGGTCCGGCAGGTAGACGGCGTGAACCGCCAAAAGCTCCGACGGCGGAACATCCAGCCTCACCGGCACCAATCGTCCGGCGCGCACCTCGTCGCCGACGATGAAGGTCGGCTGGTAGATCAGGCCTTGGCCAGCCAGCGCGGCGGCGAGCAGCGCATCGCCATTGTTGGCGCGCAGATTGCCGCTCACGGTCACATCGATCGCCGTCTTGCCGCCCATGCGCCAGCGCGAAGGGCCCGCCGCTGCCAGGGTGTAACCGAGACAATTATGGTCGGCGAGATCGGCCGTCCGGCGCGGCGTGCCATGCGCCTCGAGATAGGACGGCGCGGCGCAGATCATCATCCGGCACGGCGCGAGCCGCCGCGCCACCAGGCTGGAGTCCTTCAGCGTGCCGATCCGGATCGCGAGGTCCCAGCCTTCCTCGATCAGGTCAACCAGCCGGTCGTTCAGCCCGAGCTCGACGCTGACACCGGGATACAGCGCGGCAAAGCGGGCGAGCAGCGGCGCGATTTGACGCGTGCCGAACGCCAGCGGGACGTTCAGCCGCAACAGTCCGCGCGGCTCGACGCGGTCGGCCGCGATCGCGCTCTCGGCCGCCTCGAAATCGCCGAGCACGCGTTCGGCGAGGTCGAGATAGCGCCGTCCCGCCTCGGTGATGGTCAGCCGCCGCGTGGTGCGGTGAAACAGCTTGGCGCCGAGCCGCGCTTCGAGCGCTGCGAGGTGCTTGGTGACCATGGTCGGAGACATGCCGAGCAGCCGTGCCGCTCCGGACAGGCTGCCGGATCCGGCCACCTTCGAGAGGACTTCCAGCCCTGTCAGCCGGTCAAGCAATCCGCCATCTCACTCTGGGGGTGTGAACTGAATTTCCATCGTACCGGATTATCTCCTAACGGGAAATGATCCATATCCCCGGATGTCCCCACCGGAGGTTTTGATGATCGATTCCCGTACTGCGCCTTATGCTGCGCTCCTGCTCCGCATCACGCTCGGCGGCCTGTTTCTGGCCCATGCCAGCCTCAAACTGTTCGTGTTCAGCCCGGCCGGCACCGCCAAGTTCTTCGGCAGCATCGGTCTGCCGCCAGAGCTCGCCTATGCCGTGATCACGGCCGAGATCCTGGCGGGCATTGCCCTGATCCTCGGCGTCTATACCCGCTGGGTCGCGCTTGCTGCCGTGCCGATCCTGCTCGGCGCCATTTTCACTGTGCATGGCTCCGCCGGGTTCTTCTTCAACAATCCGAAGGGCGGCTGGGAGTACCCGGCATTCTGGGCCGTCACGCTCGTGATCCAGGCCCTGCTCGGCGACGGCGCCTTCGCCCTCGGCGGCCTGCGCACCAGCCTCGCCGGCGGCCAGCTGCGCAGCGCGCATTGACGCTGACGTGAAGCCCGCTGGCCGTCACCACATCCCCACTGTCATCCCCGCGAAAGCGGGGATCCATAACCACAGGGCCCCAACCACAGGGCCCCATTTGGGGCAGGCGAGACGACCCGTCTGTTCCAACCGCGACATCACGCGGTATGGGTCCCGGGGCGGCGCCCGACCATCGCGGTGCGACGCTCAGGCTTGCCTGGGACAACAATTGTGGTTGGCGCGCGACCTAAGATACCAATCGAACGAGGAGCGATGACATGACCCTGCCCAGCATCTTCCTGTCGCACGGCTCGCCGATGCTGCCGCTGACGGCATCGGCGGCGCGGGACTTTCTCGCCGGCCTCGGCAACAGCCTGCCGCGGCCGAAGGCCATCCTCGTGATCTCGGCGCATTGGGAGACCGACATCCCGGCCGTCAATGCCGTTGCCGCCAATGAGACGATCTACGATTTCTACGGCTTTCCGCGTGAGCTCTACGAGTTGCGCTATCCCGCGCCGGGTGCGCCCGATCTTGCGCTGGCCGTGGCCGCGCGCCTCCAGGCCGCCGGCCTTCCCGTCGGCGTCGACCGCGCCCGCGGGCTCGACCACGGCGCCTGGGTGCCGCTGCTCCTGATGTACCCGCAAGCCGCCATTCCCGTGATGCAGCTGTCGATCCAGACGGAGCAGGGGCCTGCGCATCATCTCGCGCTCGGCCGCGCGCTGGCGCCGCTTCGCGACGAAGGCGTGCTGATCATCGGCAGTGGCAGCTTCACCCATAATCTCGGCGAGTTCCGCAAGCGCCGGCCCGAGATCGACGATCCCGCGCCGTCCTGGGTGGTCGACTTCGCCGACTGGGTGCACAGCGCCGCGATCGAAGGCCGTATCGACGACCTGGTCAACTATCGCCGTCTGGCGCCGCATGCTCGCGACAATCACCCGACCGACGAGCACTTCCTGCCGCTGTTCGCCGCGCTCGGTGCCGCCGGCGAGAATGCCCGCGTCGAGCGGCTGCACAACAGCGCGAACTACGGCGTGCTGCGCATGGACGTCTACGCCTTTCATGCGGAGCGGCGCGCTGATGTCGCTGCATAATTTGGAAGCGCTGCAAATAGGGCGGTTGTAGCGCTAGCTCCGCGTGCCGGCTAATCGTAAGTGGGTGGGGGCCGCCACACGAATTTTTGTCGCTTGCGATCCCATTTCAGCATTGTGAAATCGTCGCAGTCCATGCACGACCATACGGTGATCGTCTGGTCGTCGTCGAGCGAAAGCGCGCTATATTGGTGCGGCGTCTTGAACGCACCGAGCAGACGGATTCTCGGTTTGCCGACGGTGGGCAGGTCGAGGATCATGACGAAGCGTCCCCGCGGTCCCTTGCATTCCTCGTAGACGCCGACAAGCGCGACTTGCCGGGTCTTGGATCCGTCGAACTGGCCCTCGATCGCGAATGACCGTTGGCTTGCTTCCATTGCGTCTTCGCCGCCTGCGAACAGAAACTCTCGTGGGATAAGCTCCTTTCGAAACTCAGTTGCCTTGCACCAGCCCTTCCGGATCTGTCCGACGGGAATCCCGCGGACCTCGGTCGTGAAGGGATGAAACTCGGCGAGCACCCACCAGGCAGTGCTGCTTGTATCTCCTTCGACCGTCATGAAAGGCTGCTCGGCGCGAGCAACGACCGCGCTGGAGATCAAGATGAAACTCAGGGTTGCAATCAGTTGCCGCAAGTTACGGGGCAACTTACCAAGGGCGTGCCGCTCATGCATCGTGACTGCTGTTCAGTATCTGTTGCCGGCCAAAGCCGCGCCAGCCTATTTGGCGACTGTGTAAAGCGTCAAGGCGATTTGATCCTCCAGCACGTCATCTTCGTCGAAATCGCTTCGCGGCACGCGAAGTGGAAGGACGCCAGACCATGACGGCAGAGTGCCGTCTGCCCGTCGGGTTATTATGTCGCAGGCGATTTCGCTTGTGTCGTCGAGCAAATCACCGCGATCTTTTCGCGCATCCCGCCTCACTTTGGAGGGCGTTGCGCGCGATCGTCACGACACGCGAGGCGGGGAGCGGTGGCCGTGAGGTGTTTGCAGCAGGCTCGAAGAGCATGCCGACGAACGAATGTCTTGCGGACGTGAAATCGCAGCGGCCTGACACCCCGATGCTGGTGTCCAGCGCAATGCGCGAGAAGCGCATTGTCGCGATATGGTGGCCAACAAGCCCGGCGCACCAGGGCGACTGCGTATAATCGTGAAGACCATCGCGCAGGGAGGGCCGGGCGATCTCGGCTGAACCTGTGGTACCTGCCGCCTGCATTTTTTTCCGCAGGCGGGCCGCAGGCCTCAGCCGAGGCCTGGCCTTCCCTGCACCCTCTTTCTCGATGAGGGTGACGTTTCAGAAAAACTCGGACGCTGTTGGCGCCGCGGGAGCGACGACGCTCATCGTGCTGTTTGCGATTATTGATGAGGACGAAGACGCCAGCGCGCCATGTCACGCGCGAAGGAGCGACGGGACAATGCCATTGGCCTTAGAACGGGACGTCCGGGTGCAGTGCACCGCACACATGACCTCGCAGGTAAATGACCGGGACGGCCGTTGCGCAGAAAGTCCTTGACCCATTCGCATGCAAATGTTGCGAAGGATCCACCAGGGAGTGAAAACAACAACAATGCGCCTGCCGTTTTATTATGGCTGGGTCATCGTGGCCGTGACCTTCGTAACCATGGCGATCGGCGTCAATGCGCGCACCGCCTTCTCGCTGTTCTATCCGCCGATCATCGCCGAGTTCGGCTGGGAGCGGGGCGTCACGGCGGGGGCGTTCTCGTTCGGCTTCGTCGTCTCCGGCATCGTCAGTCCGCTGATCGGACGGCTGATGGATCGCACCGGCCCGCGGGCGGTGATGGAACTCGGCGTCGCGCTGATGGCCGGCGGCCTGTTGCTGGCGCCGTTGACCTCGCAGCCCTGGCACCTCTACGTCACGATCGGCGTGATGGTCGGCGCCGGCAGCGTGTGTCTCGGCTATTCCGGCCAATCGCTGTTCCTGCCCAATTGGTTCATCCGCCGCCGCGGGCTCGCGATCGGCGTCGCATTCGCCGGCGTCGGCATCGGCTCGATGACCTTGCTGCCCTGGGTGCAGCACATGATCGCCCAGACCGATTGGCGCGCCGCCTGCACGGCGATGGGCCTCGTCGTGCTGGTCGTGCTCGCGCCGATCAATCTGCTGCTGCGCAAGAAGCCGGAGGAAATCGGCCTGCGTCCGGACGGCGATGCGGCGCCGCTCGCCAACGCAGCCAAGCCTGTCTCCAACGTCGTCGACGCCGCCTGGGCCGGCGTCGATTGGACCTTGGCGCGTGCGCTGCGCACGACGCGGTTCTGGTGGCTCGCGCTCGGCTATTTCTTCGGGCTCTACGTCTGGTACGCGGTGCAGGTGCATCAGACCAAATATCTGCTCGAGATCGGCTTCAGCTCGAGCGTTGCTGTGTGGGCGCTCGGCGCCGTCAGCCTGCTCGGGATTCCCGGCCAGATCGCGCTCGGTCATCTGTCGGACCGGCTCGGCCGCGAGGCGGTGTGGGGGCTCGGCTGTCTCGGTTTCGCGATCTGCTTCGCCGCGCTGATCGCGCTCAAGGCCGCGCCGTCGCTGCTGCTCATCTATGTGATGGTGGCGACGCAGGGCGCACTTGGCTATGGCCTCACCTCGGTGATGGGCGCGGTCGCGCTCGAAATCTTTCAGGGCGCGCATTTCGGCAGCATCTTCGGAACCCTGATGCTGATCGGCCTGTGCGGCGGTGCCGCAGGTCCCTGGGTGACCGGGGTGCTGTATGATCACACCCTGAGCTACACGCCTGGCTTTGTGATCGCTTTCGTCGGCGCCTTCGTCTCTGCGGCTGCGGTCTGGATCGCCGCGCCGCGCCGGGTCCGCCTCGTCGCGGGCCAATTGCACAGGTTAAAGACGGTGGCCGGGACTGCCGCATGATGTGTGATCTGGTCGACTTGTCATAACGGCGCGGCCGTGAACTAATCGGTCTAATCTGGGAGAGGGACCACATGAACGAGCTCGTTGAGGCCGCGAAGGCCGCACCGCTGTTCAACCCGCTGTCGCCGGAATTCATCCGCGATCCCTATCCCTTCTATCAGCAGCTGCGCGACAACGACCCGATGCATGTGACGCCGTTCGGCTCGGTTCTCGCCAGCCGCCATGCGGAAGCGAGCCTCGTGCTGCGCGACAAGCGCTTCGGCAAGGACTTCGTCGATCGCTCGATCCGGCGCTATGGTCCTGAGATCATGCAGGAGCCGGTCTTCCGCAGCATGAGCCATTGGATGCTGCAGCAGGATCCGCCGGATCATACCCGGCTGCGCGGCCTCGTGGTGAAGGCGTTCACGGCGCGGCGGGTCGAGGACATGCGGCCGCGGATCCAGCAGATCGTCGACCGCACGCTGGACGAGGTGATCCCGCACGGCCGCATGGACCTGATCGAGGACTTCGCCTTCAAGCTGCCGGTCACGGTGATCTGCGACATGCTGGGAATCCCCGAGGAGCATCGCGAGGCCTTCTACAGAAGCTCGCGCGAAGGCGGCCGCCTGCTCGATCCGGTGCCGCTGTCGAAAGCCGAAATCGCCGAGGGCAATGCCGGCAATGCCGTGTCGACCGCCTATTTCCAGCATCTGTTCGAGCTGCGCCGGAAACATCCCGGCGACGACCTGACGACGCAGCTGCTGCAGGCGGAGGAGGACGGCGCCAAGCTCAGCCATGAGGAGCTCACCGCCAACATCATCCTGCTGTTCGGGGCGGGCCACGAGACCACGGTCAATCTGATCGGCAACGGCCTTCTGGCGCTGCATCGCAATCCCGACCAGCTGGCGCTCTTGAAGGCGCGGCCGGAGCTGATCACCAACGCCATCGAGGAGTTCCTGCGCTATGATTCCTCGGTGCAACTGACCGGGCGGGTGGCGCTCGAGGATATCGAGGATCTCGGCGGCCGGCGAATCCCGAAGGGGGAGGCCGTGCTGTGCCTGCTCGGCTCGGCCAACCGCGATCCGGCTGTTTATCCGGACGCTCCGGAGCAGCTCGATATCACCCGGGCGAATGTCAAGCCGCTCTCGTTCGGCGGCGGCATCCACCATTGCCTGGGGGCGCAGCTCGCCCGCATCGAGGCCGAGGTCGCGATCGGAACCCTGCTGCGGCGCCTGCCGGAGCTGAAGCTGGACGATCCGGACAACCCGGAATGGCGGCCGACCTTCGTGCTGCGCGGTCTCAAGCGGCTGCCGGCGCACTGGTAACCATCTTCGCGAACGGACTTGTGCAACGCCCCCGGAAATACCGACAGCGCTGTGACTTCGCCATACTTAATCCTATATGATGCAGCGCTCCGGTATCGAAGCCAGTGGGCCCGCTGCCGCATTGGTTTGAAGGTTGGGACGCCGGAGCGTTGTCCTTTGAGGGAGACCCCGTGCAGACAACCCTGCTCGGCTTGGCGATTGCCTTCATCCTTGCGCTCCTTGCTGCGCTGATCGGCCCGTTCTTCGTCGACTGGAACCAGTTCCGGCCGCAGTTCGAGGCCGAGGCGAGCAAGATCATTGGTGTGCCCGTGCGGGTCGCCGGTGCGCTGGACGCACGGCTGCTGCCAACTCCCACGTTGCGGCTCCGACAGGTCACGTTCGGCGGCGCCAATCATCTGGGCAAGCTGCGCGCCGACAAGCTGGACGTCGAGTTCAGCCTCGGCGATCTGATGCGCGGGGAGTGGAAGGCGAATGAACTCACCATCGGCGGAATGGCCGCCGATCTCGGGCTCGACGCCAAGGGCCAGGTCGACCTGCCGGCCGCCTCGGGCCGGTTCAACCTGGCCGCGCTGGCGATCGATCGCTTCAATCTCACCGGTCGGGTCGCTCTGCACGACGCCGCCAGCCGCTCGACCCTCGAGCTGACCGATATTGTCTTCTCCGGCGACGTGCGTTCGCTGGCCGGTTCGCTGCGCGGCGACGGTGCGGTCTCGATCCGCGGCGCCCGTTTCCCGTTCCGGGTGTCGTCGAGCCAGGACAAGGAGTCCGGCGGCCTGCGCGTCCACCTCAATATCGACCCGGGCGAGCGTGCCGTCATCGCCGATGTCGAAGGTCTGATCAGCTTTCCCAACCGCTCGCCGCGGTTCGAGGGCGCGCTCACGCTGTCTTCGCCGCCCAAGGAGCAGGGCGACGGCAAGGACAAGCTCGCCGCGGGCGACTCGGCCAAGCCGCAATCGGCCAATCCGCCGTCCGCCAAGAGCAGCCCGGCCGTGGCGGCGGGCGCGACGCCGTGGCGGATCGCCGCCAAGGTCGGAGGCGACCAGACCGCGGCCAAGCTCGACCAGATCGAGGTGACCTTCGGCGAGGAGGATCGCTCACTCAAGTTCACCGGCAGCGGCGACGTGCGGTTTGGCGCCGCACCGATGCTGCGCGCGACGCTGTCTGCGCGCCAGCTCGATGCCGACAAGCTGCTCTCCGGTGGCGGCGATGTGAAGGACAGGCGCGCGATGGCGCCGGCCCGCGTCTTGCCGGCTTTGCGCAACTGGATCGCGCAGCTGCCGACCCTGCCGCTCCCCGCCAATGTGCAATTCTCCACCGAGCAGATCATGCTGTCGGGCCGCCCGGTGCAGAACTTCACCGCCGACCTGCACAACGAGACGACGGCATGGAGCCTGGAAAAGGTCGATCTGCGCGCGCCCGGCGCGACGCATCTGACGTTCCGCACGATCGGCATCTCGACCGCGGTCACGTCCGGCTTCTCCGGCGCGCTCGACCTTTCATCATCGGAGCCTGACGCCCTGGTGGCCTGGATGCAGGGCCGCAGCGATACCACCTACCGCACTCAGCGTCCGCTGCGGCTGCGCGGCGATATCAGCGTGGCGCCGGATCGGGTGGCCATCGATAGTCTGAAGGCGGACATTGACGGCGGGTCCGTCGATGGACGCATCGCGCTGATCACCAAGGCCGCCGGAGCGGGCTCCCGGCTGGAAACGGCGCTCAAGGGTGACAGGCTCGACCTCGATGCTGCGCTGGCGGTGGCGCGTTCGCTCGCGGGAGCCTCGGGCGAGTGGCCAACCGAGGCCAGCGTGGCGCTGGACATCGGCCGCGCCAAGATCAGCGGCCAGGAGCTCAGTCCGCTCACGACGCGCTTTTCCTACGATCCCAAGACGATCGCTCTCGATCAGCTCAAATTCGGCCAAAGCGGCGGCGTCAGCAGCGAGGGCTCCGGCCGGTTCGATCGCGCCGACGCGACCGGACGGCTGGTCCTGACCTCGATGGCCGGCTCGTTGAAGGAGATCACGTCGCTGGTGCAGCCGATCGCGCCGAGGATCGCCGCCCGTTTCGATGCCTTGAGCATCCCCTCGGGCGCGGCGCGGCTGAAGCTCACGCTCGATCTCGCCAAGGATCCGACGAACCTCGAGCGCAGCCAGGCGAAAGCCGTGCTCGATCTGGATGCGCCGCAGTTGAAGGGCTCGGCGACCCTGACGGCAAAGCCGTCGGCGGCAGCACTCCGCAGCTTCGAAGTCGATGCGATCGACCGTACCGAGCTCGGCATCGAGAGCCGGCTGTCATCGGAGCAGGGCCATCTGGTGCTCGCGCTGCTCGGCCTCGACCGCTTTGCAGTGGTGGGCAACGGCCCGGCGCAGTTCGAAGCGAGCGTGAGCGGCAGCTGGCGCGCGCCGTTGCGCGTCAATGCCAAGCTGTCCGGCGCGGGTCTCGACGGCGACGCACAGGGGACGATCGAGCCATGGGGAGAGTTCACCAAGGCGACGGCGAATCTGCGCCTGCGCAGCGTCAACCTGGCGCCGCTGGTTGGGCTGAAGCCCCAGGACAGCGCAGCCCAGAACGTCCGGCTGTTCGGCCGGCTCGGTCTCTCCGGCACCCGCGTGACCCTCGACGATATCGACAGCACGGTCGGCGGCTCGCGGCTCCGCGGTCGTCTCGCGATGAACCTGGACGATGAAAAGCAGATCGACGGCGAACTCGGGCTCGATGCGCTCGATGTCCCGCAGCTGTTTTCGGTGCTGGTCGGCGCGGCCGGCCAAGACGCGGCCGCGCCGCTTGGCCCGGGCCTCTTGAAAGGCTGGCGCGGGCGGGTGTCGTTCCAGGCTCTGAGCGGCGCTGTCTTCAACGGCACCGAGCTGCGGCCCCTCGGTGGCGCCGTCGCGAGCGACGGGCAGTCGCTGACGATCGAAAATCTCAAGGGCAAGCTCGGCGGCGGCGATGTGACCGCGACCGTCGAGGCGCGTTCCAACGCCAATGGGCTGGTTCTGAACGGGCGCGTCGAGCTCGCGGGCATCGACGGCAACGCACTGCGCTATCGCAGTCTGAAGATGCCGGCCGGCAAGGTGTCGGCCCAGATGGCGCTCGCCGCCGAGGGGCGCAGCGTGCAGGGACTCGTGAGCGCGCTGTCGGGCAATGGCACTGTCACACTCGACAATGCGGCGATTCCAAATCTCGATCCGCGGGCGTTCGATGCGGCCTTGCGCGCCGCCGATGCGGGACAGCTCGGCGATGACGGCAAGCTCCGGCAGGTCGTCGAGCCGGCGCTGAGCTCGGGCACGTTGTCCATTGCTTCGGCTCAGATCCCGTTCATCATCCGCGACGGCCGGCTGCGCGTCGGCGCCACCCCGCTGGAAGCCCAGGGGGCGCGCGCGATCGTCTCCGGCGGCTTCGATATCCCGGCCGATCAGGCCGACATTCGCGCCAGCCTCAGCTCTAACACGGTCGGCAGCTCCAACAGCCGGCCGGAGGTTCAGCTGTTTGCGGTCGGCACGCCCGATACGCTGACGCGCGCGGTCGACGTCACCTCGCTGTCCTCCTGGCTTGCCGTGCGTGCGATCGACCGCGAGACGCGCCGTCTGGACGCGATCGCGCGCGGCGAGGCGCCGCCGGCCTATCCGTCGTCGACGGCGTCGCTGCCGGGTGGTCCGGATGTCGCGCCGGTCCCGCCCAATGCCGCCGACGTGCCGGTGCCCGGACGTGATCCGCGGCGCGATCCGCGCGCCAGGCTGGGCGGTCCGCGCGCGGCGGTGCCGCCGCTGACCGCGCCGCTCTCGGCTCCCGCAACGGCCCCTGCGCCGGCCGCCCCTGTGGCATCGAGCCAGCCGCAGGTTGCTCCGCTGCCGCCGCCGGTCGAGATCAAGCCTGCGCCCGGTGCGCTGCCGCCGCGGCCCCGGCCCTTGCCGCGTCCGCCGGTCGTGTTGACGCCGCCGGGCAGCCCGTGACGACCACGCGCGTCGGGGAGGGGCAGCGCCGATGATGACGTTGCGCCAGGTCGAGGTCATCCGCGCGGTCATGGTGACGGGCACCATCAATGGCGCGGCGCGGCTGTTGAAGGTGTCGGCGCCGGGCGTCAGCCGGTTGGTGAAATACACCGAGCGCTCGCTCGGCATCCGCTTTTTCCAGCGCCAGAACGGTCGCTACTTCCCGACCCCCGAGGCGCAGAACATCTTCGCGCAGATCAACAGCGTCTACGAGAAGGTCGACGATCTCAGCTACATCATCTCCAATATCGGTCGCGGCGCGCTGTCTGAGCTGCGCATCGGCTCGGTCCCCAGCATTTCCCAGGTCATGGTGCCGCGCGCGATCGAGCGCGTCCGCCGCCGCTATCCCGATCTCGGCATCGACATCAACATCCTCAAGATCGAGGAGGCGATCGACTATCTGATGCTGGGCAAAGGCGAGTGCGTGGCGATGAGCTACCGCCTCGACCATTCCGCGCTTGAATTCCTGCCGTTGGCGTCGGGTGAATTGTTCTGCATCGTCCCGCCCGGCCATGAGCTCGCCGGCCGCAAGCAGGTCTCCGCCGCCGAGATGACGCGCTATCCGCTGATCGGCATCGATCCCAACGATCCCTACGGCCGGATCATGGCGGAGATCTTCGCGCGCAACAGGCTGAGCTACAACATCTCGATCAAGGCGCGCTTCGGCACCACGGTCTGTGCGCTCGTGAAGGCCGGGCTCGGCATCGCGGTCATCGACCAGTTCACGGTGGCGCATGGCGGCTATCCTGGCATCGAGCTCATCAAGATCGCCGAGCCGACCCGTTTCGACACCTACATCGCCGTCAAGCGTGGAACGCCTTTGTCGCTCTATGCCGAGCACTTCATCGATTGCCTGCGCGCCGAGATGCGCGCGGTGGAGCCGGGCCGCCGCGCGGCGGCGAAGCCTGCCAAGGCGCCTGCCGGCAAAAGATAACATGATGTTAGGTTCGGCGGATAATTGGGTAATTGTGTTAGCGGATGGAGGCGCTATCGTCCGCCGCATCATTCATCGCTCGTGCGGCGATCGCGCGAGGCGGCAGCAGAGACTGAAGCGAACGTGCCTGATTTTACCGCGCTCAAAGCCCGCAAATTCCTGACCGGCTTGATCGGTGCACCGATCGCGCATTCGGCGTCTCCCGCGATGCACGAACACGCTGCGGCGGCGCTCGGCGTCCGCTGCCACTATCAGCTGATCGAGGTCGCCGGTGCCGACCGGGCGGGCCTTGCGACGCTGCTCGAAGGCGTGCGCCGGCTGGGCTTCGCCGGTGTCAATGTGACCTACCCCTACAAGGAAGCCGTGGTCGAACTGCTCGACGAACTCGCACCGAAGGCGGCCGCGATGGGCGCCGTCAATACCGTCGTTGTGCGCGACGGCCGGCTGATCGGGCACAATACGGACACCACGGGCTTTGAGCGCGCGGTCGCGCCGTTGTTGAGCCAGACCGGTCGCGGTGCCGTGGCGCTCATCGGCGCTGGTGGCGTCGGCAAGGCGATTGCTTTCGCACTTGCGAACCTCAACGTCGCCGGGCTGCGCATCTATGACACCGAACGCGCCCGCGCCGAGCGGCTTGCGCGTCTGCTTCCTGCGAGCACCGGAGCCGTGGTTGTCGATAGCGTCGAGCGGGCGCTGCAGGGCGCGGCCGGTGTCGTCAATGGGACGCCGATCGGAATGCTGCCAAACCGCGGCACGCCAGTCCCCGATCATCTGTTGCGCACTGATCTCTGGGTGGCCGACGCCGTCTACTCACCGCTGTGGACGCCGCTGCTGAAGGCCGCCAAAGCGAGGGGAGCGCAGGTCCTGCTCGGCCGCGAACTCGCCATCTACCAGGCCGCCGACGCCTTCGAGCTGTTCACCGGGCTCGCCCCCTCGACCGAGGCAATGGGGGAGGCGTTCGACAACCACATGGCAGAGAGATATCCGGCGGTTGACGCCGCCTGAGCCGGCGGTCAATACGCGCCGGACCATTCGTTCAAGCAAGAAACGCAAACAAGCGTTTAAAGCAGAGGAGGAAACAACGTGAGATTGATCATCCTGGCTGGCCTGTGCTCGGCCGCGCTGCTCACCGGAGCTGCCTACGCGCAATCCGGCGCGCCCATCAAGATCGCTGATGTCGCCGAGCTCTCGGGCGGCGGCGCCACCGTCGGCAACAATTGGAAAAACGGCATCGACCTCGCCGTCGAGGAGATCAACGCCAAAGGCGGTATCCTCGGCCGCAAGATCGAGGTCAGCCACGCTGACTCGCAATCCAACCCCGGCGTCGCGCGGGCCCAGGTGCAGAAGGCGCTCGACGGCGAGCCCTATGTGCTGCTCGGGCCCGGCTATTCGGGCTCGGTGAAGGTCACGGCACCTTTGGCCGCTGAAGCCGGCATCACCCAGATCATGGGCGGCGAGGCAGCGGAGCTCACGCAGGCCGGTAACAAGTTCCTGTTCCGCACTTCATTCGGCCAGCAATCGTCGATGCCGAAGGTCGCGAAATACATCAACGACGAGCTGAAGGCGAAGTCGGTCGCGGTGGTCTGGGTCAACAACGATTTCGGCCGCGGTGGACGCGACGTCATCACCAAGGAGTTCAACCGCCTCGGCATCAAGGTCGCGGCCGATCTGTCGACCGAAGCCGGCCAGGCCGACTTTGCGGCCGACGTCAGCAAGATCAAGGCCGCGGCGCCCGACGCCGTCTTCATCTACGTCAATGAGGAAGAGAGCGCGCGCATCCTGAAGGAGATCAAGCGCCAGGGCGTGACGGCGCCGCTGATCGGCGAGACCACGCTGGTCGGCCAGAAGGTGATCGAGCTCGCCGGCGACGCCGCCAACGGCGCGCGCGGCCATGTCGGCCTCACCACCGATGCGCCGGTCGAGGCCGTCAAGGCGTTCCGCGACCGCTTCGTGAAGAAGTACAACTACGTGCCCGACCATAATGGTCTCAAGGGCTACCTTGCGATCTACATGGTCAAGGCGACGACCGAGAAGATGGGCAAGGTCGACTCCAAGGCGTTCGCCGATACCCTGCACGGCCTGACCATCAAGACGTCGGCCGAGCCGAACATCCTGATGGATGTCACCTTCGACCAGAACGGCGACATCGATCGCCAGGGCTTCCTGGTCGAGGTGGTCGAGGGCAAGCAGGTGGTGAAGCAGGTGCTGCCGAAACTCAACTGAGGACACCGGTGGATCGGCGGCGCTTGGAGGGGTGATGTCCGGCGCCGCCGTCACCCAAGGGCTCACGGGGAAACCATGTCCAATCTGCTCGACCTGATCGTGGCGGGGCTCGCCACCGGCGCCATCTACGCGCTCGTCGCCGTCGGCTTCACCTTGCTGTGGCAGACCTCCCAGACCATCAACTTCGCCCAGGGCGAGTTCGTGATGCTGCCGGCCTTCCTGATGCTCGCGGTGATGCATCTCGGCGCGCCGTTCTGGCTCGCGGTGCTCGTCGGCATCGCCCTGTCGGCGCTGCTGCTCGGTCTCGCCTTCAAGATGCTGCTGGTCGATCCGATGCTGCGGCATGGCGTGCTGCCGCTGGCGATCGCCACCATGGCGCTGGCGATCGGGATCAAGGAGGCGGTGAAGCAGTTCTTCAGCGCCGAGGCCTCACCATTCCCCTCGATCGTGCCGGTTGGCGATGTGTCCATCCTCGGCCGCGCGATCTCGCTGCAGAGCCTCGGCGTGCTCGCTGTTGCGATCCTGGCCGTCGTCGGCCTGACCACGTTGCTGAATCGTACCTCGCTGGGTCACCAGATGCAGGCGGCGGCGCAGAACCCGACGGTGGCGCGGATCATCGGCGTGCCCGTCGAGCGCATGATCCTGTTGACCTTCCTGATCAACGCCGTGCTGGTGGCGCTGGCCTCGGTGCTGATCACGCCGATCTATCTGGCGAAATTCTCCAGCGGCGAGGTGTTGGGGCAGGCGGCCTTCATCGCCGCGATCGTCGGCGGCTTCAACCAGGTGCGTGGCGCCATCGCCGGCGGTTTGCTGATCGGCGTCGTCGACAATCTGGCCGCCGCCTATGTCTCCACCCAGTATCGCGCCGCCGTGCCGATGCTGCTGCTGATCCTGATGATCCTGTTCCGGCCGCAGGGCCTGCTCGGACGAGCCGAGGAGCGCACGGTATGAGCAAGCACAGCAGACTGCTCCTCGTCGCGCTGGCGATTATCGTCATTGCCGGCCTGATCATCATCCCGATGAACTTCAACCGCTATGGCCTGTACATCCTGAGCCAGTGGGCGGTCATGACGATCGCGGCGATGGGCCTCAACCTCACGCTCGGCTATGCCGGGCAGGTGTCGCTGGCGCAGGGCGCCTTCGTC
The DNA here is from genome assembly GCF_013179005.1 of Bradyrhizobium denitrificans. Taxonomy (NCBI): domain Bacteria; kingdom Pseudomonadati; phylum Pseudomonadota; class Alphaproteobacteria; order Hyphomicrobiales; family Nitrobacteraceae; genus Bradyrhizobium; species Bradyrhizobium denitrificans. The sequence continues at coordinate 203,150 of NZ_JABFDP010000003.1, read as the reverse complement.
GGCATCGGCGCCTATGGCGCGGCGATCCTGACCACGCATGGCTGGCCGCTGATATCCGCGCTCGGGCTCGTCATCGTGATCTGCTTCATCGTCGGCTGGCTGCTCGGCTATCCGGCGCTGCGCGTGCAGCATCATTATCTCGCTTTCGTCACACTCGCCTTCTCGACCCTGATGTTCCTGGTGTTCCGCAACGAGAGCTGGCTCACCAACGGCATCTACGGCATCAGCAACATTCCCCGCCCGGAGATCTTCGGCTTCCCGACCCGCAAGCCGTTGCCGTTCTATTATCTCTGCCTGGGCTCGCTCGGCCTGGTCACGCTCGCAATGTGGTGGTTGATCCGCTCGCCCTGGGGTCGCGCCTTCATGGCGCTGCGGGAGAATCCCATCCGGGCGCAGTCCCTCGGCATCGACACCCGTCGCTACACGTTGATGGCGTTCGCGATCGGCTCCGCGCTCGGCGGCATCGCCGGCGTGCTCTATGCGCCGCTGACGCAATATGTCGATCCCGTTCCGTTCAACCTGCAGCTCTCGCTCGATCTCCTGATGATGGTGATCGTCGGCGGCTCCGGCTTCATGCTCGGGCCGTTCCTCGGCGCCATGATCGCGGTGCTGCTGCCGGAGTGGCTGCGCTTTGCCGAAGGCTATTATCTGATGCTGTACGCGGCGGCCGTGATCGTGCTGCTAATCTATTCGCCCAGCGGCATCCTCGGCATCCTCGACCGCTATCTCAGCTCGCGGCGGACCCAGGCGGCGTCGGCCTTGCGCGCCGCCGCCCAATCCAAGCTGGAGGCCGCTCGATGACCGCAGTCCTCGATGTTCGCGACGTCAAGAAGAGCTTTGGCGGCATCACCGCCGTCAACGGCGTCAGCTTCGACGTGCAGGAAGGCGAGATCCTCGGCCTGATCGGTCCCAATGGCTGCGGCAAGTCGACGCTGTTCAACTGCATCCTCGGCCAGCTCGTGCCGAGCGCCGGCGAGGTGAGGGTCGACGGCAAGCTCGTCACCGGACAGCGGCCGGCTGATCTAAACCGTCTCGGCGTCAGCCGCACCTTCCAGCTGCTGCAGGTGTTCCCAAAGCTGTCGGTGCGCGACAATCTGATCCTTGCCGGCCAGGAGCATCGCGGCAGCATGCTGTCGCGCCTGTTCGGGCCATCGGATGCGGGCCTCACCACGACCGCCGATCAGATGATCGGCTTCTTCAAGCTGGAGCATCTCGCCAACGAGCCGGCCGGTGGCCTGTCCTACGGCCAGCAGAAGCTGCTCGATGCGGCAATGGCCTTCATGGGCGGACCGCGGCTGGTGCTGCTCGACGAGCCCGCCGGCGGCGTCAATCCGACCATGCTCGGCGACCTCAAGGAGCGGCTGATCGCGATCAACCGCGAGCGCCGCGCCACCTTCGTCGTGATCGAGCACAACATGGAGTTTGTGATGTCGCTGTGCTCGCGCGTCATGGTGATGGCGGAGGGCAAGGTGCTGGCGATCGGCAAGCCCGACGAGATCAGGGCCAATCCGGCCGTGATCGAAGCCTATCTCGGACATTGAGGGACCAGGCGATGAGCGATCCCATTCTCGACGTCCAGAACCTCGTCGGTGGCTACGGCAAGATGACGATCCTCAACGGCACCACGTTCTCGGTGCCGAAGGGATCGATCACCACCGTCATCGGACCGAATGGTGCCGGCAAGTCGACCGTGTTCAAGGCGATCTTCGGCCTGCTGAAGCTGCGCGAAGGCAAGGTGGTGTTCAAGGGCCGCGACGTTACGGGCTTGAGCCAGCGCGCGCTGCTCGGCGCCGGAATCTGCTACATCCCGCAAGGCCGCAACATCTTCGGCGAGCTGTCGGTGCGGCACAATATCGAGCTCGGCGGTGTCGCTGCGCCGGCCAGCATCGATCTTCCCGCCCGAATCGAGGCGGCGCTCGACGTCTTTCCGGTGCTGCGCAAGAAGGCGGACCGGCAGGCCTCGACTCTGTCAGGCGGCGAGCAGAAGCAGCTCGAGATCGCGCGCGGGCTATTGCTCGAACCGCAGCTGGTGCTGATCGACGAGCCCTCGATCGGCCTGTCGCCGCTGATGGTGCAGCAGACCTTTGACATGCTGAAGCAGCTGCGCGATCGCGGCGTTTCGGTGCTGCTGATCGAGCAGAATGCGCGCTCGGCGCTGGAGATCTCCGACTACGGGATCGTGCTCGAACTCGGCCGCACCCGCATCATCGACAAGGCCGACCGCGTGCTGGCCGATCCGCGGATCGGGCAATTGTTCTTGGGCGGAGCAATGGAGGAGACGGCGGCATGAACACGCGCTCGATCGCGACGGTCTCCATCTCAGGCGCGCTCGACGAGAAGCTCAAGGCGATTGCCGCGGCAGGCTTTGAAGCGGTCGAGATCTTCGAGAATGACCTGATTGCGTTCGGGGTGCGCCCGCGCGAGATCGGGCAGATGTGCCGCGACCTGGGGCTGTCGATCTGCGCCTATCAGCCGTTCCGCGATTTCGAGGGCATGCCGGAGCCGCAGCGCGCGCGCAACTTCAACCGCGCCGAACGCAAATTCGACCTGATGCAGGAGCTCGGCACGGATCTGCTGCTTATCTGCAGCAGCGTGTCGCCGGCCTCGCTCGGCGGCATCGACCGTGCTGCCGCCGATTTCCACGAGCTCGGCGAGCGCGCCGCCAAGCGCGGCCTGCGCGTCGGCTACGAGGCGCTGGCCTGGGGCCGCCACGTCCATGACTATCGTGACGCCTGGGAGATCGTGCGCCGCGCCGATCACAAGGCGATCGGCGTCATTCTCGACAGCTTCCACGCGCTGGCACCGGCGCTGCCGACCGACGCGATCCGCGCCATCCCCGCCGATAAGATCTTTCTCGTGCAACTCGCTGATGCTCCGAAGCTCGAGCTCGACGTGCTATCCTGGAGCCGGCATTTCCGCAGCTTCCCCGGGCAGGGCGACCTCCCGGTTGGCGCGTTCATGGAGGCGGTGGCGGCGACCGGCTATTCCGGGCCGCTGTCGCTCGAGATCTTCAACGACCAGTTCCGCGCAGGTTCTGCGCCGCGTACCGCGCTCGACGGTATGCGTTCGCTGCTGCTGCTGCAGGATGATCTGGCCGGGACGATGCCGGCTGCGTCCGAGCCGCGCTTCGAGCCCCGCGTCAAGAGCCACGGCATCGGCTTCGTCGAGTTCGCCGTCAGCGAGGACAAGGCGGCGTCGCTGGCGACGTTGTTCGGCCAGCTTGGCTTCCGCAACACCGGACGCCATCGCAGCAAGGCGGTGCAGCGCTGGACGCAGGGCGCGGTCGAGCTGGTGATCAATTGCGAGCCGGCAAGTTTTGCGCATTCGCACTACGTGACGCACGGACCCGGCGTCTGCGCGCTGGCACTCGACGTCGACAGCGCCGACCGCGCCATGGCGCGCGCGCAGTCCTTGAAGACCCGCACCTTCGTGCAGCCGGTCGGTCCGGGAGAGCTGGAGATCCCGGCGATCCACGGCGTCGGCGGCAGTCTCTTGTATTTCCTCGACACGCACGGCCGGCATTGGGACGTCGATTTCGAGGCTGTTACCAGCGACGCGGGGGCCGACCGGCTCGTTGCGGTCGATCACATTGCGCAGTCCATGCCGCACGAGGAGATGCTGTCCTGGCTGCTGTTCTACTCGGGGCTCATCGACTTCTCCCGCCTGCCGCAGATGGAGATCGCCGATCCAAGGGGCCTCGTGCAGAGCCAGGCGATCGTCAACGGCGATCGCAGCCTGCGCTTCATCCTTAACGGCTCGACCGCGACGCGGACGCTGTCGTCGCGCTTCATCTCCGAATTCTTCGGCTCCGGCGTCCAGCACATCGCTTTCTCCTGCGACGATATCTTCGCGGCCGTGGCCGAGATGCGCGCCCGCGGCGCCGGCTTCCTCGACATTCCCGACAATTACTACGACGATCTCGAAGCCAAATATGATCTCGCGCCCGAGACCATCGCGGCGCTCCGCGCCAACGAGATCCTCTACGACCGGGACGGCGACGCGGAGTTCTTCCAGGTCTACACCCATATCTTCGAGGAGCGCTTCTTCTTCGAGATCGTGCAGCGGCGCAACTATCAGGGTTTTGGCGCAGCCAATGCCGCGATCCGTCTTGCGGCCCAGGCCCGCGAGGTGCGGCCCGACACGATGCCGCGGCTGTAGCTCAGGGCTCTGGCTGGATCCCCGGCAGGCGGACGACCTCCGCGGCGAGATAGTCGATCATGAGCCGCACGCGCGCGATGCCGGCGCGCTCGGGGACGATCAGCATGTTGAGCGGAGCCGATGGCAGACGGTGGTCGGGCAGGATCACCGTCAGCCTGCCCGCCGCAATGAGGTCATCGACCAGCCAGGCATGGCTGCCGCCGATTCCGCGTCCCGACAGCACAGCCTCTCGAACCCCGAGCCCGTGATCGGTGCGGAAGCTGCCTCTGAACGGCACCTCATGTCGTTCTCCGTCGGGTCCCAGGACGACAAGCGTCTCGCTGCCCGCGACGTTGGTCATGCGGATGCCGTCATGGCCGATCAGGTCCTGCGGCGTGCGCGGCGTGCCGCGCCTCGCCAAATAGTCGGGAGACGCGACCAGCAGCCGGTGTGAGTGGCCGAGCGACCGCAGCTTCAAGGAGCTGTCGGAGAGCGGTGCGAGACGCAGCGCGATATCGACACCGTCGCGGACGAGGTCGATGCGTTCGTCGGTCAGGTTGAGGTCAACAGCAATGTCGGGGTAGCGGTCCTGGAACGCGAAGATGAGCCGCGTGATGTGCAGGATGCCGAACGCTGCCGTGCAGGAAATGCGGATGATGCCGCTGGGCGCGCCGCGCGTGCCGCGCGCTTCATCGCCGGCCTGCTCGATCAGCCGCAGGATCTGAACGCAGTTGGTGTAGTAGCGGCTGCCTTCGTCGGTCAGCGTCACCCGCCGCGTGGTGCGGCTGAGCAGCGGCACGCCGACGGTCTCCTCCAACTCGTGCAGATGGCGGGTGATCGTGGACTGCCCGACGCCGAACTCGCGCGCCACTGCCGACAGGCTGCCGCGCTCGGCGACCCGGACGAAGCTGCGCATATGCGCGATGCTGACGTCTGATTTATCCATAATTCGGCATAATGTTATCGATATGCGCTATATAGTGGATAGATGAGGGCACGTCTATGTCTTGGCTGTTCCAACAAAGGATCCAAGCCATGAACGTGCTTCTCGTCTTCGCCCATCCCGAACCCCGCTCGCTGAACGGCGCCTTGCGCGACGCGGCCGTTGTCGAGCTCGCGGCCCAGGGGCACGAGGTCAGGGTCTCAGACCTCTACGCCATGGGCTGGAAGTCGGCCGCCGACCGTGCCGACTTTCCGCAGCTTCCACCAGACGCGCGCCTCAACGTCGCGACCGCGTCCGGCGAAGCTTTCAAGGCGCAGATCCTCACCGCGGACGTCAGGGCCGAGCAGGACAAGCTGCTCTGGGCTGACGCGGTCATCCTGCAGTTTCCGCTGTGGTGGTTCACGATGCCCGCGATCCTGAAGGGGTGGGTCGACCGCGTCTATTCCCAAGGCTTCACCTATGGCGTCGGCGAGCACAGCGACAAGCGCTGGGGCAACCGCTATGGCGAGGGCGTCTTCGCCGGCAAGCGGGCGATGCTGGTGGTGACCACAGGCGGCTGGGAGGAGCACTATTCGGAGCGCGGCATCAACGGGCCGATCGACGACCTGCTGTTTCCGATCAACCACGGCATCCTGTTCTATCCCGGCTTCGATGTGCTTCCGGCCTTCGTCGCGCACAAGGTGGGCCGGCTCGATGAAGCGGGCTTTTCAGATGTCGTGGAGCGGCTGCGCGCGCGGATGCGGACGCTGTTTACGGATCAGCCGATTCCCTATCGTCGCCAGAACCACGGCGACTATCTGATTCCGTCGATGCAGCTCCGGCCGGAGCTTGGCGAGGAGGGCACGCGCGGCTTCGCGCTGCATGTGGCCGCCGCGCGATGACGGCGGCGGGCGCGGGACAGGTCAGGTCAGCCCGCGCCCATTGCGACCGCGATGTGGTAGGTTGCGAAGGCCGCCGCATAGGCGAGCGCGAACATGTAGAAGAAGGTCACGGCCATCCACCGCCAGCTGCCGGTCTCGCGGCGGATGACGGCGAGCGTCGAGGCGCATTGCGGAGCGAAGATGTACCAGGCGAGCAGGGCCAGCGCGGTGGCGAGGCTCCATTTGCTCGCCAGCACCTGTCCGATCTGCTCGGCCGCCTCCTTGCCGCCTTCGATCGCATAGACCGTGCCGAGCGCCGCCACCGCGACCTCGCGGGCGGCCATGCCGGGCACCAGCGCGACCGCAATCTGCCAGTTGAAGCCGACCGGGGTAAGCAGGGGCGCGATGGCCTGGCCGATCATGGCCGCCAGGCTGTAATTGATCGCCGGCTCGGCGGCGCCCTCCGGGGGCTGGGGGAACGAGGCCAGGAACCAGATCAGCACCATCATCGCAAAGATCGTGGTCCCGGCCCGCTGCAGGAACATCTTGGCGCGGGTGTAGATGCCGATCGCGATGCCGCGCAGCCGCGGCATCTTGTAGTCCGGCAGCTCCAGCATGAACGGCGCCGGCTGATAGTCGCGCATCATGAAGAACTTGATCAGGAACGACACCGCGAGCGCGCTCACGATCCCCGCGGCATAGAGCCCGAACATCACGAGGCCCTGCAGGTTGATCAAGCCCCACACTTTGGTCGGCGGGATGAAGGCCGAGATGATCAGCGTATAGACCGGGATGCGCGCCGAGCAGGTCATCAGCGGCGCGATCAGAATCGTGGTGAGCCGGTCGCGCCTGTTGTCGATCACGCGCGTCGCCATGATGCCGGGAATGGCGCAGGCGAAGCTCGAGAGCAGGGGGATGAAGGCCCGGCCATGCAGCCCGGCGCCGCCCATGATGCGGTCCATCAGGAACGCGGCGCGGGCCATGTAGCCGAAATCTTCCAGCAGCAGGATGAACAGGAAGATGATGATGATCTGCGGCAGGAAGACGATGACGCTGCCGACGCCGGAAATCACGCCGTTCTGCAGGAAGCTCTGCAGCAGGCCTTCGGGCAGTTGGTCGTGAACGAGCTGGCCGAGCGCGTCGAACGAGGCCGACAGCACTTGCATCAACGGTTGCGCCCAGGCGAACACCGCCTGGAACATGACGAAGAGAATGACCAGCAGAACGAGCAGACCGCCGACCGGATGCAGCGCCACCGAATCGATCCGAGCCGTCCAGGTGTCGGGACGCTCGGGCAGGCTGACGGTGGCCGCGATGATCCGATCGGCCTCGCGCTGGGTGGCACGCAGCTCCGGCACGGTGAGAGGGCGCCAGGTATTGGCGCGATCGCCGGCGGCGTCGGCCGCCTGGGCCAGCAATTGGTCGGTCAGCCGCAGGAGGTCGTCGGTCCCGCCCTTGCGGACCGCGATCGAGGTGACGACTGGAACGCCCAGCGCCTGCGACAGACCGGCAACGTCGACCGTCACGCCGCGCCGCTTGGCGATGTCGAACATGTTCAGCACGAGCGCCAGCGGGCGCCCGGTGCTCTTGAGCTCGAGCAGGAGCCGGATCGTCAATCGGAGATTGGTGGAATCGGCCACGCACAGCACGAGGTCGGGCAGGACTTCGCCGGTGGCGCGTCCAAGCACGAAATCGCGCGTGATCTCCTCGTCCGGGCTGCGGCCGCGCAGGGAATAGGTGCCCGGCAGGTCAACCAGCGAGATCTGACGGCCCTGCGGGGTGACAAAGGCGCCCTCTTTGCGCTCGACCGTGACCCCGGGATAATTCGCGACCTTCTGACGGCTTCCCGTCAGGGCGTTGAACAGCGAGGTCTTGCCACTGTTGGGCGTACCCACCAGGGCCAAATGCAGCAAGGGGCTTTCCATGGGCAACGCCTTCCGCGCGGCTTGTTACGCCACGATGACGGCCATGGCTTCGCGCCGGCGGACCGCGACAGTGATGTTATCCACGCGCACGGCGATCGGGTCGCGCCCGACGATCCCCTCATGCAGGATTTCGACGCGGGCGCCCTCGACAAAGCCGAGCTCGATGAGACGGCTCTCGAGCTCGATGTCCGAGAGAGACGAGCTCGCGCCGCCAGCGGCGAGGTGCTGGATCGTTCCAGTATAGCCCCGCCGGGCCAAGCCGAGCGGCTGAGGCGGCCGTGTATCGCAGATTTCGCTCATAGCCTGTATTTTCAATCGCGTGCCAAGAGGTCAAGCGCGGCATGCGAAATGCCGCTGCATCTTAGAGCGATTTTAAACAGGCCGGGCGAACCGCCCTCTGATCTGCCTCAAGGAGCCGCGGCAGAGGCCGTATGCCGGCTGTCCACCGTTGCCTTCGGCTCGCCCGCCGGGGTGCCGGCTGCGCGGTTCTTGAAGTGATCGAGCACGAACAGCCGGATTGCCGACGACAGGTTGCCCTGCTGGCGATTGCTGTCGATCTCTCCGACCAGTTCGGACAGGGTCATGTTACGGAGACCCGAAATCTCCTTCATTCCGTTCCAGAACGCCTCTTCGAGGCTGACGCTGGTCTTGTGACCAGCAACCACGATTGAACGTTTTACGACGGGCGACTTCATCACGCGTCCTCGCCATTGATACGATGTTGATCGAGTAATTCATTCGCGCGCTTGTCGCGTTGAGCGTCAGTTGCGCGTTCGGACTTCGTCCTGCCATAGCGTGCGCGATTGGTCTCAGCTGCTTGCGCCGCCTGATCGCGCTCGACGCGCTTCTTGAAACGCTTCAGATTGATGACGTCCCCCATTTTCACTCCGATCAGTAAGCTGTCGAACCTTGCGGCGGGACGAGCCCCGTCGCGCAGATGAGCCAAGGCGTTATTCGGACGATCACGTCATCGCTCCCTGATAGTTCGTCGCCAATCGCTTCGTTGCGAGCGGGGCAAGTATTTCACCAAACGCAGCAGAACTTGTAGTCGAGAGTATCCTTTAGGGGTTAACGGCGAGAATTGCATCACCCCCCGTAGTACTACGGTACTACCGTCATGATCTCCCGGGCCTGGTCATCTTCTCAGGCTGGACCAGAGCATCAAATTCATCTTCGGATACGAAGCCGAGCCGCGTCGCTTCTTCTTTCAAGGTGGTGCCGTTCTGATGCGCTGTCTTCGCCACCTTGGCGGCGTTGTCGTAGCCGATCTTCGGCGCCAGCGCGGTCACCAGCATCAACGAACGTTCCATTAGCTCGCGAATCCGCTTCTCATCGGCGCGAATTCCAGCCACGCAGTGTTCGCTGAATGAACGAGCGGAATCACCTAGTAATTGTATGGATTGCATCGTGCAATGTGTGAGTAATGGTTTGTAGACGTTCAGTTCGAAATGACCTTGGCTGCCGGCGATCGTAATAGCGGTGTGATTACCGAACACTTGGCAGCATACCATCGTTAGTGCTTCGCACTGAGTCGGATTTATCTTGCCTGGCATGATGGAGGAGCCGGGCTCGTTCTCGGGCAGAATCAGTTCGCCCAGCCCCGAACGCGGGCCGGACCCCAGCAGGCGAATATCGTTGGCGATCTTGAACAGGCCGGCGGCGGCGGCATTGATTGCGCCGTGCACATAGACATAGGCGTCGTTCGACGCCAAAGCTTCGAACTTGTTCACGGCACTGGTGAAGGGCAGTCCGACGATGTCCGCGACGTGTCGGGCGAACAGCGTGGCGAACTCGGGAGCGGCGTTCAGCCCGGTGCCCACCGCCGTGCCGCCCTGGGCCAGCGGCAGCAGATCGCGGGCGGCGGTCTCGATCCGGGCGATGGCGCTCTCGACTTGAGCCGCATAGCCGGAAAACTCCTGTCCGAGCGTCAGCGGCGTCGCATCCTGGGTATGGGTCCGGCCGATCTTGACGATGCCGGAGAACGCCTCCTGCCGGGCGCGCAAAGCCGCCAGCAGCTCCGAGAGGGCCGGCAGCAGGTGGCCGGCAATGGCCTGCGCCGCCGCAATATGCATCGCAGTCGGAAACGCATCGTTCGACGACTGGCTCATGTTGACGTGATCGTTCGGGTGCACGGGCTTTTTGGTCCCGAGCTGGCCGCCCAGCAGCTCACTGGCGCGGTTTGCGATCACCTCATTGAGGTTCATATTGGTCTGAGTGCCGGAGCCGGTCTGCCAGACGACCAGCGGGAAATGGTCGTCGAGCTTGCCGTCGATGACCTCCTGGGCGGCGCTGATGATCGCCTCCGCCGTCCGTGGCTCCAGAAGTCCGAGCTCGCGGTTCGTCTGTGCCGCAGCGCGCTTCACCAGCGCCAGGGCACGCACGAGGCCCATCGGCATCCGGTCGTTTCCGATCCGAAAATTCTGCCGACTGCGTTCGGTCTGAGCGCCCCAGTAGCGGTCGGCTGCAACCTCGATCGGGCCGAGGCTGTCGGTCTCGGTGCGCGTCGGCCGATCTGATAATGAATTAGCTGAATTCGTCATGAAGCATGCCCATGATTGGTCGCGAACCGGACTGTTCCGGTTCAAGCATGCTTCAATCTATGGCGTGATCCGCCGTTCCGTGCGCGACGAATGCGCCTACTTCTTACGGAAGCGGTCGAGGCGAACGACCTCCGCGCCTTCTCCGGAGGGAGCGGGCGGCTCCGGCTGGTCATCCGCCGCGCTGGCTGCGGCGACCGGAGCCGGTGCCAGCGCGGCAGGGGCAGGCGCGGCCGGAAGCTTCGGGCTGGCGGGCGTCTCGGCAATGGCCTCGGACGGCTCGAATTGCAGCCCGAACTGCACCGAAGGATCGAAGAAGCTCTTGATGGCGTGGAACGGCACGACCAGCCGTTCCGGAATGCCGCCGAACGACAGTCCGACCTCGAAGCGATCCTCGGTCACCACCAGATCCCAGAACTGGTGCTGCAAGATGATCGTCATCTCCTCCGGATACTGCGCCAGCAGCCGCGGCGAGAGCTTCACGCCTTCGGCCTTGGACACGAAGGTGATGAAGAAATGGTGCTCGCCGGGAAGCCCATGGGCGGCGGCATCGCTCAAAACCCGGCGCAGCACCCCGCGCAGCGCGTCGCGCGCCAACACATCGTATCGAATATGATCCGTCGCCATGTTCGGTCCTGTATCGTCGCGGGGCGCGCCCGCCCGCTTGTGCCGGGCTGCCGCGCCCACTCGAAAAGCAGCGTTCCCGACTCGTCGTCAACCATCGTACCGCGCCTCTGCGCCGGGGTCAGCAACCAAGCCGGTTCCATCTGACATAGGGCGGTGCCCCAAACGGCGAAAGCCCGGACGGAAAGGAATGAACAGGAAAGGCAGCTCAATACAAGGCAGTGAACCGCGACAAAGTGAAACTCAATGGGATTCAAGGTAGTGAGATCAAGGTAAAGTGGAGGCTTCTGTTGCCAGGTGCCTCCGAACCCCGCCTAACGGAGCTTAACCCGTTAGGACTTTAAGGTGGTCTTTCAAACTGCGTTACGCAGCCTGAGCAACCGGAGCAAAGTTGTCGTTGGCAACTATTGCAGTAGCCCGATAACGGCGGAACAATACCGGGAAAAAGCTCGCCCTTTACGCCCTCGTCGATCCTATTTCGCCCCCGCCGAAGCCCGACATCCGAGATGTCTCCAAGGCGGACTTTGGTGGAGGCGCCGGGTACCGCCCCCGGGTCCGAATGGTTTATTTCGACGGCGATTTATTTCCATAGCCGGCAAGCCGGCACCCCCTATATAGGCCGCTCGGCGGTGGATGCACAGACCCTGCGGGCGGCGTCGTGCGACAAAAATGTGGGCTGTTGCAGGGAACCCCTGGTTCGATCTTGGCAGGCCCGTTTTCATCCTCTTACAGTGCGGCATGGCTAACCGAATTGCGTCGGCGGCCTCGCCTGGCGCCGACATCGCCAAAGATCCGCCCAGTCTTCGTACGCTCTTCTTCGCTTTTGCGAAAATGTCGCTGTCGGGGTTCGGCGGCGTGCTGGTGTTCGCGCGCCGCGCGATTGTCGACGAGCACCGCTGGATGACGGCCGAGGAGTTCAACGAGACCTTCGCGCTGTGCCATTTCCTGCCCGGGCCCAACATCGTCAACCTCGCGATGGTCTTCGGTGCGCGTCTGCGCGGCGTTGCCGGAGGCCTTGCGGCCTTCGCCGGCCTGCTCGGCCCGCCGCTGTTCTTGGTCACCGCCTTGGCGGCGCTCTACGGCCATTTCGGGCAGATCGACGCGCTGCGACAGGCACTGGCCGGGGTGTCCTGCGTGGCTGTGGGCCTGCTGGCTTCGGTGGTGTTTCGGATGATGTCGCCGCTCTTGAAGAAGAGCGACGTGCTCGGCCTCGCCGTCATGCTCGCGGTGTTCATCGCCATCGGGCTCGCCCGGCTGCCGCTGGCGGAGGTGCTGCTGGTCGCCGTGCCGCTCAGCCTTGCCGTGGCCTATGCCAAGATGCGATGGGCGCGATGAGCGGCGACGACAATCCGATCTTCCAGCTGTTCTGGACGTTTGCGCTGATCTCGCTGTTTGCAATTGGCGGCGCTGTTGCAGCGATTCCCGAATTGCATCGTGTTGCGGTCGATGTCCGGCACTGGATGACCGACAAGCAGTTCGCCGACGCCTTCGCGCTGTCGCAATTATCGCCCGGACCCAACGTTCTGATCGTCGCACTGATTGGCTATTCGGTCGCAGGCGTCGCTGGCGCTGCGATCGCGACCATCGCGATGTGCGGCCCTACGGCCGTTCTTTCCTATTTCGTCAGCCGCTGGCTGGCGAATGCGCGAGAGGCGCGCTGGTCCGGCGTGCTGCAGGCCGCATTGGTGCCGCTGTCGATCGGTCTGATGGCCGCGAGCGCATGGATCCTCGGCCTGGCCTCCGACCGGACGTGGCCAGGCTTCGTACTGACCGTCATCGCCGCCCTCGTCGCATCGATGACACGGCTCAATCCGCTCTGGCTGTTGGCCGCGGGAGGCTGCCTTGGTTTCGCTGGCCTTCTCTAGGGAAAGCCGCTAGGCAAACAAAGCGGGTCCGGATCGCTTCGGATCCGCAAACGAGAACAATGTCGGCCGGCAAGGTCGATCGGGGGAGGGCGAGGCATGGCCGACACCACGGGCCAGTTGTCGGATAATGCGGCGAATACGCCGGCCGCACGCAACGCAATCGGCGCATTGATCATCCTGCTCCTCGCCTTTGCGCCGCAACTCGTCGAGCTTGCGATGGCGCTCGCGGGCCAGATTGCCGCACTCGCGGTGCGGTCTCCGCTGCAGGTCATGTCGGCGCATGGCGCAGCCCTTGTCGAATCGCTGCCGGCACTCGTTCGCCAATGGGCGGAGGGCGGCAAGATCACGCTGCGATCCGATGCGCTGCTCGTGCTGATCTACACCTATCCGTTGATGGCGATCGCGCTGTTCACCTGGCTGGTCCGGCCGCGCGCGCCGCAGGACTATTTCGGCGGCGTCGTACTGATGGCGATCGCCTTGTTCGCTCTGTGGGCTGCAAGCGACCTGTCGGGCATGCGGGGCTTCACCTTCGGTCCGGGTACCGCGCCGCGCATGCTCGGCGTGCTGCTGCTGGGCATGGGGGCTGCCGTCGCCGTGATCGGCCTGGTGACCGAGGGGCCGTCGCTCCAGATCTATCACTGGCGTGGGCCGTTATTCGTGTCGCTCGCGATCCTGAGCTTTGCCGTGGCGATCCGCCCCCTGGGGCTGATCGTCGCGGCGCTCGCGAGCTTCCTGATCGCCGCGCTCGGTACATCCGAAACGCGCTGGGGCGAGACGCTCATCGTGGGCGTCGTCCTGACCCTGGGCTGCGCGCTGTTGTTTCCTTACGTGCTCGGGCTGCCGATGCCGTTGTTTCCACGTCTTCTGGTGCAGTGAGGCCGGCATGCTCGATCTGTTCCAAAACCTCGCACATGGCTTTGCCGTCGCCTTGAGCCCGATCAATTTGCTGCTCTGCCTGGTCGGCGCGCTGGTCGGCACGTTGGTCGGGGTGCTTCCGGGCATCGGCACCATCGCGACCGTCGCGATGCTGCTGCCGATCACCTTCGGCCTGCCGCCGGTCGGCGCCCTGATCATGCTCGCCGGCATCTATTATGGCGCCCAATATGGCGGTTCGACCACATCGATCCTGGTCAACATCCCGGGCGAGGCGACATCGGTCGTCACCACACTGGACGGTTTCCAGATGGCCAAGCAGGGGCGGGCAGGGCCGGCTTTGTCGATCGCGGCCATCGGCTCGTTCGTCGCCGGCTGCGCGGCCACCGTGCTGATCGCCGTGCTCGGCGCGCCCCTGACCAGGCTGGCGCTGCTGTTCGGGCCGGCCGAATATTTTTCGCTGATGGTGCTGGGCCTGATTTTTGCGGTGGTGCTCGCCAAGGGCAGCGTGCTCAAGGCGGTGGCGATGATCGCGCTCGGCCTGTTGCTGTCGATGGTCGGCGCCGACCTCGAGACCGGCGCCTCACGCATGTCGTTCAATATCCCTGAGCTCGCCGATGGCCTGGGCTTCGCCACGGTCGCCATGGGCGTGTTTGGCTTTGCCGAGATCATCCGCAACCTCGACAGCGGCGCCGAATCCGATCGGGAGCTGGTGCAGCAGAAAATCACGGGATTGATGCCGACCCGCAAGGACCTCGCCGAATCGGCGCCGGCGATCTTCCGCGGCACGATACTCGGTTCGATCCTCGGCATCCTGCCGGGAGGCGGCGCCGTGATCGCCTCCTTCGCCGCCTATACGTTCGAGAAGAAGATCGCGCGCGATCCGTCCCGCTTCGGCCGCGGCGCTATCGCGGGTGTGGCCGCGCCGGAAAGCGCCAATAATGCGGCGGCGCAGACCTCGTTTATTCCGCTGCTGACGCTCGGCATCCCGCCGAATGCGGTGATGGCGCTGATGGTCGGGGCCATGACCATCCACGGCATTCAGCCCGGACCACAGGTGATGCAGAAGCAGCCGGACCTGGTCTGGGGCATGATCGCATCAATGTGGATCGGCAATCTGATGCTGATCATCATCAACCTGCCGCTGGTGGGCATCTGGGTGCGGCTGCTGCGTGTGCCCTACCGGCTGATGTTTCCTTCGATCGTGGTGTTCTGTGCCATCGGCATTTATTCGATCAACAATGCCCCGGTCGACGTGATCCTGGCCGGCGCCTTCGGCCTGTTCGGTTACTGGCTGATCAAGCATGATTTCGAGCCCGCGCCGCTGCTGCTCGGCATGGTGCTGGGGACGCTGATGGAGGAGAATCTGCGCCGGACGCTGCAGATCTCGCGCGGCGACTGGTCGGTCTTCATCACGCGCCCGCTGTCGGCCGCGCTGCTGGCGATCGCGGCCGCGCTCCTCGTCCTGGCCGTGCTTCCGGCGCTGCGACGCAAGCGCGACGAGGTCTTCGTGGAGGGGTAGCGGGAATCCGGGAGGCGGGCGGGAACCTGGGTTCCCGCGCCTGCGCGGCTTCGACAGCGGCCAGCTTCCTGGGTATAATCGCCTGAATCTTGTGTCCGGAGGAAATCTCCTCCGCTACAGCTTGCGCTTTAACGGCAAGCATCGGCCATGCACCAATATCACGACCTGCTCGAACGCATCCTGTCCGACGGCGCGGAGAAGCACGACCGCACCGGCACCGGCACGCTGTCGGTGTTCGGCCACCAGATGCGTTTCAATCTGGGCGCCGGCTTTCCCCTCGTTACCACCAAGCGGCTGCCGCTCAAGGCGATCGTGCACGAGCTGCTGTGGTTCCTGAGGGGCGACACCAACATCAAATATCTGCACGACCACGGGGTCACGATCTGGGACGAGTGGGCGGATGCCAATGGCGATCTTGGCCCGGTCTACGGCTATCAATGGCGCTCCTGGCCGACGCCCGACGGCGGCCATATCGACCAGATCGCCAATGTGATCGACATGATCAAGCGCAATCCGGATTCGCGCCGGCTCATCGTTACGGCGTGGAATCCGGCCGATGTCGAGAAGATGGCGTTGCCGCCGTGCCATTGTTTGTTTCAGTTCTACGTCGTGAATGGCAAGCTGTCGTGCCAGCTCTATCAGCGCTCGGCCGATGTCTTCCTCGGCGTCCCCTTCAACATCGCCTCCTATGCGCTGCTGACGATGATGGTGGCGCAGGTGACCGGCCTGAAGCCGGGCGAGTTCGTACACTCCTTCGGCGACGTCCATCTCTACTCCAACCACGTCGAACAGGCGCGACTGCAATTGACCCGTGCGCCGCGGTCGCTGCCCACGATGACGCTCAATCCCGACGTCAAGGACATCTTCGCCTTCCGCTACGAGGATTTCGCGCTCGCCGGCTACGACCCGCATCCGCACATCAAGGCCGAGGTGGCGGTGTAGCTGATGTCGCTGGTCATTCGCGGCGCCGGGCCGGCTGACATCGGCGTGGTCTTTGCCCTGATCCGGGAACTCGCCGACTACGAGAAGCTGTCGCACGAGGTCGTGGCGACCGAAGCGGACATTGCCGCCGCACTGTTCTGTGAGAATCCCACGCTGTTCTGCGACATCGCGGAGTGGAACGGCGAGGTCGCCGGCTTCGCGGTCTGGTTTGTCAACTTCTCCACCTTCGCAGGCCGTCCCGGCATCTATCTCGAAGATTTGTTCGTGCGGCCCGCCTTCCGCCGCAACGGCATCGGCCAGGCGCTGCTCGGCCATCTGGCGCGCCGCTGTATCGCGCGCAATTGGGCGCGGCTGCAATGGTCGGTGCTCGACTGGAACGCGCCCTCGATCACGTTCTACAAGTCGCTCGGCGCCGAGCTGCTGGATGACTGGACCCTGTGCAAGGTGACGGGCACGGCGCTGGTGCAGCTTGCGGAGCGGGCGCCATGATCGAGATCGTGCTTATCGTCGCAATGGCCGAGAATGGCGTGATCGGTGCCGCAGGTGCGATTCCGTGGCGGCAGAAGAGCGACATGCAGCGCTTCAAAGCGATGACGATGGGACGGCCCATTGTCATGGGCCGCAAGACGTTCATCTCGTTTCCGCGCCGGCCGCTGCCGGGCCGCACCAACATCATCGTCACCCGCGATGCCGCGTTCCGCGCGCCCGGCGCCATCGTGACCCGCTCGGTCGGTGAGGCGCTCACGATCGCCCGCGGTGACGCGCTGCGGCGTTCGGCCGCGGAAATCGCCATCATCGGCGGGGCAGAGATCTATGCCGCGACGATGCCGCTGGCCGACCGTCTGGAGATCACCGAGGTGCATATGAGCCCGCCGGGCGATACGCTGTTTCCGGCCGTCGATCCGGCTCGGTGGGAGCAGGTGGCGCGCGAGCGCCATGCGTCGGGACCGGACGATCAGGCCGACTTCTCCTATGTGACCTATCGCCGGAAGCGGTGAGCGCTGACGGCCGCCTGACGCCGTCCCGTCATCTCAAGACCATCCGTTAATGATGAAGTTCGCGTCGTTGGGCCGCTCCAGGCCGCCCTGACCGCGGCAAACCAGCGCTTCGGCCGCTGTTTACATTGACAAAACCCGGTTCGGGCTTAGCTGGAGCGCTACATTGTAAGGGGCCGGGCCGTCCCTTATAAACCGGCCACCGTCGGGGCCGGCGTTTGTGCACCATGAGCCTCTCGGAGGAGATCGATCGATGGCGTGGAAGAATCAGGGCGGAGGCCCTTGGGGTCCGGGTCCGAAGGGGCCCTGGGGCTCGGGACCGCAACCGGTCGGTCCAAGGCCACCGGACCTCGAAGATCTTCTGCGGCGCGGTCAGGACCGGCTTCAGCAGTTCATTCCGGGGGGCGGCTTCGGCGCCGTCGGCGTGCTCCTGGTCGTGGTCGGCGCGATCGCGATCTGGCTCCTGTCCGGCTTCTACAGGGTGCAGTCCGAAGAGCTCGGCGTCGTGCTGCGCTTCGGAAAATATGTCCGTGATGAGCAGCCCGGCCTGCGCTACCATTTGCCCTATCCGATCGAGACCGTGCTGCTGCCGAAGGCGCTGCGCGTCAATTCGATCTCCATCGGCATCACCGCCAATGACGATCCGGGCCGGCGTGGCCGTGGCGGTCGCGATGTGCCCGAGGAAAGCCTGATGCTGACCGGCGACGAGAACATCGTCGATGTCGACGTCACGGTGCTGTGGCGCATCAAGCCGAAGGGCGCTGCCGACTTCCTGTTCAACATCCAGAACCCTGAGGGCACGGTGAAGGCCGTGGCCGAAAGCGCGATGCGCGAGGTGATCGGCCGTTCCAACATTCAGCCGATCCTCACCGGCGCCCGCACCGTGATCGAGCAGAACGTGCAGGAGCTGATGCAGAAGACGCTCGATAATTATGGCTCGGGCATCCAGATCACCCAGGTGCAGATGCAGAAGGTCGACCCACCGGCGCAGGTGATCGAGGCGTTCCGCGACGTTCAGGCGGCCCGTGCCGACCTCGAGCGGCTGCAGAACGAGGCGCAGACCTACGCCAACAAGGTGGTGCCGGATGCGCGCGGCCGCGCCGCGCAGATCCTGCAGGTCGCCGAAGGCTACAAGGAGCAGGCGATCGCCGAGGCCAAGGGTCAGAGCGCGCGTTTCATCAAGGTCTATGACGAGTACAAGAAGGCCCCGAACGTGACCCGCGAACGCATTTATCTCGAGACGATGGAGCGCGTGCTCTCCGGCTCCGAGAAGCTCGTGCTCGACGGCGGCCCGTCCGGCGGCCCCGTGCCGTTGCTGCCGCTCGGCGATCTCGCGCCGCGCCGCCAAGGCCAAGGTCAGGGCCCCGCGACCCAGCAGGGAGGCGTCCGATGAGGTCCCCCGTCGCAGGCATCGTCGCGCTGGTCGTGGCGCTGGCCCTCGTCGTCATCGGCTACAGTTCGCTGTTCACCGTGCAGCAGACCGAGCAGGCGCTCGTCGTGCGCTTCGGCAAGCCGGTCGATGTCGTCACTGAGCCCGGCTTGAACTTCAAGGCGCCATTCATCGACAACGTGATCTCGATCGACAAGCGCATTCTCGACCTGGAGAATCCGTCGCAGGAGGTGATCGCCTTCGACCAGAAGCGGCTCGTGGTCGATGCCTTCGCGCGCTACCGGATCAAGAACGCGCTGCAGTTCTACCAGAGCGTCGGCTCGATCCAGACCGCCAATGTTCAGCTCGGCACCTTGCTCAACGCCTCGCTCCGCCGCGTGCTCGGCGAGGTCACCTTCACCCAGGTGGTGCGCGACGAACGCGAAGGGCTGATGCGCAAGATCCGCGATCAGCTCGACAAGGAGGCCGATGCCTATGGCATTCAGGTCGTCGATGTCCGCATCCGTCGTGCCGATCTGCCGGAGGCCAACAGCCAGGCGGTCTACAATCGGATGAAGACTGAACGGCAGCGCGAGGCCGAGGAGTTCCGGGCCCTCGGCGGCCAGAAGGCGCAGGAGATCAGGTCCAAGGCCGACCGTGAGGCGACTGTGATCGTGGCCGAGGCCAATTCGCAGGCGGAGCAGACCCGCGGCGCCGGCGATGCCGAGCGCAACCGGCTGTTCGCTGAGGCCTATGGCAAGGATCCCGACTTCTTCGCCTTCTACCGCTCGATGTCGGCCTATGAGAACGGGCTGAAGTCCGGCGAGACCCGCTTCCTGCTGCGGCCCGATTCGGAGTTCTTCCGCTATTTCGCCAATCCCTCGGGCAAGGCGGGATCGGACACGCCGTCTCCGGCCGGCGCGACGGCGGCCGCGGCGCAGGCGCCCAAACCCTGATGTCATCGGGCGGTCGATCCCGGTGAATAAGAGTTGACAGAGACGGGGCGAAGCCGTTGCTTCGCCCCGTCTGATATCAAGAAGGTCGAATGGGAGGTCCGGGTCCGATGAGGTCCATTGCGTTTTCCGATTTCCTCATCGGATTAGGTATCCTGTTCGTGCTCGAGGGTCTGATGTTCGCGGCAAGTCCGGAGTGGATGCGGCGGGCCATGAAGACGGCGATGACCACGCCCGACAACGTGCTGCGCGCGGTTGGAATCGGGTCCGCGGTGGCTGGGCTGGTGCTGATCTGGGTCATCCGGCGCCCGATCTGAACCCGGCGGCGCCCGCGCCGCCGTATGATCGACCCGGCAGGAACCCCGGACGATTGCGGCCATTACGATGGCGCCCGTTGCCTTCCGCCCGGCCAACGCCATTGTGAGGCGATGGCTGCGCCATTTTGCCGTATTAGGTCGCCTTCAATGATGAATTCGGCGCTCCGAGCCGGCGTGCTTGCGTCCTCGGCCGGTTCCGGCGCACTGTACCGACTGAATTTTCTGTCCTTTTGGAGATCCGCCCGATGACCGCAACCCTTGCTCTCAGCCGCTTGCGCCCGATCGTGACCGCGGCGGTTTTCGCCGTCGGCTGGGCGCTCGCGCCGGCGCCGGCTTCGGCACGGGGGCCCGAAGGGATTGCCGACGTCGCCGAGAAGGTGATCGACGCGGTGGTCAACATCTCGACCTCGCAGACCGTCGAGGCCAAGGGCGGCGGAGAGGGGCGCGGCGCCAATCCGCAGGTGCCGCCGGGCTCGCCGTTCGAGGAGTTCTTCGACGACTTCTTCAAGAACCGCCGCGGCGGCCCAGGCGGCCGGGGTGGGGCCGACAACTCGCCACGCCGCACCAATTCGCTGGGCTCGGGCTTCATCGTCGACGATTCCGGCGTGGTCGTCACCAACAACCACGTCATCGCCGATGCTGACGAGATCAACGTGATCATGAACGACGGCACCAAGATCAAGGCCGAGCTGGTCGGCGTCGACAAGAAGACGGACCTCGCAGTGCTCAAGTTCAAGCCGCCGCGGCCGCTGACCGTGGTGAAGTTCGGCGATTCCGACAAGCTTCGGCTGGGCGACTGGGTGGTCGCGATCGGCAACCCGTTCAGCCTCGGCGGCACCGTCACCGCGGGCATCGTCTCGGCTAAGAACCGCGACATCTCGTCGGGGCCCTATGACAGCTACATCCAGACCGACGCCGCGATCAATCGCGGCAATTCCGGCGGTCCGCTGTTCAACCTCGACGGCGAGGTCATCGGCGTCAACACCCTGATCATCTCGCCGTCGGGCGGCTCGATCGGCATCGGCTTCGCGGTGCCGTCGAAGACGGTGGCCGGCGTTGTCGACCAGCTGCGCCAGTTCGGCGAACTGCGCCGCGGCTGGCTCGGTGTGCGCATCCAGGGCGTCACCGACGAGATCGCGGAGAGCCTCAACATCAAGCCGGCGCGCGGCGCGCTGGTCGCAGGCGTCGACGACAAGGGACCGGCCAAGCCGGCGGGCATCGAGCCGGGCGACGTGGTCGTCAAGTTCGACGGTCATGACATCAAGGAGCCGAAGGACCTGTCGCGGATCGTCGCCGACACCGCGGTCGGCAAGGAAGTCGATGTCATCGTCATCCGCAAGGGCCAGGAGCAGACGCTCAAGGTCAAGCTCGGCCGGCTCGAGGACAACGAGAAAGTGCAGCAGGCGGCGATCAAGAAGGACGAGCCGGCCGAGAAGCCCCAGACGCAGAAGGCGCTCGGGCTCGATCTCGCCGCGCTGTCGAAGGATCTGCGCACGCGCTACAAGATCAAGGACAGCGTCAAGGGCGTCATCGTCACCGGCGTCGACCAGGGCTCCGATGCCGCCGAGAAGCGCCTGTCGGCCGGCGACGTCATCGTCGAGGTTGCGCAGGAGGCCGTGACCTCCGGCGCCGATATTAAGAAGCGGGTCGACCAGCTCAAGAAGGACGGCAAGAAGTCGGTGCTGCTTTTGGTCTCCAACGCCGACGGCGAACTCCGCTTCGTGGCGCTCAGCCTGCAGTAAGAGGCGGCCTCGCCGCCGTCATTGCGGGCGAGCGGCGCAATCCAGAGTTCAATGAGCGGCTCTGGATTGCGTCGTCGCATATGCCCCTCGCAATGACGGTGATCGGCACGCGCGCTGCCGCAGTGGGAAAGCCGTGCCCGAGCCTGCATGGAGTGGTTCGGGACAGGTTCGTCAGTTGGCGCCTCTCATAATATCGGTCGCGGCTGTCTGGCTCCTGGATCGGCGCATCGCCTTCATTGGCTGACCGCAAGATGATGCTGTTCACGCAAGTTTCCGCTGGGGCAGGGCCTGGATCTCAAAGGGCCTGGACCTCAATCACTTTCCGACAGCAGCGCCGCCTCGCCGGCCAGCCAGCCCGTGAACAGTTTGACGCGCGGGTCCGCGCTCAGCACGGCGGGCCAGCGCACGACATGGACTTTGCTGGACGGCATATCCCATTCAGCTGCCAGCACGCGAGTCAAGCGCCGGTCGGCCAGCGCGTCGTGCACCAGCAGTGATCGTCCCAGTGCCACGCCCGCGCCCGCGATCGCTGCGGCCAGCGCCAGGCTGATCGTGTCGACCCGCATGCCGCCCGGCGCTGCCGCGCCGAGGCCGAGCCGCTCGAACCATGCCGGCCATGACCATTCCGCGCCGTCGTCGCGGCCAGCGCGCCCCTTGTGAATGATCGGATAGTTTGCGAGATCGCGGACGTTGTGCAGGGCGCGGCTGCGTGGCAACAGGCGCGGCATGGCGACGGGGAAGACACGCTCCCGGAACAGCACCCGTTGCGTCGAGCTTGCGCGTGCCACTGTCTTCGGCAGCCACAGCACCTGAAGGTCGACATCGGCCGCCCGCGCTTGGGCTTCGCTTTCCGCGACAAAGAGCTCGACGCCGACATCGCCGTGTCGCGCCAGAAAGCCGGGCAATCTCCGCACCAGCCAATAATGCGACAGGGCCGCGCCCACCCCGACCTTCAAGACTGCGGGCTGTGCGGCGGCACGGTAGCGCGCACGCAGCATCGCCAGTTCGTCGAGCAGGCCCACGGTCTCGGTGAGCAGCGAGGCGCCGGCCGTCGTCGGCGACAGCCCAGTCCCGCTGCGGTGGTTGAACAGCTTGGCGCCGAGATAGGTCTCGAGCTTGCGCAGCCGGTGGCTCACCGCGCTCTGTGTCAGTCCGAGTTCGGTCGCCGCCAATGTGATGCTGCGGTGGCGGGCCGCAGCTTCAAAGGCCACGAGCCCATCGAAAGGCGGAAGAGATCGCATGATGCCAGTATGAATGAAATTCATGCTGACGTGAACAGGCGCGACGGTCATTTCTGAGGGCGTCGCTCGTCACGTTGGAGTGCGCTCAGTGCCTAACGCCCGTTCAGTGTCATCGCCGTCCGAACTGGAGACGGTCACGTCGATGTGGCCGGCGCTCGCCTTGAGCCTGGCCGCCTTCCTCACCAATTTCGACGTGACCGCCGTGGTCGTCGCCTTGCCCGTGATCGCGGACGGGCTGGGGCTCGGGATCGCCGGCCAGGCCTGGGTGATGGACGCTTACAGCCTCGCCTTCACGGCGGCGCTCCTGGTTGCGGGCAGTCTTGCCGACAGCATGGGCCGTCGCCGTGCGATGCTGGCCGGCAATCTCGTCTTCGCGGCGGCATCGCTGGCGTGCGCGCTGGCGGGGGATGGCTTGACCCTCGGGCTCGCACGCGCCTTGCAGGGATTGGGAGCGGCCTTTGTGATGACCGGCGGCGTCGCGCTGATCGCCGCGCTCTATCCGGCGCCGGGCGCGCGCACGCGGGCGTTGGGCTGGCTCGGCGTGGTCTCTGGCGTTGCCATGGCGCTCGGACCGAGCATTGGCGGCGGCATCTCCACGTGGGTCGGTTGGCGCTGGATCTTCGCCGCCAATCTGCCGGCGTGCCTGCTGGCCGCCTGGAGCATTCCCAGGCTCGTGCCCGAAATGCACAAGTCGCCGCAACGTCCGCTCGACTACCTCGGCATGGGGCTTCTGAGCGCAGCGCTCTGCATGCTGATCGCCGCGCTGTTGCACGCGCGCGGCGGCGCAGATCTGGTCCTCGGAATTGTCCTGGCCGCGCTGCTTCTGGGGGCCTTCCTGTGGCAGCAGCGGCGCCGGCCGCAGCCGATCTTTGATCCCGCGATCTTCGTCAACCGCGCGATGATTGCGGTCGCGCTGCTGCTGAATTCGGTGTCGCTCGGCTATTGGGCCGTCCTGGTCTATCTGCCGAACTTTTTCGCTGCGACATTCGGCTGGAACGCGGCCGAATGTGGATTGGCGATGCTCATGGCGACATTCCCGATGCTCGTGGTGCCGCCATTCGGTGCCAGGCTGGTCAACTGGTGGGGCTGGCGACGGCATTTCAGCGTCGCGCTCGCCATCACGGCTGTCGGCAATCTGCTGTTCGTCGGCGCGCTCGCCACACCAGATCCGACGTTCCGATCATGGCTGGTGCGCGTCGCCATGGGCGCGATGGGAGTGGGCGCCGCGCTGGCGCATCCGCAATTGTCGGGGGCGGTCGTTGCGCTGGTGCCGGCTGATCAGGCCGGCACGGCGGTGGCGGTCACGGTGATCATGCGCCAGGCCGGCTTCGCGATCGGGATCGCGACGCTCGGCGCCGTTCTGGGTCTCTCGGGAGGAGCGCCTGACTATGCCCGGATGTTCCTGGTGGCGGCCTCGGCCTGCGCCGTGGCCAGCGTTGCCGCGCTCCTGCTGCTGCCCTCGGCCACCGTCGCGCGGATCGGCGGGGAGAAGCAGCAGCAAGCGGCCTGATGGCGGGAAGCCATCTTTCCGGATCTGCTCCAGGACCGATCAGATCGACCTCTGATTGACCCGTTGCGAGAGCGCCTCGGCGCTTTCCTTGCGCTCGGAGTAGCGGTCGACCAGATAGTCGGCCCGGTCGCGTGTCAGCAGCGTGAACTTGACGAGCTCTTCCATCACGTCGACGAGGCGATCATAATAGGCCGATGGCTTCATGCGCCCGGCCTCGTCGAACTCCGCGAAGGCCTTCGGGACTGACGACTGGTTCGGGATGGTGATCAGCCGCATCCAGCGGCCGAGCACGCGCAGTTGGTTGACGGCGTTGAAAGACTGCGAGCCGCCGCTGACCTGCATCACCGCCAGCGTCTTGCCCTGCGTCGGCCTGACGGCTCCCACCGACAGCGGAATCCAGTCGATCTGGGTCTTCATCACGCCGGTCATCGCCCCGTGCCGCTCGGGCGAGCACCACACCATGCCCTCGCACCAGGTCACGAGCTGCATGAGCTCCTGAACCTTCTGATGATCGGGCCTGGACTCGTCGACCAGGGGCAATCCGTGCGGATCGAAGCTCCGCGTCTCCACGCCATAACGGGCGAGAATGCGCGCGGCCTCCTCGGTGAGCAGCCGGCTGAACGAACGCTGCCGCAGCGATCCATAGAGCAGCAGGATGCGCGGGGGATGCGAGGACGGGGCTGGCTCCAGCAGCTTCGCCCGGTCGATCGGACGGAACGCGGCATCGTCCAATTGCGGCGTCGTGTCAGTCAACGCGGCTCCCTCCGGCCTCACACAGCAGCCGACATCCACTCTGGAGCGGGGATCAATGGCTCGCAATCAGATGCTGACCAAAACAACCCTCGTCAACACCATGGCGGGTTGGATCATCTGATGTCAACGGCGGGGGAAGGGAGGGGAGAAGGAGGCTCGTTGCCTCGACTGCTCCGACGTGGCGGCGCACCATCGTCACGTCGTGGTCGGCATCGTCCCGGGCGGTGGCGCCCGCGACCGGCGACACCTCCTCGAGCTATGACAGAACGGGGCTCGAGGAGATGGGTCGAGAGATCACATCAGGCGCTTAGTTGCGTGCGCTGCCGACCGTGGTCGGGACAACAAGAGCGGCGCTGCGGCGGTGGGTGGTCAGCACGGCGAGCTGGTGGTTCGTGGCGGGCATGCCGGCGCGCGTCAGGTCGGCAGCGGGGGCCTGCTCCTCGGCAGCCGAAGCGCCGACGACGGACAGTTGATGCGGAGTGGCCGGCAGCGCCTTGACTTCGTAGTTCGGCAATTCGGCTGCAACAGCGGCGCTGCTGAGCGCGGCGAGAACGAGCAGAGTGCTGGGAATGAGTCGCTTGATGGTCATCGGAGGTCCTTTTGTGACGATGATCGATCGCGTCATGCGCAATCGTGTTCGTGTCTTGGACGCTTCCTCACCTGAAAAACCATATATGCGATGCAGCATGATTTGACAATTGATGGAACGGTGACGCGGTTAAAATTAGCGGCGTCGTTGCTGGATCTGATGCGAGTGTCGAATGACACGATCAGCGTTTTGAAATGATTTGGAACGTGGTTGCGCGTGAGCGCGGCAGATTGAAATAAACGTTCAGCCCGATTGCGCGAGCAGAGGCTGCACATGTCCTTGCCCTCGAATGCATGATTCGTATTCAAAGCGGCGTGCGCCCTTCGGCTGCCATCACGGCGCGATGTGTCATTCGTTCGAACGAGGCCGCGCCGTGTTCACCATCCGGCTCGCAGGGGTGACATGATGGCGCGCAGGCAGCCGTTTCTGCGCGGCGGCTGCTTCATCCAGGGCTCATTCCACGAATTCGGCGCGCGTGTAGCCCTGGGCGTAGAGGAGCGCGGTGAGGTCGCCATGGTCGATGCGTGCGGAGGCGGCCGCGGAGACCGCGGGCTTGGCGTGATAGGCGACGCCGAGGCC
Organism: Bradyrhizobium denitrificans; assembly: GCF_013179005.1. Classification (NCBI taxonomy): domain Bacteria; kingdom Pseudomonadati; phylum Pseudomonadota; class Alphaproteobacteria; order Hyphomicrobiales; family Nitrobacteraceae; genus Bradyrhizobium; species Bradyrhizobium denitrificans. Next base: position 176,874 of record NZ_JABFDP010000003.1, on the reverse strand, counting down.
GGCCGCCTCGATCATGCCGAGATCGTTGGCGCCGTCACCCACCGCCAGCGTGTCGATCTCGTCGAGGTCGAAGGATTCGCGCAGTTCGGTCAGGGTGGCGAGCTTGGCGTCGCGTCCGATGATCGGCTCACGCACGTCACCGGTCAGCTTGCCGTCGGCCACCACGAGCTCGTTGGCGCGATTTTCCTGAAAGCCGATCGTGGCCGCGATGGGACGCGTGAACAGCGTGAAGCCGCCGGAGATCAGACATGTATAGGCGCCATGTGCCCGCATGGTCATTACCAGCTGGCGGCCGCCCGGGGTGAGCTTGATACGCTTGGCGAGAACCTCGTCGACGACGCTCACCGGCAGGTCCTTCAGCAGCGCCACGCGTTCGCGCAAGGCCGGCTCGAACGCGATCTCGCCGCGCATCGCCCGTTCGGTGATGGCGGAGACACGCGCCTTCAGCCCGGCAAATTCGGCGAGTTCGTCGATGCATTCCTGTCCGATCATCGTCGAGTCCATGTCGGCCAGAAAAAGCTTCTTGCGCCGGACGGCTTCCGCCTGCACGACGATGTCGATCGGCATGTCGCCGCGCAGGTCGCGCAAGCGCGCCTCGATCTTGTGGACCTCGCCCTCGCCGGCGAACGGGATGTCGATCGCGACTTCGTCGAACAGCCAGCGCGGCGTCCCCGGCGATGGCAGTACGGCCAGGAAGGCCTCCACGATGGTGGTATCAAGCGCGGGATCGGCGGGATTGCAGATGAAGGTGGCGACGAGAGACATCCGGTGACTTTGCCAGGGATCAACAAAGCCGTGCTTATCGCAGGGCCGACCGCCAGCGGCAAGTCGGCGCTCGCTCTGGAACTTGCGCAAAAAGCGGGCGGGGCGGTCATTAATACCGATTCGATGCAGGTCTACCGCGATCTGAGGGTGCTGACGGCCCGACCGAGCCTCGCCGAAGAGGCCGCGGTGCCGCACCGGCTCTATGGCTGTGTCGATGCCGCCGTGAACTACTCGGCCGGCCATTATGTCCGTGATGCCAAAGAGGTTCTCGACGAGGTGCGACGAGGCGGGGGGCTGCCGATCTTCATCGGCGGCACCGGGCTTTACTTCAAGGCCCTGACGCGCGGCCTGTCGGCCGTGCCACCTGTGCCGGACGAGGTGCGCGAGGCGGTGCGTCTCAGGCTCGATCGCGACGGGGTGGAGGCGCTGCATGCCGAGCTGGCGCGGCGCGATGCCGCGGCGGCGGCGCGGCTGAATGTCCGCGACCGCACCCGTATTGCCCGGGCGCTGGAGGTGATCGAGGCCACCGGTCGGCCATTGGCCGAGTGGCATGCCGAGACCACCCCGCCACTGCTCCCGGAGGGAAGCTATCGGGCGCTGTTCATCGCTCCGGAGCGCGAGGCGCTGTACGCCAGGATCGATGCACGGTTTGACGCCATGCTCGCGGACGGGGCGCTGGAGGAGGTCACGCGGCTGGCGGCGCGCGGGCTCGATCCGCTGCTGCCGGCGATGAAGGCCCACGGCGTGCCGGCGCTGATCCGGCATCTCCGCGGAGAGATCACGCGGGAGGAGGCGGCCGTGATCGGCAAGGCCGACACCCGGCATTATGCCAAGCGGCAATTCACCTGGTTTCGGCATCAGCTGCCGGAGTTCGAATGGCTGACGCCGGAGCAGGCGCGGGGGTGGGTGGCGTTCCTCTAATTGTCATCGCGAGAAGCGCAGCGACGAAGCGATCCAGAGTTGTCGAGTGGCCCCGGATTGCTTCGCTTCGCTCGCAATGACGGCGTGACGGCCAAATTACCGCTCGCCGAACGGCGAATTCCGCGTTAACCTGACAAAATCGCGCGTATGAGCCGGCTTTGCCTTGACATCGGGGTATCCGTGGCTATGTTCGCGCAACCTTTGGGAAGTCTGCTCGGCAACATGCGCAACATTATTACCGCCATCCTTATCGTAGTCGTACCCAGGCGCATCGCCGGGGATGGCTAGCGGCCATCCATGATCCGAGCGGTGCGCAGGGCCTTCCAGGGCCCTTTTTTATTGCCTGGACGACCCCGAACCGAGACGACCCCGAACTGACCGAAACGACTGACCCAGACGACAAAGCCGCTGACAGAAGCGATCCGGAGCCTGCCATGACCGACAAGAGCCACGATCCGAACCAGATGACCGGCGCCGCGATGATCGTGCGCGCGCTCATCGACCACGGCGTGCAGCACATTTTCGGCTATCCGGGCGGCGCGGTGCTTCCGATCTATGACGAGATCTTCCAGCAGAGCGAAGTCGAGCACATCCTGGTCCGTCACGAGCAGGGCGCCGGCCATGCCGCCGAAGGCTATGCGCGCTCGACCGGCAAGCCGGGCGTCGTGCTGGTGACATCAGGTCCCGGCGCCACCAACATGGTGACGCCGCTGGCGGATGCGATGATGGATTCGATTCCCTTGGTCTGCATCACCGGCCAGGTGCCGACGCATCTGATCGGCAACGACGCCTTCCAGGAATGCGACACCGTCGGCATCACCCGGCCTTGCACCAAGCACAATTGGCTGGTCCGCAACGTCAACGATCTGGCCAAGGTGCTGCACGAGGCGTTCTATGTCGCGACCTCGGGCCGGCCGGGCCCCGTCGTCGTCGATGTGCCGAAGGACGTGCAGTTTGCCACCGGCACCTATCATCCGCCGCGCAAGTCCGACGTCCACGTCTCCTACGCCCCGCGCGTCAAGGGCGATGCGATGCAGATCCGCAAGGCGGTCGCGCTGCTGGCCTCGGCCAAGCGGCCGGTGATCTATTCCGGCGGCGGCGTCATCAATTCGGGGCCGGAGGCCTCCAGGCTGTTGCGTGAGCTGGTCGAGGTCACGGGCTTTCCGATCACCTCGACCCTGATGGGGCTGGGCGCCTATCCGGCGTCGGGCACCAATTGGCTCGGCATGCTCGGCATGCACGGCACTTACGAGGCCAACATGACGATGCATGATTGCGACGTCATGCTGTGCGTCGGCGCGCGCTTCGACGACCGCATCACCGGCCGCACCGACGCGTTCTCGCCGAACTCGAAGAAGATCCACATCGACATCGATCCGTCCTCGATCAACAAGAACATCCGCGTCGACGTGCCGATCATCGGCGATTGCGGCGACGTGCTCGCCGACATCCTGCAGGTGTTCAAGGCCGAGGCAAAGACGCCGGACATCAAGGCGTGGTGGCAGCAGATCGCCACCTGGCGGGCGCGCAACTCGCTGGCCTACAAGCCGAACCGCGACGTCATCATGCCGCAATATGCGATCCAGCGGCTGTTCGAGCTGACGCGCGGCCGCGACACCTACATCACGACCGAGGTCGGTCAGCACCAGATGTGGGCGGCGCAGTTCTACGGCTTCGAGGAGCCGCACCGCTGGATGACCTCGGGCGGCCTCGGCACCATGGGCTATGGACTGCCGGCGGCGATCGGCGTCCAGGTCGCGCATCCCGACAGCCTGGTTATCGACATCGGCGGCGACGCCTCGGTGCAGATGACGATGCAGGAGATGTCGACGGCCGTGCAGTACGAGCTGCCGGTCAAGATCTTCATCCTCAACAACCAGTATATGGGCATGGTGCGGCAGTGGCAGCAACTGCTGCACGGCAACCGCCTGTCGCATTCCTACTCGGAAGCGCTGCCGGACTTCGTCAAGCTGGCGGAGGCCTATGGCGGCGTCGGCCTGCAGGTCTCAAAGCCCGGCGATCTCGACGGCGCGATCAAGGAGATGATCTCGGTCAAGAAGCCGGTGCTGTTCGACTGCCGCGTCGCCGCGCTGGAGAACTGCTTCCCGATGATCCCCTCCGGCAAGGCGCACAACGAGATGATCCTGCCGGCGGAAGCGTCGGATCCGGCTGCGGCCTTCGCCGGCGGTAAGGCGCTGGTGTGAGGACTGATCGTGAGCTCAGCGCGCCCGACAAACTCCGCTGTCATCGCCCGGCTTGACCGGGCGATCCAGGAAGCCGCGGCGGTCGTGGGTCTCACACCGGCCGCGGCGTCCTGGATGCCCGTCTTCGCGGGCATGACACTGTGGTGCGGTGCCGGCGCTCTTCACCTCTCCCCGCTTGCGGGGAGAGGTCGGATGGCATCGTCAGATGCAATCCGGGTGAGGGGGGCTCTCCGCACGGCCGTTGCGTGTGGCTGCCCCTCACCCCAGCCCTCTCAGCGCGAGCGAAGCTCGTCGCGCCCCCGTCAGAACGGGGAGAGGGAGCGCAGCGGCGTTCGCGGCTATCGGCGAACAACACATGAGCAGTCCCATGTTCACGCTCGCTGAGCTGGAAGCCGCCCATGCCATCGTCGGCGCCGCCGTGCCGGCGACGCCGGCGCATGCGTGGCCGCTGCTCGCCGCGCGGCTGGGGGCCGGCGTCGTCGTCAAGCATGAGAACCACACGCCGGCCGGTGCCTTCAAGGTGCGCGGCGGGCTGGTGTATGTCGACAACCTCAAGCGCACGCAGCCTGATGTCCGCGGCCTGATCACCGCGACGCGCGGCAATCATGGCCAGAGCGTCGCTTTCGCCGGCCGCCGCAACGGCCTGCCGGTGACGATCTACGTGCCCAGGGGCAATTCGGTTGAGAAGAACCGCGCGATGGCCGCGTTCGGTGCCGAACTGATCGAGAATGGCAGCGATTTCCAGGAATCGCGCGAGGAAGCCGGGCGGCACGCGGCGCGTGATGGGCTGCACATGGTGCCGTCGTTCCATCCTGATCTCGTGCGCGGTGTTGCGACCTACGCGCTGGAGCTGTTCCGTTCCGCCCCTGATCTCGATGTGCTCTACGTCTCGATCGGGCAGGGCTCCGGCATCTGCGGCTGCATTCTCGCGCGTGACCTGCTCGGCCTGAAGACCGAGATCGTCGGCGTGCAGTCGACGGAGGCGCCGTCCTACGCGCTGTCATTCGCGGCGCGCACCGTGGTGACGACCAACAGCGCCGATACGAAGGCTGATGGGCTCGCGACGCGCAGCCCCGATGCCGATGCGCTCGCGATCATTCTCAAGGGTGCATCGCGCATCGTGCAGGTCAGCGACGCCGAGATCGCCGAGGCTATCCGCATCTTCTGGACCGACACGCACAATCTCGCCGAAGGTGCCGGCGCAGCCTCGCTCGCGGCGGCCCTGCAGGACAAGCGCAAGCTCGCCGGCAAGCGCGTCGGCCTGGTGCTGACCGGCGGCAACATCGATCTCGATTTGTTCAGGCGCTGGGTGATGCCGGCAACCTCCGAAGAAATGGCAGGAGTGTCGTGATGGGCACTCGGCGCACCACAAACACCGCCGTCATGCCCGGGCTTGACCCGCCTGCGCGGCCGAAGCCGCTTCGGCGCGGCGAAGGCCCGGGCATCCACGAGCCGCGCGCGCGACGCTCGACGTGGACGGCCGGGACAAGCCCGGCCATGACGGCAGAGACACCACGGGGACAGCAATGAACCAGCCAGCATCAGCCTATTTCCTCGAAGATCGCCACGACCCTAACGAGACGCACACGCTGTCAGTGCTGGTGCAGAACGAGCCCGGCGTGCTCGCGCGGGTGATCGGCCTGTTTTCCGGCCGCGGCTACAACATCGAGAGCCTGACCGTCTCCGAGACCGAGAGCCAGAAGCACCTGTCGCGCATCACCATCGTGACCACGGGCACGCCGATGGTGATCCAGCAGATCAAGCACCAGCTCGACCGCATGGTGCCGGTCTATCGCGTCGTCGACATGACCTTGACGAAGCGTGCGATCGAGCGCGAGCTGGCGATGATCAAGGTGCGCGGCACCGGCGAGCCGCGCGTCGAGGCGCTGCGGCTGGCGGATGCGTTCCGGGCCCGCGTCATCGACGCCACCACGGAAAGCTTCGTGTTCGAGATCACAGGCAACACCGACAAGATCAGTCAGTTTATCGATCTGATGCGTCCGCTCGGCCTGGTCGAGGTGGCCAGGACCGGCATTGCGGCGATCGGGCGGGGACCGGAAGGGATGTGAGCCATGCTGGCGCGCGACTGGTACTACAACGAACGGAACCGGATCGGGCTGGATCATGCCGTGGCCTCGATCTATGGCGCGGGGGATGATGCGGACGAGCGCGCGCGCGCCGCGCTCAAGATGCTGGGCGTCAAGCCCGGCTGGCGAGTGGCCGATATCGGCTGCGGCAATGGCGTGCTGGCGACGGAAGCGGCGCTGCTGGGCGCGGTCGTCGACGCCATCGACATCTCCCCGGCGATGCTGGCGCTGACCAAGATCTACACCCGCGACCGCCGCACCGCGGTGCGGATGCATTCGGCCGGCCTGCTGTCGTTCGCCTATGAGGCCAATTCCTACGACCTGATCGCCAGCGAGTTCACGCTGCATCATCTGCCGGACTTCTGGAAGGCGGTGGCGCTCGCGCGGATCTACGGCGCGCTGAAGCCGGGCGCGCAGTTCTTCCTGCGCGATATCGTCTATGTCAGCATGCCCGACGGCGCCGAGCGCTCGATCGAGCAATGGGCCGATTTCAACATCAAGAACCACGACCTCGCCCGCGACAGCGTCATCACCCATATGCGCGACGAGAACTCGACCTTCGCCTGGGTGATGGAGCGGATGCTGAGCGAGGTCGGCTTCGTCACTGTGTCGGCCGACTACCACGCCCCGATGCACGCGACCTATGTGCTGCAGAAGCCGGCGGGGCAGGGGTAGGCGAGCTGTGTTGATGTTTGCGCGAGATGGCGAGGCGAGCACGCTGCCACCCTCCCCTGGAGGGGGAGGGGCGTTTCACATCGCGCGAAGCCGCGATGTGAAACGGGGCGGGGGGACGCCTCCCCGCGCGAGCTGTGCCTGGGGCCCACCCCACCCTGATCGCGCATTTCGTGCGCGATCGCCCCTCCCCCTTCAGGGGAGGGTGAAGAGCCGTCGTGCGGCGGAAGCTCATTAGATGTCCCAGCAGCTCCTCATCGCCTTCGTCACCTTCGCCTTCGTGATGGCGTTCACGCCGGGGCCGAACAACATCATGCTGCTGTCGTCGGGCGTGACCCACGGCTTCCGCCGCACGGTGCCGCATATGATGGGCGTCAGCTTCGGCTTCGCCTTCATGGTCGGCGCGGTCGGCTTCGGGCTGGCCACGGTGTTCATCCGCTATCCCGTGCTGCAGGAGGTGCTGAAATATCTCGGCGCCGCCTATCTGATCTATCTCGCGGTCGTCATCGCCTTCTCCGGATCGGCCAAGACCGATAACGACACGTCGCCGCGCGGCCCGATGTCGTTCTGGGGCGCGGCGCTGTTCCAATGGGTCAATGCCAAGGGCTGGGTGATGGTGATCAGCACCATCACGGCCTATGCCGCCATCGCCCGCTTTCCCGCCAACGTTGCGTTGCAGGTCGCCATCAGCTTCGTCATGGCGATCGGCTCGACCATTACCTGGACCCTGTTCGGCACCGCATTGCGGCCGCTCTTGAGCTCGGAGCGCGCGGTCCGCGGCTTTAATATCCTGATGGCCCTGCTGCTGCTGGCCTCGCTCTATCCCGTGTTCATGGACGCATGAGAGGGGCGGCCGCCATGCGAGATCGGGGTTTCCATCGCACCTCAAAATGCTCTAGACACGGGCCGGATTTCGTCCGGGCGCAGCCGCCCGTGCCTCACCCAAGCGTCTGACTTTCCAGCCAATTCCGGCCATTTCAAAGAGGAAACGACAATGCGTGTCTACTACGATCGCGACGCCGATCTGAACCTGATCAAGGGCAAGAAGGTCGTCATCGTCGGCTATGGCAGCCAGGGCCATGCCCATGCGCTGAACCTGAAGGATTCCGGCGTCAAGGACGTCGCGATTGCGCTGCGCAAGGGCTCGGCCTCGGCCAAGAAGGCCGAAGGTGCCGGCTTCAAGGTGATGGAAGTCGCCGAGGCCGCGAAGTGGGCCGACCTCGTGATGATGCTGACCCCGGACGAGCTGCAGGGCGACATCTACCGCGAGCACCTGCACGACAACATGAAGCAGGGCGCCGCGCTCGTCTTCGCCCATGGTCTCAACGTGCATTTCAACCTGCTGGATCCGCGCCCCGATCTCGACGTGCTGATGATCGCGCCGAAGGGCCCCGGCCACACCGTCCGCTCCGAATACCAGCGCGGCGGCGGCGTGCCCTGCCTGATCGCGATCGCCAAGGACTCCTCGGGCAATGCCCATGATCTCGGCCTGTCCTACGCCTCGGCGATCGGCGGCGGCCGCGCCGGCATCATCGAGACCACCTTCAAGGAAGAGTGCGAGACCGATTTGTTCGGTGAGCAGGCGGTGCTGTGCGGCGGCCTGGTCGAGCTGATCAAGGCCGGCTACGAGACGCTGACGGAAGCTGGCTACGCCCCGGAAATGGCCTATTTCGAGTGCCTCCACGAGGTGAAGCTGATCGTCGACCTGATCTATGAAGGCGGCATCGCCAACATGAACTATTCGATCTCCAACACCGCTGAATATGGCGAGTACGTCACCGGCCCGCGCATCATCACCCCCGAGACCAAGGCCGAGATGAAGCGCGTGCTCGACGACATCCAGTCCGGCCGCTTCGCCCGCGACTGGATGCTGGAGAACAAGGTCAACCAGTCCTCGTTCAAGGCCACCCGTGCCCGTCTCGCCCAGCACCCGATCGAGGAAGTCGGTGCCCGCCTGCGCGACATGATGCCCTGGATCAAGAAGGGCGCGCTGGTCGACAAGTCGAAGAACTAAGGTCTCGCGACGACGATCGAGAAATGCAAACGGCGGGCCGAGGCCCGCCGTTTTTGTTGGATCGAGCCGTCGCCGGTCCATTCAGGACATCGCGCGGCGTGAGACGCGCGGCGCGAGCAGGCGGACGATCTCACAGGTGGCGACGAGCCCGGCCAGCCAGGCGGCGCCGGTCAGTCCGAGGCGCGCGACGATCGCAGGCGTGAAGCTCGACGCGCCGCCTAGCACGGGCGTGGCCGCGAGAAGCAGCAGCTCGTAGCCGGCGTAGGCGCCGAGCAGGGCGGCGGTGAGCGCGAGCGGCGCCGGTGCGGCGCGCAACGCCTGCAACACGAGGCGCGCGATGATCGTGGCGCCGAGCGCGGCGGCACCGATTGCGATCCCCCAGGCCAGCGTGTTGGCATCGATGGGATAATGCAGGGCGCCGAAGCCGATGCCCTGGTTGACCAGGAAGGCGCCGAGCACGCAGAGCAACGCGGGGCGTAGCGGCAGCAGGGCGGCTGCGACCACCGCGAAGGCCGCGAATGGCGTGGCGCAGGCAAAGGCGAAGCTCGCCAGCGCGCAGGCGGTGACCAGCAGCGCGAAGCAGAAGGCCGCAGCATGCCGCGGCGGCACGGGCGTGAGGCGAGCGTCGGCGGGGGAGGTGAGGATGTCGAGAGCCATGGGTCGTCTCCTTCGGGGTGGATTGTAGTCCATTGGGGATGTCGATGACAGCGGTTCGCAGGGCAGGGCGTTCACTCCATCCCGAAGCTCGCCATGCGGATGCCGCCGAACACGCCGAGGCCCGGGGCCAGGAAGCCGGTCGGGTTCTGGTAGTGCCGATTGAACAGGTTATCGACGCGGCCGAACAGCTTGACCTGGCCGGAGACCGCGTAGTCGGCGCGCAGGTTCACGACGGTATAGCCGGGCGCGACGAGGCCCGAGGTCATGCCGTCGCGGCTGACGTCGCGCCAGTCGCTGACGCGCAGCAAGGTGGCCGACACCGTCAGCGGGTCCAGCGGCGTCCAGACCGCTGTCGCGCTCCATTTTTCCTTCGGGCGGCGCAGCAGCTGCAGACCGGTCGTCGCGTCGACCGCGCGCGTGAACGTATAGTCCGCGCGCAGCGACAGCCGGTCCGTCAGGTGCGCTGTGACGAAGCTCTCGGTGCCCTCGGTGGTGGCGAGTCCGACATTGGCGTAGGAGGTGAAGGTCACATTGGAGTTGATGAGGTCGGTGATACTGTTGTGGAAGTAGGTCGCGCCGAGGCGGATGCGATCGTCGAACAGCGGCTGCTCGAATCCCGCATCATAGCCGGTGCTCTGCTCCGGCTTGAGGTTCGGATTGGCGAAGAAGTTGAACGCCGGAAAGTCCTGATAGAGCTGGCTCAAGGTCGGCGCCTTGAAGCCGGTGCCGTAGCTCGCCTTCAGCTTGGTTTCGGTGACCGGCAGGATCACGGCCGGTGCGATCCGGTAGGTGCCATGGCTGCCGAATTGATCGTTGATGTCGTTGCGCAGGCTCGCGACCAGGAACATGCGCTGTGCGAAATTCGTCTGCACCTCGACGAAGCCGGCTCTGTTGCCGTTCTCGGCCGTGAGGCCCGTGGTCTGGAGGCGGTCGGTCTGCTGCTCGAGCCCGACGATGAAATTGTTGTGCGGAGCGAGCTCGGTGACCGCGTGCCAGTCATATTTGATGCGCTCGCCGGTCGAGATCGCGGCGAGGGGATTGCCCGCGGTGAGATCGGACGTCCGGTTGTTGACGTAGTTGATACCGAAATAGTTTTTGATGCGGCCGTCGAGCAGCGACCACACGGCTTCCTCGCGCGTGGCGAACTGCCGCACGGCATGGGTGCTCTGGGCCGCGTTCGGGACGCTGGGAAAGCTGCCGTCGCCGGTGAACAGCAGCGTTGCGTCCGTGTAGCGCATCACGGAATTCAGCGACCAGGCTTCGTTGAGGTCGACGCCGAATTTGGTCGAGGCGGTGACGTTGTCATAGGCGTTGCCGATCGCCTTCTGCCCCGCCGGCAGCAATTGCTGTGGCGTGACCGGAATGTCGCCGGCATGGAGATGCGCGACATTCATCGCGTAGTTCACATTGTCCTGCGACCCGCTGACGCCGGCCGACTGGTTGAAGGTCTGATACGTGCCGGTCTCGATCGAAGCGGTTGCCCGCGCCGGGCCGTCGCCCTTGCGCGTGATCACCGAGATGACGCCACCGATCGCATCCGAGCCATAGAGGCCGCTCTGCGGCCCCCTCAGCACCTCGAACTGCTGGATGTCCGAGGTCAGCAGATGGGCGAAGTCGAACGCACCATTGGCATTGGTGACGTCGCCGACATCGATGCCGTCGATCAGGATCTTGGTGTGATTCGCGTTTGTCCCGCGGGTGAAGACCGAGCTCTGCCCGCCAGCGCCGCCGGTCTGCACGACGTTCAAGCCGGGAATGGCGGCGAGGATGTCGGGCACGCTGCGGAACTGTTGCGTGGCGATGTCCTTGGCCGTAACGACGGTGATCGCGTTCGCCACATGGGCAGCGGGGGTTGCGATGCCGGTCGGGCTGACGACGAGTTGTGCGTTGGCCTGGGCGGCGGCGCTCTGCGTGGCCGCCGGCTGCGATGCGCGTGCGCGCGGCGTCTGCGCCCCACGCGGCAAGGCCGGCTTCGGAGCGGCCGGCTTGCGGGGCGGATCGACCTCGACCGGCGGCAGCAGGTCGGGGGAGGCGGATTGCTGGGCGGTGGCCGGAGCCGCGCCGAACGTCGCGATGGAGACCAGGACGGTCGACGACGACAGGCCGGCGCGATGGCGCCGGGCGACGGATAGGAACGAGAACACGAGGGAACCTCGGCATGACGTCAGTGGCACGTCACCGCGAACGAGGTTTCACACCGGCCAATGCTGCCCGGCGTAGAAACGATGCCAATAAACGCCCCGACCGGCATCCTCGCGTGTGACCACGGCTGACGGCAGGTCTCCTGGCTCGCGGGTCGTCACCTCAACGCCGCCTTCCCAGGACCGAGAATCCCAGTGGCATCTGACGTGAGATTCGCCGCTTACAGTTGCGGGGGCAGCTGCGGCCTTCGAACGATCCGTTAAGGACGTCCGGCACCGCATTCCCTTTTGAGCCCCGGTCAGGGGGCACCGTCACCATCACAGTAGGTGTGCGCGTGTGGCTGAGTCAATCGTGGCGATGATGGCGCCGAAGGGCCCCCGGCCACACCGTCTGCTCCGAGTCCGAGCGCGGCCGCGTGCCCTGCCTGACCGCGACCGCCCAGGCCAGCGTGTTGGCATCGTCACTGCAGCCCGGAGGTGGCCATCCGGATGCCGCCGAACATGCCGAAGCCGGGCGCCAGGAAGCCGGTCGGGTTCTGGTAATGGCGGTTGAACAGATTGTCGATCCGGGCGAACAGCTTGACCTGGTCCGAGAGGGCGTAGTCGCCGCGCAGATTCACCAGCGTATAGCCGGGCGCGACGAGGCCGGTCGTGGTACCGTCGCGGCTGACGTCGAGCCAGTCGCCGACGCGCAGCAGGGTGGCAGACAGCGTCAGCGCATCGACCGGCAGCCATGTGGCGGTGGCGCTCCATTTCTCTCTCGGCTGGCGCAACAGCTGCTGACCGGTGCTCGCGTCGACCGCGCGGGTGAACGTGTAGTCTGCGCGGAGCCAGATGCGATCGGTCAGTTTCGCCGCGACGAAGCTCTCGGTGCCTTCGGTGGTGGCGAAGCCGATATTGGCAAAGGAGGTGGCGTTCGCGTTGAAACTGATCAGGTTGGTGATGTCATTGTGGAAGTAGGTCGCGCCGAAGCGCAACCGATCCTCGAACAGCGGCTGCTCGAAGCCGGCATCGTAGCCGATGCTCGCCTCCGGCTTCAGGTTCGGATTGGCGAAGAAATTGAAGGCCGGAAAATTCTGATACAACTGACTCAAGGTCGGCACCTTGAAGCCGGTGCCATAGCTCGCCTTCAGCCGGGTCTCGGTCACCGGCAGGATCACCGCCGGCGCGATCCGGTAGGTGCCGTGGCCGCCGAACCGATCGTCGACGTCGTCGCGCAGGCTCGCGACCACGAACCAGCGCTTGGCGAATTCGGTCTGCAGCTCGACGAAGCCGGCCTTGTTGCCGTTCTCGGCCAGGACGTCGGCCGCCTTCAGCCGCTCGGCCTGCTGCTCCACGCCGACCACAAGATGATTGCGCGGGGAGAGTTCGGCCACTGCGCGCCAGTCATATTTGATGCGCTCGCCGGTGGCGATGGTAGGCGCCGGATTGCCGGGCGCCAGATCGTAAGACCAGTTGTTGACGTAGTTCACGCCGAAATGGTTGCGGATGCGGCCGCCGAGCAGCGACCAGACGGCTTCCTCGCGGGTCGTCAACTGGCGGTCGGTGTGATGGCTTTGGGTTGCATTCGGAAAGCTCGGAGATCCGCTGTCCCCGGTGAACAGCAGGCTCGCGTCGGTGTGGCGAACCAGCGCGTTCAGCGTCCAGGCCTCGTTCAGGTCGACGCCGAGCCTGGTCGACGCCGTGACGTTGTCATAGGCGTTGCCGATCGCCTTCCGTCCTGGTGGCAGCAATTGCCAGGGCGTCACCGGCACATCGCCGGCGTGAAGGTGCGCAATGTTGAACGCGTAGTTGAATTGATCCTTTGAGCCGCTGAGTCCCGCGGTCTGGTTGAAACTCCGATACGCGCCGGTTTCGATCGAGCCGGTGGCTTGTGCCGGTCCGTCACCCTTGCGGGTGGTGATCGAGATCACGCCGCCGAGCGCATCCGCGCCATAGAGGCCGCTCTGCGGCCCGCGCAGCACCTCGAGCCGCTGGATGTCGGCGGTGAGCAGATGCTCGACATCGGGCGCGCCATTGCTGTTGGTGACGTTGCCGACATCGACGCCGTCGATGACGAGCTTGGTATGGTTGGCGCTGGTGCCGCGGGTGGAGACGGTGCTCTGCCCGCCCGGACCGCCGGCCTGCACGACGGTCAAGCCGGGGACCGTGCTCAGGATGTCCGGCAGGCTGCGGCCCTGCTGGGTGGCGATATCCTTGTCAGTCACCACGGTGATCGACCGGCCGGCCTCGGCGGCTGGCGTGGCGATGCCGGTTGGGCTGGCGGCGGCAGGCGCTACCGGCCTCTGCGCCGATGCCGCGCTGCGGGCATGAGATCTGCCGGCGACGACCGGTTTCCGGGCGGCCGGTTTGTGTGGCGGGTCGACCTCGACGGGCGGCAGCAGATGCGGGGAGGCGGATTGCTGCGCGGCTGCAGAAAACGCACCGAGCAGCGCAATCGATGTGAGCACACAGGACGAGGACAGGACGGCGCGGCAGTGCCGGGCATGGGAAACGGGAGACACGTGGACCTCGGCATCACGTCAGTGGCACGTCACCGCGAACGAGGTGCCACGCAGGTCGTTGCCGGCCGGCCTGAAGACGGTGCCAACACCATCCGGACCGATATGTTCGCGTGTGACCACCGCTGACGGCGGGTGCCCTGGCTCGCGTGTCATAGCCGCCATGACGTCGTTCCGGGACCAGGATTTCCGAGTGGCCTATGACGCGTCATTTGCCGCCTGCACGAGCGGGGACAGCTGCGCCCTTCGATCATGTCCCTCGCGAGACGCGTCCGGCGCCGCATTCCCTTTTGAGCCCCGGTTATGGGGCACCGTCGTCATCACAGTAGGTGTGCGGGTGTGGCCGAGTCAATCACGGCGACGCGATCTCCCGGCGATAGGCCGGTATCGCGCGACTCCGTCCTGCGAAACCGGCAAGGTCGGTCCGGCTTACTTCTCGACCTTGTTGTGCACCATCCAGAACCGCAGCGTGCGCTGCGCCGTGTCCAGCGACAGTCTGGTGTAATCGCGCTCCGCCAGCTTGAGCGTCTCGCTGTCGATGGCGTGCTTGATCGGGCGGTGAGTCAGGATCTTGGCGACGGCGGGCCAGATCAGCCCGGCCGCCCGGCAGGGGATCAGCACGATGTCGGTGCGCGGGCCTTCCAGCACCTTGGCCATCATCTCGGTCGGCACGTTGTTGAGCATTCCGAGCGCGGCCGCTACTTCGCCGAAGCGGCGGGTCTCGGCGAAAAAGGCAATGGCGGTGTCGTTGAGCTCGTTCAGCCCTTTCATGCGCTTGACGGCCTCTTCGGCCAGCGTGAAGTCGCGCCCGACCAGGCCGCCATCGCTGCGCGCGACGTCGCTGATGGTCTTCAGGACCTTCTTGATCTCCTTCTGCAGCGCCGGCGGGGCGGAGGCCATCAGCTTGGTGCGCACCGAATCGGTGGCGCGGCGCAGGAGGTCGCGCAAATGCTTGTTCGGCAGGTCGACGCGCAGCCCGATGATCTCGGTCAGTTCGTCGTCATCCTCGGCATGCGCCATCATCCCGGAATAGCCGGTCTCGGAGAAGCGCGCGGTCTGGTTGTTGGCGAGCTTGCGGATGACGCGACGTTCGCCGCGGTCGACGATGATGTCGGTGACGGCCTCGGTCAGATGCGGGCGGCTCGAGATCGCCATCAGGTGGTCCTGGCCCTTGGTCGATGCGACCTCGACCAGGGTGTGTTCGGACAGCCGGGTCGAATGCATCAGCACGCTCTCGGCGACCGAAATCTCGTCGTCACGGGCGAGGCGCTGGATGAC
This sequence comes from Bradyrhizobium denitrificans, assembly GCF_013179005.1. Lineage (NCBI taxonomy): Bacteria > Pseudomonadati > Pseudomonadota > Alphaproteobacteria > Hyphomicrobiales > Nitrobacteraceae > Bradyrhizobium > Bradyrhizobium denitrificans. The sequence continues at coordinate 161,634 of NZ_JABFDP010000003.1, read as the reverse complement.
GTCGACCGGCGCGTAATCGACCGGCGCCAGATGCTTGCTGAGCTCGGCCCGCGCCCGCGTCTCGACGCGGGACACCAGCATGCACAGCACGTTGTCGAACACTTTGATCTGCTCCTCGCTGAGGCGTTCGCCATCATGCAGGAACAGGTTGGTGACTTGGCGGAGCGTGTGGACGCGCTTCTCGGAGGAGCCGCCGCGAACCGCGTCCTCGAGTTCGGAGATGATCGAATGTTCTGAATCGGGAAGCTGTTCTGGCTGAGACACGGTCACGCTCGTCTGGTCCGGAATTGCCGCAGCGGCCGCGCTTCTGCTCCGCTGCGGGCTCGGCACCGCGCAGCTTTCCGTATCGGCGATAACAATGTGTTAGGGGCCAGGAGCGTAGTACTCCGGAGAAACACGGATACGGAAAATTAAGACGAAGCGGCTAGCGCTGCTAAACAGGTGCCGATTGGCGCCACCGCAGCGCTGCATCGGACGATCGGCCACGATCGGCAAAAGAGCTCCGGGTAAAGACGGAAAGGTTAATGATCTCATAAGGTCAGAGACGTTTCTTGATCTCGATTATCCGCCCTCATCCAGCTCACCTCAGCTGTCATCCGCTCAAGGATCGAATTCTAAATCACATTCTTGCGGCGGTCCGCCCGGCCGCCAGCGAGACGATTCCCGGTGTCATCGGCTCGAACGGCTGCCGGAAGCGCAGCCGGCTGTCGCGCCCGTCCGCCGCTGAAAACAGCACCAGCATGACGCTGCATCTCATGCGATAATCGTCCGGCAAATCGTTGAGGTCGCCATGAAATCCGTCGTCGTCACCGGCGCGTCCACGGGCATCGGTTTCGCCTGTTCGAAGCTTCTGCTCGCACGTGGCTTTCGTGTCTTTGGGAGTGTTCGCAACCCGCTTGATGCGGAACGGCTGCGCACCGAGCTCGGCGCGAACTTCACTCCCTTGCTGTTCGACGTCACGGACGAGGCGGCGGTCAAGGCAGCCGCCGGCGAGGTGCGGGCGGCGCTTGGCGGCGAGGCGCTTGCCGGCCTGGTCAACAATGCCGGCATTGCGGTCGCTGGTCCGGTGACGGAGCTGCCGATCGCGGAGTTCCGCCGCCAGATGGAGGTCAATGTCATGGGCCCGGTCATTGCCACCCAGGCCTTCGCGCCGCTGCTCGGGGCGGATCCCGCGAGGTCCGGCGCGGCAGGGCGGATCGTGATGATCAGCTCGGTGGCAGGCCGCAATGGCAATCCGCTGATGGCGCCTTATTCGACCTCCAAGCACGCGGTCGAAGGTCTGTCGGAGAGCCTGCGTCGCGAATTGATGCTGTTCGGGATCGACGTCATCATCATTGCCCCCGGCGCGGTGAAGACGCCGATCTGGGCCAAGGCGGAGGAGGTCGACCTGTCGGCCTATCAGAGCTCGCCGTTCTTTCCGGCGTTGCAGCGGATCCGCGGCTTCATGCTGCATCTCGGCAAGATCGGGCTGCCGGCTGAGACCATCGCCGAGCGGGTGTTCGAGGCGCTGACGGCGCCCGCGCCCAAGGTGCGCTACGAGATTGCGCCCGATCCGCTGCGGCAGTGGATCACCCGGATGCTGCCGAAGCGGACCGTCGACCGCATCATCGCCAAGCGGCTCGGCCTGACACCGCCGGCCAAGGTCTGACCCAGGCCATGACAACCATCGGCAAGACCCGGGCGGAGCTGACCCGTCTGGTGGAAGACGCGATCCGCGCGCAGCCGGGATGCGAGACCGCGTGCGTGCCGTCCGTCCAGGCCGTCGACGTGCGCAGCGGCCGCAACTGGGAAATTCCCCATGTCGTCCTCGGCGACAGCCTGATCAGCGACATCGACCGCGCCGTCATGAGCGTGCAGCGCCGGCTGGGGCGTGAGTTTCATCTGACGGTCGATCCCGAAAGCCGGGAGTCCGCATCGGAGACGGCTGACGCGGCACGCATTCACCCGGAGCAGTCCTGACCCCCGATAAATCGTGGACGTCGATCGGGGTCAGGTCAGCAGGCCCTGGCGCAGCGCCAGGCGCACCAGCTCGATATCGGTGCCGACGCCGAGCTTGTCCTTGATCAACGAATGCAGATTGGCGATCGTCTTCGGGCTGAGGTGAAGCGCGGATGCGATCTCCTCGGTGGTGCGCTCGGCGAGCAGCATCTGCATGACCTCGAACTCGCGCGCCGTGAGGACGTCGGCGGCGGCCCTCTCGCCACACAGGCGGCTGAGCGCGAGTTCGTGGTCGATGTCGGGGCTGATCGCGATGGCGCCGCCGAGCACCTCCATCACCGCGCGGACCAGGATCTCCGGGGGGCTGCTCTTGGTGACATAGCCGCGGGCACCGGCGCGGATCGCCTGCACGGCGAATCCCGCGTTCTCATGCATGGTGAACACGAGAATGCGCGCGTCGCGATCCCATTGCCGGATGCGTCGAATGCCCTCGATGCCGCCGACGCCCGGCATCGTCAGGTCCATGATGACGAGATCCGGCCTCACCTCCTTGAACAGGCGGTAGGCCTCGGCGCCATCGGACGCTTCGGCGACCACACGCAGGCCGTGCTGCTTCTGCAGCATGGACCGATAGCCCTCGCGCACCACGGCGTGGTCGTCCACCAGCATGATCGTGCCCGCCGCGTTCGTCATGCTGCGCACCCGATCGGTGCCTGCACGGGCGAAAAGGCCGGGACGGGGATCGTGACGTGAAGCCGCGAGCCGCCATGATCTCCCGCGGCGAAGCTCATGTCGCCGCCGAGAGAGGCCACGCGCTCGCGGATCCCGAGCAGGCCCATGCCTGGCGGGCCCATGAGATCGCTGGCTGCGCCATCATCGGCCACCGTGAGGACGATCCGATCCGGCGAAGGGCCCTGGCCCAGGCTGTTCTGTGCCGCCAACTGCAGGCGGACCCGCGTGGCCGCGGAATGCTTGGCGCAGTTGGTGAGCGCCTCTTGCGCAATGCGATAGAGATTGTTGGCGGTTGTGTCGGGGAGCCGATCGATCGGGCCGGACAGGTCGATCTCGAACCGGGCTGGTCCGCGCTGTCGCCTGTTCCAGCCCGCGACCAGGCCCTCAAGGCTGGCGGCCAGGCCGAGCTCGTCGATATCCGGCGGCCGCAGCCGCACCAGCGCGCCGCGCAGTGTCTCCATCATGTCCGCGGCGGTGCGTGCAATGCTGTCGCACTCGCCGAGCGCAGCGGGACACGCCAGGGCGACGCTCTCGCGCATCGCCGCCGCCAGCGCGCGGATCGCTGCGAGCGACTGCCCGAACTCATCGTGAAGCTCGCGCGCGAGGTGACGCCGCTCGTCGTCCTGCAGGGCGATCAGGCGCCGCGTCAGCTCGCTGCGCTGCGCCAGCGCCGCCTGCAGCCCGTCGGCAAGCTGGTTGAAGGCGTCGCGGATGGCTGAGAGCTCAGCGAGGTCGAAGGGCGGCAAACGCGCCGTCAGATCGTTGGCCACGATCCGCTCGAGGCCGGCGCAGATCAGCCGGGTCGGGCGCAGGGCGCGTGCCAGCGCCGCATGGGCCAGCACGCAGAGCAGCACCAGCGCCGTTCCGAGCACCGGCAGCAGCCGGCGCAACTCTCGCCAGGCGTCGGCCGTCATCACGTCCGCATCGATCCAGACCACCGCATCGCCGATCTTGCGGTCACGCGACAGCACCGGCCGCGTGGCTTCCTGGCCCGGACCGAACAGCCCGCGATACAGCATCGCAAAGGCGCGCGGCGGTTCGTCGCTCTGCGCGTCCGCGCCGCCGCAAATCCGCTGCAGCATATGATCGCCGACCGCGCGGTAGGCGATGCAGAGGCCGGGCGTCATGCTGGCCGCCGCGACCGCATCGAGGTCGGGAAAGCCGGCCGGCGGATTGTTGACCCATTGCATCTTGCTCTGCTGCAACTGCAGCGTCCGGGCCGTGATTTCGGCAATCCGCGCATTGCGCGCATCCGCCGATCTCGCGATGTCGAACAGGACATAGGCACAGATCGCTGCGAAACAGAGCGTTGCCACCCCGGAGATGCGCAGTGTCAGCCGGTATTTGAGGTCGTAGCGGGTCCACATCTTCAGCGCATCCATGGCAGCCCAGCCCGGTCGGCATTTAACGGCAGAACCGGCAGGGCCGAAAGCGCCACGGGCGAGTGGCCGCGTGGTCGTGAAATTTTCCCGCGGGCCGTCGGGAGCGGAGCCGGTTCTGCGCGGCGGCAGCACGCCTAGCATTCGGTCCTGCAAGCATGTCTCTGGAGACCGCCATGTCACACCGCCGCTCCGTCCATTGTCTCTTCCTCGCGCTTCTTGTCGTCGCTGGTCCGCTCCGTAGCGCGGCCGCATCCGATCCCGTCCCGGCTGTGATGGTCGACGATTTCAGCTATCTCGACACGTCCGGCGAGCCGATCGACCAGACGGCGGCACATCAGCGCCGGCTGCAGGCCTTCGTGGCGGCGTTGAAGCACGACGTCGCGACCGATCAGCGTCTGCGGCTGGTCAGCCCGTCCTGCGGCGCCGCCTGTCCCGCGGCGGATGCTCCGCCGGCCGCCCGATTGCAGATGGCCGCCGCGGCCGGCGCGGGCATCGTCATCACCGGCGGCGTGCAGAAGCTGTCGACCCTGGTGCAATGGGCGCGGGTGGCGGCCATCGACGTCGCATCCAGCCGGGTGCTGTTCGACAAGCTGTTCACCTTCCGCGGCGACAATGACGAGGCTTGGGAGCGTGCCGAAACCTTCGTCTCACGCCAGATGCGCGAGGCGCTGGTCACGCCGGCGCCGGTCCGGCTGGCCTTGCTGCCGTTCGAGCTCGACGCTACCAGCGCAGGCGCTGCGCTCGGCGAGACCGAGGCGGACCACAAGGAGCTGCAGGCGGCGACCGATGCGGTCCGGCAGGTGCTGGAGCAGTCCGGACGCTACCGCCTGGTGGACGCAGCCGCCGGCATCAAGCCGGGCCAGGGGCTGCGCGCGTGCGACGATTGCGAGGCTCGGATCGCCCGCGAACTCGGCGCGCAGCAGAGCCTGCTCGGGATCATCAGACGGATCGGCCGCACGGAATACATCGTCGGCTTTCGTGTCCGCCAGGCAGACGATGGTGCGCTGGTGCTTGCCGGCGACAGCGGGCTGCGCCTCGGCGCCAATTATTCCTGGAGCCGTGGCGCGGTGCGCGTGATCCGCGAGCAACTGCTCGGCAGTGGCGATTCCGAACGGTGATTGCCGGACCGAACGCGCAGGTGCCGCCGTCAGGATCGCGCGCCGCGGCGGTGGCCGGTGCGCCATGCCGGCCGAGCGGCGGCACTCCGGGCAATTCCGGTTGTTGTTATTTGTGACGATTTGATTACGGTCGGATGACACAGTAGGGCGTCCTGGTCGGCTGGCAGGTGCCGGCGCGGGGACTGTCCGGTCCGAGTATCGCCGCGTCATGTCGCTGACTCCGAACCACGAACCGATCACCACGCTCGCAGCGGCGAGCGCGACGCGATCTGCCGCCGTGCGGCTGTCGGCCGTCGCGGCACCGCATGTCGCGGCGCTGGCGCTGATGCTGCACACCGAGACCGATTTCGGCTCTCGCCTCGGCTTCGTGCTGGCCTGGGGCATCCTGAACGGCTTCTGGCTGGTGCTGCTGCGGCGCCCGGCGGTGTCGGGCGCCCTGGCGCTCACCATGGTCGTGGTGCTGGTGCTGCTGTCTCAGCTGAAGCACGCCGTGGTCCAGATGACCGCGAACTTCGTCGATGTGATGCTGATCGACCACGACAGCGCGGCATTCCTGTTCACGATCTTTCCGAACCTGAAGCTCTCGGTGCTGGTGGCGGCGGCCGTGGTGCTGCCGCTGATGGGCCTGCTGTGGTGGGTCGATCCGTTCCGCGTCGCGCGGCTGCCGGCGCTGGCGGGCAAGCTCGCCTGCCTCGCCGCGCTGACGCTTTATTCACTGAACTGGCGCGACGAGGCTTGGCGCGGCTATTACGACGACGGCTATCTCTCCAAATTCGCGCGCTCCGGCGTGACCGCGGTCTCGGATTTCCTCGCCAACGGCTTCATGGAATCCGACGCCACGGCCGATCGCCGGCTGGCGGCCGTGCTCCCGGACTCCTGCCATCCGGCCGGACGGCGGCCGAACATCGTGCTGATCCACGACGAATCGAGCTTCGACATCCGCTCCGCCCCCGGCATCAAGGTGCCCGAGGGTTATGGCAGCCATTTCAAGTCCTATGACGGCAAGGCGCGGCAGTTCATGGCCGAGAGCAATGGCGGGCCGAGCTGGTTCACCGAATACAATGTGCTCGCCGGCCTGTCGTCGCGCTCGTTCGGCCGCTTTGCCTATTTCGTCACCCGGATCGCCGCCGGCCGCGTCGAACGCGGACTGCCCTGGGCGCTGCGGCAATGCGGCTATGACACGGCCTCGATCTATCCCGCGCACGGCGCCTTCATGAGCGCGCGCAGCTTCCAGACGACAATGGGGATCGAGCGCTTCCTCGACGCGCGCGACCTCGGCGCCAAAGGCGTCGAGCCCGACAGCTTCTTCTATGACGCGGCGCTCGATCTGATGCAGCAGCGGCAGCGGACCAAGCCGCTGTTCATGTTCGTCTATCTCGCCGCCAATCATTTCCCCTGGGAGACCACGTTCCGGCCGGATCTGACGCCGGCCTGGCGCGCGCCCGGCAATCTGCCGGCGATCGATGAGTATCTGCGCCGGCAGGCGATGAGTGCGTCGGATTATCAGCGCTTCGTGGCGAGCCTGAAGAAGCGCTTCGGCGACCAGCCGTTCCTGATCGTGCGCTATGGCGATCACCAGCCGGAGTTCTCGCCGCACATTCTCGATCCCAAGCTCGACGAGGCCGGCATCGGCCAGAAGCTGGAAACCTATGATCCGCGCTATTACGCGACCTATTACGCCATCGACGGCGTCAATTTCGAGCCGCGCCGGAGCGAAATTGTGATGGACAGGATCGACGCGGCCTATTTGCCGCTGGTCACCCTGGAGGCGGCCGGCATTCCGCTCGACCCGTCCTTCGCCGAGCAGAAGGACATCATGCTGCGCTGCAAAGGCGTGTTCTACGCCTGTGGCGAGGGCGCCGAGGCACGCCGCTTCAACCGGATGTTGATCGATGCCGAGCTGATCCGGGGCTTGTAGAGCAGGCCTGTCGCTGGCGGGAGACCCCACGGATTCGCGATCAGCGGGTCGACCGATCGGAGCATTGCAGGGGTGGCCGTGCTGGGCTACCCCGTGCGCTCCGTCCAATGGGAGGTCCGACATGTCCACATCGGTAAAAGAGCTGTTGGCTGCGGCCAATGCCGTGGTGCCGAAGATCACCCCGGCCGAGGCGCAGGCGATGATCGCCAAGGGCAATGCCCTGGTGCTCGACGTGCGCGATGCGCCGGAGATCGAGAAGAGCGGCAAGATTGCCGGCGCCTTGCACGTGTCGCGCGGCATGCTGGAGTTCCGCGCCGACCCGGACTCGCCCTATCACGACAAGACCTTCACCAAGGACAAGAGCGTGATCATCTATTGCGCCTCCGGCGGCCGCGCCGCGCTGTCCGGCAAGACGCTGAAGGATCTGGGCTACGACAAGGTGTTCAACATCGGCGGCTTCAAAGATTGGGCCGACCATGGCGGCGCGGTGGAGAAGCCGATCGAGCCGGGGATGTGATCCAGCTCCGTTGATTGGTCGCGGCGGTCGTCGCACCAACCACCTCCGTCATTGTGAGCGCTCGCAATGACGCGGAGGATATGGCGCGACCTACTTCGCGATCCTGCTCCACAGCCAGCGCGCCACTGCTTGTGGTGACGAGTCCGCGTCGCTGCCGGAGGCGCGCAAATTCGCCTGTTGCATGGTCGCGATGTCGATGCGGCCGAGCAGTGGCCGCAGCGCGTCCTGCAGGGCGTGGTCCTCGGCCCGCTTGGGCGACACCAGCAGGATCGCGTCATAGGGCGGGATCGCATGCTTGGGATCGTCGAGCACGACGAGATCGTATTTCGCGATCAGGCCATCGCTGGTGTAGCCGGCGATGACGTCGACCTCGCCCGAGGCCACCGCGGCATACATGAAATCCGGCTGCATCTGGCGCTGGGTGCGGAAGGCGAGACCATAGGCGTCGCGCAAGGCAGCCCATTCCGGGCGTGAGAAGAACTCGTAGTCGCCGGCGATCGACATGTCCCGGCTGCGGCGTGCGAGATCTTCGACCGTGCGAATGCCGAGCGCCGTCGCCTTCTGGCGCGGCATCACCAGCGCATAGGCGTTCTCGAAGCCGAGCTCGCCGAGCAACGTGATCTTGTCCCGAGCGAGATCCTGCTGCAAGGCCGCGAGCAGCGCCGCGCGGGGCATCTGCTCCCGATGATGGAACTGGTTCGCCCACAGCGTGCCGGAATAATCGACATAGGTGTCGATGTCGCCGTTCTTGAGCGCCTCGTAAATGACGCTGGAGCCGAGGCCGGCGCGCGAGGTCGCGGAGAGGCCTGCCGCCTGCAGCCGCTCGCTGATCAGCGCCGACAGCACATATTGCTCGGTAAAGGTCTTGGCGCCGATCGCGTAGCGTGCGGGGCTGCTGCCGAGCGAGGGCAGCAGGCTCGCGCCCACCATCAGCGCGATGGCCGCGGTCCCCGATCCGACGCGGGCGCGGCTGCGTGTCCGCAGGCCGAGCTCGATGAAGGCCAGCAGCTGATCGACGGCGAGCGCCAGCACTGCGGCGGCGACGCAGCCGAACATGACCAGTACCCAGTTCTGGGTCTGCAGCCCGGCAAAGATGTAGTTGCCGAGCGAGGTCTGGCCGATCGGCGTCGACAGGGTGGCGGTGCCGATCACCCACACCGCAGCGGTGCGGATGCCGGCCATGATCACGGGCAGCGCCAGCGGCAGCTCCACCATGAGCAGCGCCTGGCGCTCGGTCATGCCGACGCCCTTGGCGGCCTCGATCAGGCCGGGGTCGACGCCGTTCAGCCCGGTGATGGTGTTGCGCAGCACCGGCAGCATCGAATACAGCGCCAGCGCCAGCACCGCGGGCAGAAAGCCGAACGCGGAGAATGACAGGCCGAACCAGCGCAGGGTCAGCGCGGCGAGTGCAAGCAGCAACGGGTAGAACAGCGCGAGCAGCGCCAATCCCGGAACGGTCTGCACCACGCTCGCGATCCCGAGCAGGAGGTTGCGCAAGGTGGGGCGGTTGCGTGCCAGCAGCGCGAGGGGAAAGCTGACAGCGAGTCCCAGCGCGAGCGCGGCGATGCTCACGCGCAGATGGCTGCCGAGATAATCGGCGAGATGCGACAGCGCCTCGGCGAAGCGCGGATCGGACAGCAGGCTCATGCCGCGCCGCTCTCGGGCAGCAGCGCGGCGAGGCGTGCGGCCTGGCGGCGCGGCGTGGTCATCAGCTCCGCCACGTAGGGCTCGCGGCTGGCGGCGAGCGCGGCTGGCGTGCCGGCCTCGACCAGGTGCCCGCTGCGCATCACCGCGATGCGGTCGGCGAGCAGCAGCGCCTCGGTGATGTCATGGGTGATCATCACCGTCGTCAGCCCGAGCTGGGCATGCAGGGCGCGGTAGTCGCTGCCGAGCGTGTCGCGGGTCAGCGGATCGAGCGCGCCGAACGGCTCGTCCATCAGCACGATGCGGGGACCCGCGGCCAGCGCGCGCGCCACGCCGACGCGCTGGCGCTGGCCGCCGGAGAGCGCATCCGGCAGGCGGTCGCGATGGGCGGCGCGGTCGAGCTGGACGAGGTCGAGCAGTTCGTCGACGCGGGCGGCGACCGCCTTGGGCGCTGTCCCCAGCAGCCGGGGCGTGATGCCGATATTGGCCGCAACCGTCATGTGCGGAAACAGCGCGCCATTCTGGAACACGGTGCCGATGCGCCGGCGCAGGGCGACCGGTTCGAGGCGGCTGATGTCCTCGCCCGCGATGCGGATGCTGCCGCCATCCGGCTCGATCAGCCGGTTGGCGAGCCGCAGCAGCGTCGTCTTGCCCGAACCGGAGCTGCCGACGATCGCCAGGAACTCGCCCTCGGCGATGTCCAGCGAGACGTCGTCGACCGCAGCCACCGCGCCTGCCGGGCCGGCAAAGGTCTTGTGGACGCGATCGTAGCTGATCAGGGGCGTGGGCTGCATACGGCCTTTGGCGATCTCGAAGCTCGCGCGCTGCTCCCCCTCCCAGGGGAGGGCAAGGGCCCGCTCGACCGGACCTAGCACGTCCCGCCGGTGCGTTGAACTTCGCCGCGCAAGCGGCTAAGCCGTCCCGGCCATTTTCGGGGAGGAATCTGGAACGTGACGACGCCCACGGCCGCCGCGGTCTCGCTGGACGGGACGACGGTGGCATTCCGTCTCGCCGGCGGACGCACTTACACCGCCGTCGAAACGGCGCAGCTCAGCGTGGCCGATGGCGAGTTCGTCGCCATTGTCGGGCCGACCGGCTGCGGCAAATCCACCCTTCTCAACGTCGCCGCCGGGCTGCTCAAGCCGGCCGCCGGCAGCGTCCGCATTTTCGGCCAGCCGCTGGCCGGCCTCAATCACGACGCCGGCTACCTGTTCCAGGCCGATGCGCTGTTCCCCTGGAAGACAGCCCTGGAGAACGTCGCGATCGGGCTGGAGGTGGCGGGCTCCGCCCGGGCCGACGCGGCTGCGAAGGCGCAGCAATGGCTGGCCTCGGTCGGCCTTGGCGCCTTCGGCAACCGCTACCCGCATATGCTGTCGGGTGGCCAGCGCAAGCGCGTCGGGCTCGCCCAGGTGCTGATCCGCAATCCCAGAATCATCCTGATGGATGAGCCGTTCGGGCCGCTGGACGCGCAGACCCGGCAGATTATGGGCAATCTGCTGCTCGACCTCTGGAGCGCCGACCGCAAGGCGGTCTTGTTCGTGACCCATGACCTGGAGGAAGCGATCGCGCTCGCCGATCGCGTCGTCATCATGTCGGCCGGTCCCGCCTCGCGCATCATCGGCGACTGGCGGGTCACCCTGCCGCGCCCGCGCGACATCTTCGAGGTGCGGATGAAGCACGAGTTCCATGAGCTGCATCGCGAGATCTGGCAGACGCTGAAAACCGAGGTCGAGAAGACCTACAAGCAGGCGGGGGCGGTGTGATGTCGCGTCTCGGTCTGCTCGCGCTGCAGCTGCTCGTTGCGATCGTCGCGCTCGCGCTGTGGCAATTGCTGGCCACCGTGCCGGTGTTCGGCCGCATTTTGCTGCCGCCGTTCTTCTTCTCCAACCCGGTCGACGTGTTTGCCCAGGTCGTCAAATGGTTCGCGAGCGGGGCGATCTGGAAGCATCTTGCGATCACGCTGTGGGAGGCGATCCTCGCTTTCGCGATCGGCTCGCTCGGCGGGGTGCTGGTCGGCTTCTGGTTCGCGCGCAAGCCGCTGGTCGCCGCGGTGTTCGATCCCTACGTCAAGATGGCCAATGCGCTGCCGCGCGTGGTGCTGGCGCCGATCTTTACGCTGTGGCTGGGCCTCGGCATCTGGTCCAAGGTCGCGCTCGGTGTCACGCTGGTGTTCTTCATCGTCTTCTTCAACGTCTATCAGGGCGTGAAGGAGGTCTCGACCGTGGTGCGCGACAATGCGCGCATGCTCGGCATGAACGAGCGGCAATTGATGCGCCATGTCTATTGGCCGTCGGCGCTGTCCTGGATGTTCTCCTCGCTGCACACCTCCGTCGGCTTTGCGGTGGTTGGCGCCGTCGTCGGCGAATATCTCGGCTCCGCGGCCGGCCTCGGCTATCTGATCCAGCAGGCCGAAGGCGTGTTCGACGTCGCCGGCGTGTTCGCCGGCATGTTCGTGCTGTCGGCCTTCGTGATCCTGATCGATATCGGCGTCACCCTGGTCGAGCGGCGGCTGCTGGTGTGGCGCCCGGACGCCGCGGATGGGCGATGACGGGCGCGGTGTCTCATCACGCTCAGCTGTCGTCCCCGCGAACGCGAGGACCCATACCGCGTGATCTCGAGGTTGGAACAGATTGGTCGTCGCGCCGGCCACAAACGAGGGCCTGTGGTTATGGGTCGCTGGGTTCGCAGGGACGACAGCGAAGTTGGGGCCGCCTTCTCATTGATGGCCGACGGGCCTAATCTGATCGACGACATGAACGGAGGAAACGCATGAACAAGATCATCGGCCGGATCACCGGCGCGCTGCTGGCGCTGGGCCTGAGCACCGGTCTCGCCACCGCCGCGAGCAAGGTCACCGTCGCGATCGGCGGCGGCGCCTGCCTGTGCTACCTGCCGACGGTGCTGGCCAAGCAGCTCGGCGAATATCAGAAGGCCGGGCTCGACGTCGAACTGGTGGATCTCAAGGGCGGCTCGGATGCGCTGAAGGCCGTGCTCGGCGGCAGCGCCGACGTGGTCTCCGGCTATTTCGATCATTGCGTCAATCTCGCCGCCAAGAAGCAGGAGATGCAGTCCTTCGTGGTCTATGACCGCTATCCCGGCCTGGTGCTGGTGGTGTCGCCGTCGCACAACAAGGAGATCAATTCGATCAAGGATCTCGCCGGCAAGAAGGTCGGCGTCAGCGCGCCCGGCTCCTCGACCGATTTCTTCCTGAAATATCTGCTCAAGAAGAACGGGCTCGACCCGACCGGCACCGCCGTGATCGGCGTCGGCCTCGGCGCCACCGCGGTCGCCGCGATGGAGCAGGGCCAGATCGACGCCGCCGTGATGCTCGATCCCTCCGTCACCGTGCTGCAGGGCACGCATCCGGATCTCAAGATCCTCTCCGACACCCGCACCCAGCACGATACTCTGGAGGTGTTCGGCGGCGAATATCCGGGCGGGGCGCTGTATTCGACCGTGGCGTGGATCGCCGGCCATGAGAAGGAGACGCAGGCGCTGACCAACGCGATCGTCGCCACGCTCGGCTGGATCCATGCGCATAGTCCGGAGGAGATCATGGCCAAGATGCCGGAGGAACTGGTCGGCAAGGACAAGGCGCTGTATCTCGCCGCCCTCAAGAACACCATCCCGATGTATTCGCAAACCGGCAAGATGGATCCCAAGGGGGCCGACGCCGTGCTCGCGGTGTTCAGCACCGGCTCGCCCGATGTCGCCAAGGCCAATATCGACGTCAGCAAGACCTTCACCAACAAGTTCGTCGAGCAGGCGAAGGGCACGACTGGCACGGGCGCGAAATAGCGGATGACGGGCGCCGTCATCCATCGCGTCACCGCGCTCGACCTCAAGGTCGAGCCCTGGGACTGGCCGTTCGCGCGTGAGCGCCGCGACGACATCGCGGCGCATTTCGCCGAGCGGCAGCGCGAGAAGCCCGGCCTGTGGAACGGCCGCATTCTGCTCGGGCGCGATGCCCGCTTCGACGGCGGCACGTTCTCCGCCAGCTATTTCGAGGCGGATTTCGCCAGCCTGCTGGCGTGGCGGGACTGGGGCTTTCCGGACCGCACCGCCTTCAACGGCTTCGGCATGGGCGCGCTGCGCGCCTCCGACGGCGCCTTCGTGCTCGGCGAGATGGGCGCGCATACGGCCAATGCCGGCCGGCTGTATTTTCCCGCTGGCACGCCCGATCTCGACGATGTCCGCGACGGCACGCTCGATCTCGCCGCCAATGTCGCCCGCGAGGTCGAGGAGGAGACCGGGCTTGCGCCTGCGGACTATCAGGCATCGCCGCATTGGGACTGCGTCGTGACCGGGGCATCGATCGCCTTGATGCGCGTGCTCGATGCGGCCGAGACCGGCGAGATCCTGAAACGCCGCATCGAGGCCAATCTCGCCGCCCAGGACGAGCCGGAACTGTCGGCGATCCGCCTGGTCCGCAGCAGGGCAGACCTGACCGCGGCGATGCCGCATTTCGTCACCGCCTTTCTCAACACCCAGTTCAGCGAACCGGAGCGCTCCGCATGAGCAAGAAGGCCCGCACCTTGGCCACCGAGCTCGACGGCTTCATCTCGCCGTTCCGAATCGATGGCGGGCACAAATTTCACCTGAAGTCGCACAAGACCAAGGTGAAGGGCGGTCTCGACAAGGCGGACGGCGAAGCCATCATCGAGCAGAACCGCAAGCGTCTCTCCGACTTCCAGGAGAAGCTCTATGCCCAGGACCGCTGGTCGGTGCTGGTGCTGCTGCAGGGCATGGACGCGTCAGGCAAGGACAGCGCGATCAAGAGCATCTTCGAGGGCGTCAATCCCCAGGGCTGCGAGGTCACCTCGTTCAAGCAGCCGACCTCGAAGGAGCTCGACCATGATTTCATGTGGCGCACCGTGCTTGCTCTGCCGGAGCGCGGCCGCATCGGCATCTTCAACCGCTCCTATTACGAAGAGTGCCTGGTCACGCGCGTTCATCCGGAAGTGCTGAAGGCCGAGAAGCTGCCGGCGCGGCTCGTCACCAAGAACATCTGGCGCGAGCGCTTCGAGGACATCTCTGCCTTTGAGCGTTATCTCACGCGCAACGGCACCGTGATCCTGAAGTTCTTCCTCAACATCTCCAAGGAGGAGCAGCGCGAGCGCTTTCTCGATCGGCTCGAGCAGCCGGCGAAGAACTGGAAGTTCTCGATGGGCGACGTCACCGAGCGCGCCAAATGGCATCGCTACCAGGCGGTCTACCAGGACATCGTGCGCCACACCTCGACGTCGTATGCGCCCTGGTATGTCGTCCCGGCCGACCACAAATGGTTTGCCCGCGTCGTGATCGGATCGACCATCGTGGCCGCGCTGGAAGCGCTCGATCTGCATTTCCCGCGCGTCGATGGCGCCGCGCTCGACGAGTTCAAGGCGGTGCGCAAGGCGCTGGAAGGCGAAGGCAAGGGCGGCAAGAAAGGCGGCGGGTGAGGCGGGCCTCAGCGCCCGTTCACGCCGCGCCGGCCTGCCGCGCCGTGTTGTCCGCCGACAGGAATCGGCGCTCGAAATCGGCGGCCGGCATCGGCTTGCCGAAGTGATAGCCCTGGCCATGCTCGCAGCCGAGCGCGAGGAGGAAGTCGGCCGTCGCCTGGTTCTCAATGCCTTCGGCGATGACGGACAGATTGAGCTGCCTGCTCAGGCTGACGGTGGAGCCGACGATGGCGGCGTCATCGGCCTGGGTCAGCACGTCACGAACGAAGGAACGGTCGATCTTGAGTCCGTCCAGCGGGAATTTCTTGAGATAGCTGAGGCTTGCGTAGCCGGTGCCGAAATCGTCGAACACCAGGCTGACGCCGAGCGCCTGCAGTCGGTTGAAGGTCTGCAGCACGCCGGGTTCGTCATGCAGCAGAATGTCCTCGGTGACTTCGAGCTCGATCAGGCCCGGTGACACGCCGGTGACCGTCAGCAGCTTGCTGACGAAGGCGGCGAGATCGCCGGACTGGAACTGCGACGGCGACAGGTTGATACCGACCCGGATCTCGTGGCCGGCGAGCTGCCATTCCCGTGCCTGTCGGCAGGCGGTCGCCATGACCCAGGTGGCAACGGCTTCGGACAACGGCGAGGTGTTGACCACCGGGATGAAATCGCCGGGCGGCACGAGGCCGCGCGTCGGATGCCGCCAGCGGATCAGCGCTTCGGCGCCGATCACGCGGCCGCTCGAGAGGTCGACCTGCGGCTGGTAGAACAGCTCGAATTCACGGCGTTCGACGGCGAGCGCCAGCTCGGCTTCGAGGGTGAGGCGCCGCTCCAGCTCCTGCCGGATCGCCGGCTCGAAGATCATGTGGCTGCCGCGCCGGTCGGTCTTGGCGCGGCACAGCGCGAGGTGGGCATTGCTGAGCAGTTCGTCCGCGCTCTGGCCACCGTCCGGATGAACCGCGACGCCAAGGGTGATCTTGACGCGCTGCTGCCGCGCGGCGGCTTCCAGCGGTGTTTCGAACAGATGCGAGACGTGCTGCGCGAGTTCGGCCACGGTGCCGCCGATGGCGGAAGAGGGAATGGCGACGGCGAATTCGTCGCCGCTGAGCCGGGCGACGCAGCCCATGCTGCCGATTTCGCTCCGCAGCCGCTCAGCGGCCGCACGCAACACGCTATCGCCGAAGGCGTGGCCCAGCATGTCGTTGATGTGCTGGAACCCATCGAGGCCGATCACCAGCAGCACCAGCCGGTCTGCTCCCGCATCTGCCGTTTCGATCATCGCAGCAAGCTCGGTCTGCAGCGTGTTGCGGTTGATCAGCCCGGTCAGAGTATCGTGCTCGGCCAGATAACGAATGCGCTCCGCCTCGCGCTTTCGCACCGAGATGTCGCGCAGGATCACGCCATATTGCAGACCATCCGCGCCCTGCCAGGCCGAGACGCTCGCCTCGACCGGGAAGACCTCGCCGTCCTTGCGGCGGCCCTCGAATTCGACCGTCGCGCCGCCGGGCAATAGGGGGGCCGGCAGCGCCGCTTCTTGCTGCGGGAACAGGTCGTCCGTGTCGCTGCGGTCCGCCCGCAAGCGCGCGAAAGGCTGACCGATGATCTCCTCTGCGCCATAGCCGAAGATCGCGACCGCGCCGGGATTCCACACGGTGATGTGCTTGTCCTTGTCGGTGCACACCAGCCCGTCGCCGATCGACATCGCGATCCGCTCGAAGCGGCTCTCGGCGACATGGCGCAGCAGGCCGCGAAAGTCGATCTCGTCGAGCGCGGTGGCCGCCAGATAGGCGACCAGCGCGATCTGCAGCAGCGCGGTGTCGAACACCAGCGCGAAGCGATCATGTAGAATCAGCGCCACGACCTCGATCGTGATGCTGAGGATCCCGACCAGCAGGGCGCGCCGCGCGGCCGACAGATGCGGCCAGCTGAGCAGCATTGTGACGACGATCAGCAGCAGAGCCGCGACGGTCGCCACACTCGATGTCGGGACCAGCGTGCGGTTCTGGAGGATCGATTCCGCCGCAAGCGCCTGTAGCACGGCGCCCGGCAGGACGCGGCCATTCGGAACGCTGTAGTGATCACCGAGCTCGACGGCGGTCGAGCCGACAATGACGCGCTTGTCCTTGAGCTTGGCCAGCGCCGCCGCGTCGCCGCGCAGCACATCGACATAGGACACTCTTGGCAATGATGACGGGTCGATGCCGTAGTCGATGAGGAACGTGGTGTCCCTGGTGACATTGCTGCCGGCGAGAAACGCGCCCATCGACTGCAGGAAGCTGTCCTTGTCGTAATCGCCATAGGCATAGCTTCGGACGCGGCCGTCCCGCTCCACCACGATGTTCACGAAGGCGGACCACGCCTCCTGTTCGAACCGCGGCAGCGGCCGATTGGCGAACAGGACCGAGTCCTTGAGCTGCTTGAAGGCCGGCAGCACCACGGCCCCCTTGGTGCTGAGCAGCGCATCCACAAAGGCCTGATCCGCGGCCGGGTCTGACGGCGCGCTGAAGTCGATGTCGAGGGCGATGTCGCGTGCGCCGGCGCGCTGAAGCTGCTCGACCAAGCGGGCATGATGTGTTCGCGGCCACGGCCAGACACCGATAGCCTCGATCGAGCGCGGGTCGATGGCCACGACCGCGATCTCCCCGCTGGCCGGATGACGGTCGAGACGGAAGCGCAGGTCGACCAGCGCATGGCTGAGCAGCTCGTAACCGCCAGACAGGCCGACGGTGAGCAGCGCAACGACGACCAGAATATGCGGCATGAACCGCCTGAACATGCCCCCTCCCGCTTCTGCGCGGATCACGCCGACCTCCATCCGCGCGATCCCGGCTTCATTGGTGTCCCCATTTGCGCGGCGCTCATCCGCGCCAACGACGTCGTCCGCATTCATCCGATTGCGCCCTTGCTACGCGGGCGGTCGCATCAGTTCTTGTTGTGGCCGTAGGCGTAGGCATTGCCGCGGCCACGATTGCTGCCATGGTCGTCACTACTGCCGCCGTTTCCGTTTCCGTTGCCGCTGTTTCCGTTGCCGTTGTTTCCGTTACCGTTGTTTCCCGCGTTGCCGTTATTGCCGTTGCCGTTATTTCCGTTTCCGTTTCCGTTTCCGTTCCCGTTCCCATTTCCGTTGCCGTTGGCGGCGGCGAGATTAGCGGCAGCGTTGGCGTTGCCATTGCTGGCGGATGCGGCCGGCGAGCCGACAGCGGCGGTCACTGCGGCTGCCACCGACGAATCTCCGAACGCGCTGCTCGTGGCCGAACTGCTTGCCGCATTGCCGTTGCCGCTGCGCGGGTCGTTCCAGGCGGCACTGCGTCCAGCGCCTCCGGTCGCCGTGTGCGCGCCATGGGCGAGGCCGCGCGTCGCCTTCTGAACGTTGAGGTTGACCTCACCGATCGAGGTCGAAATTCGGACGACGTTCGGCCTTGCAGTTGCAGACGCTGGTCCGGAATGTTGCGGAGCAGGCGTAGCCGTCGCGGCACGGAGCGCGGCGCCGCTGGCGTTGAGCGCATGAATTACGCCGCCTTTGGCATCGCGCGGCGCGCGCAGGCCGTCTCTCGGCACCGGGATGCGATCGATGGTCGGGGTGCGCGGCCGGCCCTGTTCGATCGGGCTGAATGTGCCCGCGCCGGACAGGACAAGGCCCGCGCGACCGCTTGCATACGCCGTGGCGGCTTGGCGGGGCATCACCTGGGCGATCTGCCCGGTCTTGAAGTCTGATACCTGAACCTGTCCGCGGCTGACTTCGACCCTGGTGTTGCGGCCGCTGATCGTGACGCTGAACTTGGTTCCCTTCACCACGGCGGCGAGATAGGGCGTTTCGACCTCGAAGTGCTGAACATTGCGCTTCTCGACCTCGAGCAGGATCGAGCCGGCGCGCTGGAGGATCGTCGTCGCCATGCCGTCCTTGGCTGCGGCCGGGAGACCGACCTCCGAGTTCGGCCCGATCATCATCATCTCGGCGCCGCGCGTGAGGCGCACGTGCCCGCTTGGCCCGGTGCGGATCGTGTCTCCTGGCTTCAGCATGTCCTCGCGTCCGAGCGAAACCTGCGTGGCGCCCGAGCTTGTGACCCAGACATCGCCCGAGAATTTGCTGACCAGCCACGGCTCGCCGTCGGCCGCGAATGCGGCGGGGGCCGCACCGACAACGAACGCGGCCATCAGAGCCGGTAACAGGAAGCGCTTGGCTGACATGGTCCACACTCGCGGCGGTTGCTGTCTCCCAAAACTAGACAAAATGTTTCAAGAGAGCCTTATGAGTTGTGCCTAGGTTTTCCTCCCGCGTTTACGCTTCATTGACCTTAACAAATTAAGAACGACGGCATGGGTCGCCGTTGTGTCGAGAGCGTCGGGAAATACGCGGGCCGGCGCGACGGAGCCGCCGGGCCGCGCGCATCGCGCATGCTCAGGGGAACCGCGGCCGCTGCGGGCATGGCGTTCTCCGCCTTGCTGGGCGCGGCACCCGGTCATGCGCAGCAGGTCAATCAGCCGAGCTTCGATCCCCGGCAGACCGAGAAATATTTCGACGAACAGTCGCGTCCCGCACAGCAGCTGCCGCCGCGCCCGCGCGCGCCGACATTCGGCTCGCAAGACAAGGGCGGCGATCGTAAGACCTTGTTCACCCTCCGCGGAGTCGCGCTGACGGGCGCGTCGGCGCTGCCGGCGGACCAGCTCGCGGCAGCCTATCAGAGCTATATCGGCAAGCCGGTGTCGCAGGCCGATCTCGCCGCCATTGCGACCGCGATCAGCGATCTCTACCGGGCCGCCGGCTTCCATCTGAGTCGGGCCATCATCCCGCCGCAGGACGTCAGCAACGGCACGGTGCGGGTCCAGATCATCGAGGGCAGCATCACCGAGGTCAGCCTGCAGGGTCCCGGTGCGGAGGAGTTCGGAATCCGTGCAATGCTTGGCCCGGTGCTGGCCGAGCAGCCCTCGCGCCTTGCCACGCTGGAGCGGCAGTTGCTCCTGATCAACAGCCGCGGCGGCGTACGCCTGGTCGATTCCTCGTTGGAGGAGATCGGCGGCACCACCGGCCGTTTCCGCCTGATCCTCGAGCTCAAGACCTGGCACGTCTACGGCTTCGCCGGCATCGACAATATGGGATCGTCGACGGTGGGCCCTTGGCAGAGCTATGCCACGGCCGCCTTCAACTCCTATCTGCTCCCGGGCGACACGCTGACGGCGAACCTGTCGACGACCCCGGGGGATCCGCGGCAGCTCGCGTTCGGGCGACTGTCCTATGACGTTCCGCTCGGAACCGACGGGGTGCATATCGGCGCCTCTGCGCTGTATAGCGAGGTGCGGCCGGGCGACATCAGGCGCCGTTTCAACGACAACACCGTGACCGAGACGATCGAGCTGCGCGGTGGCATTGCGCCGATCCAGTCGCAACGCGCATCGTTGAATCTGACGATGGCGGCCGCCTTCAGCGACGTGACCGAGCGCGACATCTTCGGCATCTGGTATCGTGACCGTATCCGTACCTTGACGTTCACGTCGGACTACCGCTGGAAGGATGATCTCGGCGGTGACAGCTATCTGACGCTCGCCTATCGGCAAGGGCTCAATGCCTTTGGGGCGACGCCGGCTGGCGATATCATGGCGTCGCGTGCGGGAGCTTCGCCGAGCTTCTCCGTCGTCAACGGCTGGTTCACGCGCTATCAGGCGCTGTCGGAGGCCTGGTCGCTGAAGCTTGCTGCCGCGGGCCAGCTTGCCTCGGGGCCGCTGTATAACTCCCAGCAATTCTATCTCGGCGGCCTGTCCTATGGTCGTGGCTATGGCAGCGCCGAGATCAGCGGCGACAACGGCATCGCCGGCACGTTCGAGGTCCGCTTCGAGCAGACACCGAACTGGGCCTATCTGAAGAGCTATCAGCTCTACAGCTTCTTCGATGCAGGGCTTGCCTGGAATGACGGCTTTCGGCCGTCCGATGGCGTTGCGCTGACGTCGGCCGGAGCCGGTGTGCGCTTCACCTTCCCCAACGACTGGCGTGCCGATCTCGGCGTCGCGGTGCCGCTCGGCTACCGCGCGCCGGACAATTCGACGCGCGGCGTGCGTCTGTTGCTGTCGCTGTCGAGCGTGCTCAAGCTGTGCCCGCAGCGCGGGCAGGGCGCCTGCATGTGAGGTCGATCAGACTGGCTTATGATGGCCGTGGAACAGCCGGCCCTTCTCGGTGATCAGCACGATGATCAGTGCGCTGGCCGTGCAGGCCAGGAAGCCGGTTGCGAACGGCACGACCGTGCCGTCGAAGGCCTGGCCGACCACCGCGCCGGCGGCCATGCCGAGCAGCGTTGTGATCGAGCCGTAGATCGAGGACGCCGTGCCCGCATTGGCGCGCTGCGGCTCGAGCGCCAGCGCCGTGAAATTCGCGAAGGTGAGGCCGAACGAGAACATCATCGCCGCCGACAGCGTCATGAACAGCCACAGCGGCAAGGTGCCGAGCATGGCAGCTGCGAAGCAGGCCAGCGCGATCACGACGCTGCCGACCAGCGCGCCATGAGAGATCACGCGCATGCCGAGACGGCCGACCAGCCGGGCATTGAGAAAGCCCGCGAGCGCAATGGTCACCGCGATCGCCGCGAAGGCGAGCGGGAAGTAATGGCCGAGATGATAGACGCCGGTGAACAATTGCTGCGACGACAGCACGTAGCCGAACAGCGCGCCGAACACGCCGCTGGCGGCAAGTGCGTAGCCGAGGGTCTGGCGGTCGGTCAGCGTCTTGCGGAAGGAGGCCGTGATTTCGGCGACGGAGAACGGCTTGCGCTCGTTTTCCGGTAGCGTCTCGGGGAGACGGGCTGCGGTCCACAACAGCGCGACGACGCCATAGATCGTCAGCACGATGAAGATGCCGCGCCATTGCGTCAGAATCATCACGGCCTGGCCGAACGACGGCGCGACCACGGGCACCGCGATGAACACCATCATCGCCAGCGACACCACGCTCGCCATGCGGCGGCCGGCATAGCAGTCGCGCACGATCGAGGTCGCGATCACGCGCGTGGCGGCCGTTCCGAGACCCTCCAATGCGCGCGCCAGCAGCAGCATTTCAAACGACGGAGCGGCAATCGCGAACAAGCTTGCCAGCACGTAAAGCACCATGCCGCCGATCAGGACCGGGCGGCGGCCGAAGCTGTCCGACAGCGGGCCGATCGCGAACTGGCCGAGCCCGAAGCCGATGACGAACGCCGACAGCACCGTCTGCACACGGTTGGCGACGTCGATGTGGAACGTCGAGCCGATGTTCGGCAGGGCCGGCAGCATCATGTCCATGGCCAGCGGATTAAGCGCCATGATCGCCGCGATGACGATCACGAATTCGGCGAACCCCATCGGCCGATGGCGGACGATCTCGATGTCGGCACTGGTGTCAGTCAAGGCGCGGCTTCCGTCAGGTCAGATGAATGAGGTGATGCACCCTGTGTATCGGACTTGCTGCGGCGCACAAGGCGCGTTTCGGAATGGCTGGTCGGCGCCTTGCTGCGGCGCACTGGCGGGATTGTGACCGGGCGTTGCCTGCTGTGAAATTGCGCGATTCTGGCGGTGGTGGTAACGCGCGTGTGATCCAGGTTGGACGTTGGCCGCGCATGAAGACCTACAAGATCGTCGTCTACGTTCCCGCAGCCGCCGGTGAGGCCGTGCGTGGTGCCATGGGCGAGGCCGGCGCCGGGCGGATTGGCAATTACGATTACTGTTCGTTTACCGTGACGGGCATCGGGCGCTTCCGGCCGCTCGCCGGCGCCAATCCCACGATCGGCAGCGTCGGCCGGATCGAGGTTGTTGAAGAGGAGCGGATCGAGACGGTCTGCACGGAGGACAGGTTGAAGGCGGTGCTCACGGCGGTCCGCGCCGCACATCCCTATGAAGAGCCGGCCATCGACGTCTATCCGATCGAGGTGGTCGCGTAGGATGGCGGTTCTTCGTTTCATGTCGCATGGGCTGCGCGCGCTCGTCGTCGCTGCGATCATGTTTATGGCGGTCCCGGCGGCACAAGCGGAGGATGCCTCGCCTGCGGCGCAGATCTCGGCGTTCCGGCTCAAGAATGGCGAGGGCCGGGTGATACGCGATGCCACGCTCGACCGCATCGCGCTGGAGCAGGCCCGCGCGATGGCCGAGAAGGATGATCTCAGCCATGAGGTGCTCGGTCCATTCACCCGTCGCGTCGCGCCGTCGAAGGCCGGGCGTGCCGCCGAGAACATCGCTTACGGCTATGACAATTTCGACAAGACGCTCGGCCAATGGATCAACTCGCCGGGCCATCGCAAGAACCTGCTGTTGCCGAAGGCGACCAAGGTCGGCATCGCCAGCGCGCGGAATGCCAGCGGCAAGCGCACTTATTGGGCCATGGTGATCGCGGGCGACTATGACAGCGACCGGCCGAAGCCGGCTCCGAAGAGCAGGGGCAAGGCCGTGGTCGCACAGACCGCGCCAAGAGCAGAGAAGAGCGAGACCAAGCCGGTGACGCGCTGGGGC
This sequence comes from Bradyrhizobium denitrificans, assembly GCF_013179005.1. Taxonomy (NCBI): domain Bacteria; kingdom Pseudomonadati; phylum Pseudomonadota; class Alphaproteobacteria; order Hyphomicrobiales; family Nitrobacteraceae; genus Bradyrhizobium; species Bradyrhizobium denitrificans. Next base: position 138,496 of record NZ_JABFDP010000003.1, on the reverse strand, counting down.
GCCAAGCCGCCGGCCTCCAAAGATTGTCATCTCAACATCAAGGTGATCGGCCTCTGCATCTGAGGTCGATTGATCTGAGGTCGCTTGCGTAACGCTGCGTCCTGCGCGGGGTGATCTCACGCAGCGATCACGGGGTTGTGCGAGGAGTCCCGTTGTTCGGGTGAGATTATTCTCTTATACAAGTTTAGGTTGTTGTTTTTCGGCAGCCATTCTCGTGAAGATTTTTCATTTCATTTCAAACGGAGACGATCCATGTCAGTCATTGAGCACGCGTCGGCCACCAGCACCAATCCGCAGCCCGTGTCGGCATCCTTTCAATGGACGCTCACGGCGTATGAGGAGCAGGGCAATCTGTGGCTCAAGTGGAGCACGACCGCACCTTTCCGTGCGCAGCAGGGGCAGATTTCCGTCTACAACAGCAGCAGTTTCCCGTCCGATCCGCAGAAGGATCGCAAGGCCTGGTCGTGGGACAATGAGCACGGCGGCGGCTCGGGATGGGATACCGGGCTGCGCTACGGCTCGGACTGGCACTGCGCCTGGATCGCCGAGAAGAGTCCGAACGGGCCCTACGCCTATGCGCTGAAGCTCGTCACCAAGGGCACCTGACCGCGTCTGCGTCGTCGTCGCGGATCGTGCATCGCGTAAGCGGCGATGATGCCTTGAAGCAAACCTTGCGGGCGACACGTCGCCGCCCGCACCCGGCCTCGCGTCAGCATGAGCTTGCCCCTCAGCGCGGCAGGCTCTTCAGATGCAGATAGCCGGGATCGAACTCGCCGATCGCGCACAGCCGTGGCCAATGATAGACCGCCAGCGTGCCGCTGCGGAAATCGACCGCGCGGCTGGCGCGCAGCTCGACCAATGTGCGGTTGACGGTCGCGATCGCCATGCCCAGCGCCTCGCCGAGCTGGATCAGGCTGACCGGCAGCTGCAGCAGGTTGCCGTCGACATGGCCAAGCGCTTTGGCGCGGTAGAACAGCTCGCAGAACAGGTGCGCCATGCGCGCCGGCTTGCCTCGCGCACTGTTGTTGGTGATGGCCTCGCGAAAGATCGACGCGTCGACCAGTGTCTCGCGCCAGATCGCAAAACCCAGCGACGGCCGCCGGCTGATCGCCCGCGTCAGCTCCTTGTGCTGAACGGACGCGACCGCCGCAGAGCCGATCGCGCAGACCGCGTGGTCCATGCGGTCGAGGAACAGCGCCTGCGAGTCCGGCCAGTCGCCGGCCATGTGAAATGAGAGATATTGTCGCCCGCCGCTGCGGAGCAGATGATAGCGCGCAACCCAGCCGGACATGACCACGACGGATTTGTCAGGTTCGTCGCCTTGCCTGATCAGGTCTTCATGGCCGGCCAGCTCGCGCCGCGTGAAGCTGAGAGTCTTGATCTCGGCGATGTCGTCGCTCGACAACCGGGAATGTTCCTTGAGCTTGTTGACGACGATCCTGTCCGCATCCATGGGAGATTCGAGCTCGCTGCTCAGCTTCCGTATCAAATGAGCCGATGCTTTCAGCCGGTCCTACTAAATTCGACAATCGTATCACGGGATGCGGAGAGGAGTTGGTGGTCGCCGCATCGGGAGAACAGCCGTGCCCCACATTGCGTTCCTCTACCGGATTCGCCGCCTGTTTGGCGGCTCAGGGCCGCATCTCGACAGCATCGCGGCGGCATTGACCCGCGGCGAGCTCAGGCAGCCGGCCCAGCCGATGTCGGATCATGAACTCGCCCGCGCGATCCGCGAGTTCCAGAGTGCGCCGCCGTCGGAGGCGACGTTGAGGAAGCTGGCGCAGCGCCTGTCTGCCGCCGAGCAGAAGACGAATTAGAGCCGGGAACGCCGGACCGTCGGCGGCAGGCGCAGTCCTTGTACCTTCGGAACGCCGGCTGGCGGACGCCGCTTGGGCGGTGTCCGGAGTCCACGTCCCGGTGTTTCCCCGGTGGAACTTCGCTTGGCAAGTTCCTGCGACTCGCGCATCACTTGAAGATGCTCGACCTCCTCGCCCGCCATTGGGTTGCCGGTGCCGTGTTCATGGCCGCAGCGCTGCTGGCTTTGGTGCCGGTGCTGGCCGCGGATTGGCCGTTGCCGCTGCTGCTGATCTTCCTGCATTCCCCCGGCTACATGATCCACCAGGTGGAGGAGCATACCGGGGATCGCTTTCGCCGCTTCGTCAATCAGGTGATGTTCGGCGGCCGCGAGGCGCTGACCACGGTCGACGTGCTCTGGGTCAATTGCGGCGCGGTCTGGGGCATCGACCTGATCGCGCTCTATGTGGCCTGGATCGCCGGTCCTGCTTGGGCCCTGGTCGCACCCTATCTGATGCTGGTGAATTCGCTCGGGCATATTGGTCCGGCGCTGCGCTTCCGCGGCTACAATCCGGGCCTTGTCTCCAGCATCATCCTGTTCATCCCGCTCGGCCTCGTGACCGTGCTCACCATCCCGGCGACGGCGGCCCAGCATGCCCTGGGCTTTGGCGCGTCACTGCTGCTGCACGTCATCATCGCGGCCAACGCGATCCGCCGCGCCGCGCAGGCGCGGGCGGCCTGAACGCGCCGGCAGCGGCGCTGTCGTCATTCGCCGGGGACCAGCCGGACGGTTCGCACCGGCTGCGGCGGCCGCCGCAACCGTCGCCGCGACATATAGAGCAGCAGGCCGGTGACCGCGAATAGCGGCATCGTTGCGGCGGCCAGCATGAACAGAATCCGGCCGGGCCAGCCGAGCATGCTGCCGCGATGAATATCGAACACGCGCGCCAGCACCCGCTCACCGGTGGACTTGTCGGCATAGCGCTCCGCTGCGATCAGCCGGCCCGTGCCGGCATCGATCCGGAACTCGTCGCGGATGTCGTGCGTCTCGTCGAGCCAGGATCGCACCCGTACAGCGGCCGCGCCGCCCGCAGGCAGCATGAGATCAAGCGTGATGTAGCGGTCGCCAGCCTCGCGCAGCGCGGTCGCCCAGACCAGGTCGAGCGCCAAGGGCTGCTGCGAGGCGGGACTGGCATCGCGCTCGCCACGCGCCGGCTTCGGCGCAGCAGGCGGCTTCGTGCTCAACAGCCAGGTGAGTCCGTCTTTGTACCAGACATAGGAGTATGACAGACCCGACAGCGCGATCACCAGATAGATCGGCAGCAGCCAGGTGCCGATCACGCTGTGCAGCGAGCGGTGCAGGCCGCGCCCGCTCAACCGCCATTGCGGCTTCAGCCACAACGCCGCGCTGCTCGCCCGCCGCGGCCAGCGCAGCACGAGGCCGGAGATCAACAGCACGATCAGCCCGAGCACCGTCGCGCCGGTGATCTGGCGGCCGGCGCCCTTGCCGTCGCCGGGCAGCAGCAGCCAGCGATGCAGCCGGCGGATCGTGGCGAAGAAGCTCTCGCCGAGCGGCGTGCCGAGCACGCGCCCGTCATAGGGATCGACCAGCACGGAGGAGGGATGGCCGCCATCCTCGCTGCGCGCGAAGCGGACCCTGACAGCTGATGTCGGATCGCGCGACAGCGAGAGCGCAGCGACCTTGCCGAGGGCGGGATCGGCCTGGAGCCGGGCAATGAGCTCGGCCGGCGCCAGCGGCGCCGCATCGCGCGCGACGACATGGGCGAGGGCGCCGTTGAGCCCCGCCTGGATCTCGTCCTCGAAGCTCATGATCGCGCCGGTGACGCCCATCACCGAGAGGATGAGCGCCGCCGCCAGCCCCACAATGGAGTGGATCTGCAGCAGAGCCGTCTTGATGTGTGATGTCGTCAAAGGAAGCTCCCTTCTGCCTGTCTTGCGAGTTGTCGAACGGCGCGATCCTGCCGGCTAGAATTTGACGGTTGCGGCCAGCGAGACCCGCCTGGCATCGCCGACCGCGACGTTCAGGACGCTGTTGGCCGACGGGTAGTAGACGTTATCGAACAGGTTCTTGACGTTGAGCTGGTAGATCACCGGCAGGTTCTGGTGCTTCGTCTCGTAGGTCGCGAACAGATCGGCGACCACATAGGACGGCATCACGAAGCTGTTGGCGGCATCGCCGGCGCGGTCGCCGACATAGCGCGCGCCGCCGCCGAGCCTGAGCTTGCCGGGCACAGCAGCGCCGAAATCGTAGACGAGATACAGCGAGGCAGTGTTGAGCGCGACATTCTGCAGCCGCTTGCCGCGGTAGGTCGGGTCATCGGTGACCCGCGCATCGGTGTAGCCATAGCTGCCGATCATGCTCCAGGCCTGCGTCAGCCTGCCGGTGACGTCGACCTCGGCGCCGCGCGAGCGCACCTTGCCGGCGGTGGTGTATTCGAGCACGTTGCTGGCATTGAGCTGCGACACCAGCACGTTGCTCTTGTCGATGTCATAGACCGCGATAGTGCCGGACAGCCGCTTGTCGAGATCGAATTTGACGCCGGTCTCCCAGGACGTTCCTTGCTCAGGCGCGATGTTGGAGCCGAGCACGACGCCGCCGGTCAGTGGCGCGATGGTCGAGTTCGGCTTCAAGGATTGCGTGTAGCTGGCATAGAGCGAGAGCTGGTCATTCAGCTTGAGAATGGCGCCGCCGAGCGGCAGCACCTTGTCGGCGGCCACGTTGGTGTTGGCCTTGAAGGGCCGGCCGCGGCCGGCGATCTGCTCATAGTCCATGTAGCGCACGCCGCCGATCAGCGCGAGCCTGTCGGTGAGATGCAGCGTGTCCTGCAGAAACAGGGAGTACTGACCGAGCTTGTCGGTCTGTTCGCTGTCGGTCGCTGAGATCGTCGTGCCCGGCTGGACCAGGCCGTAGACCGGGTTGTAGATGTTGAACGGCGTCGAGACGGTCTGGCGGATCAGGTCCTGGCGGTAGATCGTGCGATATTGCGCGTCGCCGCCGAACAGCACCTCGTTGCGCAGGCCGCCGAGCCAGAAGCTGCCCTGCACATAGGACGTGCCGTAGCTGACCCGGCTCAGCGAGCCCCAGGTGCCGTCATTGCTGCGCGTCTCCAGGCCCGTGGTCGCATTGATCGCGGTGATGCGCAGCTGGTTGGCGCTGAAGGTCTCGGTGTTGTAGCTGTAGGCGGCGGTGAGCTTCCAGTCGTCGTTGAGCTTCTGCTCGACCGAGGCCTGCACCAGGTCGGATTGCCCCCACATGTTGTTGAAGGGTTCATCGAGGCGACGCGTGGCGGGGATCGCCAGCGGCGCGCCGTTGACGAAGGCGGTGCCGCGATCGAATGGGGTGATGAATTCGCGGTGCTCGTAGTTGAGCTGCACCGTCGTCATGTCGCCATACCAGGCCAGCGACGGCGCCACCAGCATCTCGCGATGGCGGCCGAAATTGCGCCAATAATCCTCGCTGACGCCATAGCCGATGAAGCGATAGGCCAGGCCGCCATCGCCGATCGGGCCGGTCACGTCGATGGTGCCATCCGCACCGGTTCTGTCGTTGGCATAGGCCGAGCCGAGCAGCGTGACAGAGCCGTGCTGATACAATTCGGGGCGCTTGCTGATGGTGTTGACGATGCCGCCGGGATCCATGATGCCGTAGAGCAGCGACGCCGGCCCTTTCAGCACCTCGACGCTCTCGACGGCGGCGTTGAGGCTGCGGCCCTGGACCAGCGGCATGCCGTTGCGCATGATCGAGCCGTCGCGATTGTCGCCGAAGCCGCGCCGCATCACCGCATCCTGCGTGCCGGCGAGCGTGTTGGCCTGGGTGACGCCGCTGACATTGGCGAGCGCATCGTCGATGTTGCGTGGCAGTTGATCCCTGATCACCTGCTCGGGCACGACATTGACGGATTGCGCGGTGTCGAGCGGCGAGGCGCCGCTGCGCAGTGTCGTCGCGCTCGGCATCGCGCGGTAATTGAGCTTGGCCGCATTCAGCACCACGGCTTCCGCCGCGGCGCGCTCCGCCCGCGTTGGCATCGGTGGCGGCTGCATGGTGCGGCGCGACGGCGTGGCGCGCGCCTGACGCTGCGGCGCGCTGGACGATGTCGCGGGTTTGCGCTTCGGCGCCGGTGCATCCACCGTCACCGCCGGCAGCGTCGCTTGGGCATGGAGAGAAGAGGAGCAGACCAGGTCTGCGGTCAGGGCACTCACGAGCGCGATCGCGCCACACATGCCGGTTCGCGCGCGAGCATCGCGCCGGCCTTCATCGTCCATCATCGTTCACTGCACTTCCAACGTCGCGCCGTTCAAGCGAACGGTTTGCTTGAGGTGAGCTCTAGCAATGCAGTGCAGCCAAGAATACGTCGCGCGCCGTTGAATCCCTCTAAGTCGTGCGGTGCCGAAGTGTTCGAAATGCTGCGAAGCTGCGCCGGCGCGCGGCGACTTTGCGTCATCGGCCGTGGCTGATCACGGCTTGCGCACAGCGTCCTGCGGACGCGTGCAAGTCGTGCAGATGAAGGAGACCGCGGCGCGCACGACAGCGCTCCAGCCACTGTGGATGACGCGCCGCCGGTCTCATTTTTCGGGACCAGGCGCCGGCTGATGTCAGCGCTTCGGCGTGATCGTGCCGGACTGCGCGCTCATCGTGCCCATGGTGCCGTTGTCGGTTGCGATGACGTCTACTGTGCCGCGGCGAGCTCCAGCTCGGCCGGCTTGCTCGGTCCGGTCAAGGGAATGTCGAGCGTGATGCGCGTGCCCTGCTGCGGCTCGCTGTCGAGCTCGATCCGGCCGCCGAGCGTGGAGGCCACGAGGTTGAAGGCGATGTGCAGGCCGAGGCCGGCATTGCCTTTCTCGCGGCGCGTGGTGAAGAACGGATCGAACACCCGCCCGCGGACATGGCCGGGCATGCCGACGCCGTGATCGGCGCACAGGATGCGCACAACGCCATCGGCGGGCGGCGCGACCTCGACAGTGAAGAGGCCGCTGACCTCGCCGGGATAAGCGTGCGTCGCCGCATTGAAAGCGAGGATGCTGATGACCTGTCCGAGCGCGCCCGGATAGCTGGTGAGCACGATGCCCTCGGGGCAGGACAGCGCGACCGTGAGGCCTTGCCGCGCCAGCAGTGGGCGGAGCTTGGCGATGTGATCGGCCATCCAGCCCTGCAGTTCGTACCTGTGCAGCGCCTCGTTGGCCTGGTCGACGGCGACCTGCTTGAAGCTGTGCACCATCTCGGAGGCCCGATGCAGGCTCTGCGTGGTCAGCTGCAGGCCCTCCTGCAGCCGCGCGACGCCCTTCGCCAGGTCCGAGCGTCGCACCAGTCCGCCGCCGAGCATGCGGGCGATCGTCTGGACGTCGTCTTCCATCGCGGTCGACGTCGTGAGCGCCAGCCCCAGCGGCGTGCTGACCTCGTGGCCGACGCCGGCGACGAGCTGGCCGAGCGAGGCGAGCTTCTCCGCCTGCACCAGATGGGCCTGGGTGGCATGCAGATCGCGCAGCGAAGCCTCGGAGCGCTCCTTTTCCCGCTGCAGCGCCTCGGCGGTGCGGAACTGCTTGCGTGCCTGGTACTCGCGCGCCCCGACGGCATAGAGCGAGAGCAGGCAGGCATTGCCGACCAGCGAATGATCGATGAAGCGCAGGCCCGGCGGCAGCGGCTCGGCCGCAAGACTCTCGGCCACCGCCAACGCGCTCCAGCTCGTCGCACAGAACGTCGCGTAGGAGCCGATGCGCAGCGGCAGCATGGTCGAGACGAACAGGATGACGATGATCATGCCGGCGGCGGAGTAGGTGAAGCCCGAGGGCAGCACCCAATAGATCGTCGGCAGCACGCAGCCGGGGATGACGCAATAGAGCAGATGGATCGGCTCGGCCCATTTGCGGGCCGGCGTCGACAGCAACGCCGTCAGCGGCAGCAGCACCAGCACGGCGGTTCCGCCGCGGATCGCAAGCGTGGTCGGCACGATCTCGGGATACAGCACCCAGTCCCACAGCGTGTAGCCGGCAAAGGTGAAGGCGCCGAGCACCATCGCGATCTGCGTCCAGCCGGTGCTGCCGCGGACGTAATGGTCCACGAAACGCCGCTCCTCGACGGCATCCTCGAAACGCAGCCCCAGCCGCTCCAGCAATCTCAACATGATGCCACCGCAATCGAAAAACGATCCCCCGCCGCGGCGTGGGAGCCGCGACGGGAGGGCAGACATACACGAGATGAGTCCGTTGAGAAAACGACGGGAGATCGCATCCGCCGCCTGCGGCACGCGCAGCGTTATTAGAACGGTTCCAAATCCTCCCACGCGGCATGCAACAGCACGATGAGGGCATTTATCCAGTCGCCCGGCGGGGAGACGAACATCGTGGCGGTCTCAGAATCTCATGGCAGCGCTTGCCCCTCGACGGCAAGTTCCTTGCCGTATCGCCCCTTCGTCTTGAAGGTCACCTTGTCGCCATCGAAGCTGAGCCGCCAGTTGCGCTCTTCGCCCTGGCCGATGAACTGCACGTCGATCGCAAACGTCGTCGCGTCGATCCAGCTGCCCTTCATCGCCCGATAGGTGTAGGGCTGCCACGGATGGGGTTGCGCCGTCTTGCGATAGGAGCCGTCGAGGCCGATCGGGCTCTGCAGGTGTAGTGTGCCGCTACCGCCGCCTTGCCGTGGAATGTCCCACGCGACATGCGGGTCGGGTCCTGTGAGGTCGAGCGTGATCGCATTGATGCCGAGCGGGCCCGGCGGGAAGCTGAAGGTCTTGCCCGAAACGGCCGCCGCGATGTCCGGCGCAGCTCCGACCGTGCTCCGTGTCTCCGTCGCGGCATCGCTGACAGCCGCGGCCAGGGCCGCCGTCGCTTCGGGCGCGGCGGGCAGGGCCTCGCTCGATTTCACCGTCGCCAGGATATCGTTCGCGAGCTTGCGGAAGGGACAGAAATTGCGGGCGGTCATCACCGCCACGATGTCGGCATCGGGCAGCACCATGATGAGTTGGCAATGATAGCCCACCGCCATCACCACGTTGCGGTCCGGCAGGGCCCAGAACTGATTGGCATAGTGCAGGCCCGGGTCGAACGTCGCGTTCATGCTGGTGGTGGCGTGGTTGACGGCCTCGATCCAGCCGGGCGGCAGCAATTGCTGCCCGCCCCAGCGGCCGCCGCGTAGATACAGATAGCCGATCCGCGCCATGTCGCGCGGCCTCAGCGCCAGCCCGAAGCCGCCGCTGGAAATTCCCTTGGAATCCTTGAACCAGGCGTGCTCGGTGATGCCGAGCGGGGCGAACAGTCGCTCTCTGGCGAAGTCCTCCGCGCTGCGGCCGGTCAGCTTGGTGACGATGGCGGAGAGCAGATGCGAGTTGCCGCTGTTGTAGTAGAAGGTCTCGCCCGGCGCATGCGCCATCGGCCGGTCGAGAATGTACTGCACCCAATCGGGGCTCCGACCCATCTCGAACAGTGATCGCTCGGTGCCGCCATTGTAGCCTTCGTCCCAGTCCAGGCCGGAGGTCATGTTGAGCAGATGCTGCACGGTGAGCGCCTGCTTGCGCGCATCGACGTTGTCGATCTGGCGGTCCTTGAACAAGTCGAGCACCGGATGATCGAGGCTGTCGAGCACGCCGTCCTTCTGCAGCATCGCGATCAAGGTGGCGACCACCGCCTTGGTCGCGGAATTGATGATGTGCAATTCGTCCGATTTGTAGGGCGCGTAGGAGGCATCGAGCACGATGCGGCCGTGGCGCGTGATCAGCAGGCTGTCGAACCTCAACGCCTTGCCGGCGTCGACGAGCTTGGCCAGCGCCGCCGAATCCATGCCTTCGTCCTCGGGCGTGGCGACCGGCCAGTCGGCTTGCGGAAAGCCGGTTCGGCTCGCGTCATCGGCGGCCGCCTGGCGGAGGGCGAACAAGTGGAGGGTGAACAAGCCGGCGAGCAGCAGAGCCGCGACCCGGACGCTGGTCCTGACACGCAACATCCCGCATTCTCCAAACAGCGATGCGGGTCATGGTATCAGAAAACCATGACTCATCAAAGATTGTGTGACGATCATGGCGCATGCCGCAAAAGCGGCGTGTTGCCGTGGCAAAGACTGCGATCTGTCGATCTCGGCAGATCATGCAGCCTCCTATGCCCGGACCAGCGCGGTTCGCCGCTTTTCTCGTTGTCAGATTTGCGCTTGCCGCTCTGCTCGCCGCTGTCGCGCGGCCAGTCTTTGCCGACAACGAACGCGTCATCGCGGTGCCTGCGATTCGAGCGCTGGCGCCCGAGGTCAGCGACGACGCCGCGCGCGTGACGGCCGAGATCCGTCAGCGGCTGAAGGCGCTGCCGTTGTTGCGCATCGTCGATGGTCCGCCGGTCCTGTCGACCTATGAGGATCGGGTGCCGCAGTTTGAGGCCCGGCTGCAGGAGCATGTCGATCTCGTGCTGATCGGCATTGCGTCACTGCTTGCGGATGGCCGCCACACGATGCTGCTGCGCGTCTGGAAGGCGGACGGCCGCACTCAGCTCGTCGGCCAGCAGTACGTTTCCGGAGCCAACCAGCTCGTGGAGGCCGAGATCGCGGACGGGCTTTGCGGAGCGCTGGCGGCCGCTCTGCAACAAGAGAGAGCACCGGCGCCGCGGTGAACGTTGGATGTCCCTGGATTGTGCGTATGCATCGGCGGCTCGTCAACGGCTGCGGGAACCACCGTTCACTCGGCCCAGCGCTCACCCCGCCCAATGCGCCCGCAGCGCGGCGGCGATGCTCTGCGGCCGCTCGACGATGCTCCAGTGGCCGGCGTCCTGCTCGACATGCAGCGGCGCGCCATGGCGTTGTGCGAAGCGGCTGAGCGTGTCGAGCGGCACGTAAGGGTCTTGCGTGCCCGAGATCACGAGGCCACGCGGCGGCAATTGCGCCAGCCGCTCGATCCAGTCGCCGCTGAAGCGCAGCCCATCGGCGGACCGATAGAGCGCGAGGATCGACCGCCGCATCGGCGCGCGCCACGCGGCGGCTTCGTACGCCGCCAGGTCCGCCGGCAGCCCGCTCTGCCGGAACATGCGCGCCATTGCCCGCCGCGACGACAGCGCCATGAAGATCTCGCCCAGCACGGGCGTGTTCCAGATCCGCGCTATCAAATGGCCGCGATAGCCGGGATCGAGTGCACCGCCGGCAACAGCCCAGGAGCGCACCAGCTCCGGCCGCAGCGACGCCGCGCGCAGCACCAGCAGTGCGCCCCAATCATGCCCGACCAGATCGAGCGGCCCGAACGCCGCATGCTGCGCCTCCATCAGCGCGACGAACCAATCCGCGTAGTCGTCCTTGCTGCCGCCGAAGCCCGCCGGCGCCTCGCCGCAGAAGCCGGGCAGGCAGGGCACCGCGACGGTCTCGCCGAGCGCCGCGATCAGCGGCCCCCAGATCGCAGGCGTGTCCGGCACGCCGTGGATGAAGATGCGGTTGGTCATGGCGCTTGTTACCGTATCATCCGTGAGCTTCGGTCCGGCGCGAAATTTATATTTCTTTTTTTCAGAAATCATGCTTATCTTTCGCCATCCCGCCTCGTCGAAGAGGGACGTACGCGTCGTCACGATACGTGGAGTGCGGGGAGCGATGGCCGTGAGGCGCCAGTGGACGAGTGGTGTCCTTGCGGGCGACGAAGTCGTGTGGTCCTGACACCCCGATGCTGGTGTCAAGCCGGCGCCGTTCATGACGCGCGCGCCGGTGACGGGGGCAATCAAGCCGGTCCCGAGGAGAGCGCGAAGTAAGTCGCAGAGCGGTTGCGCAGGGAAGGCCGGGAGTCCTGGCCGATCCTGTGGTTCCTGCCCCGTACACTTCTTTCACGCACGGGGGCCGCGGGCGTCGGCAGACGCTCGGTCTTCCCTGCACCCTCGATCGACGAGGGTTTAATGTCGATGATCAGCCCGGGCATGATCGTGCTGCGGGAGCGGAGAGGTGTGTTTGGATGCGGGCTGTTTGCCGATGTTCGGCGAGAGTGAGGCGTGGAACTGTTGCGTCAATCACCGCCGTCGTTGCGAGCGCAGCGAAGCAATCCAGGGTGGTGCGCGGGACTGTGGATTGCCTCACTGCCTCACTGCGCCACTGCGCTCGCAATGACGCGGATAAAGCGGGGTTCCACGCTAGCTGTCATCGTCCGCGAAGGCGAAGGCGGACGATGCAGTATTCCAGAGCCCGTTATGGTTGACCCGAGAGGCCGCGGCTTGCTGGATACCCGCCTTCGCGGGGTATGACGGCAGCGGATGCGGCAGTGGGTGGCATGGCCCGGGCCAAAAGGGAGCAGGGGCTCATTACGTCATATCTCCTGACCCTTATTCGGCGTTGCGGGACCCTCTTATTCCCGGTAAAAGCTCCGGTGAGGGCGCCTCGGCAACAATCCGTCAATGGTTTTGCCGCACAGTTTTCGTGTTCTCGCAAAGGGTTTGGCAATGCTGATTCGCAGCGCAGAGATCGAGGCCATCGCCGGGGCAGACGCCCGGTCGATCGCGCTCGCCGCGCTGCAGCCCGCCGGCCTGATCGGCGCGATCGAGCTTCTGCTTCTTAGCTGCCCCTGAGGGCCGGCTGGGCGGGATGCGCCTGGGCACTCAGGGGGTTGCTTCGACAGCAGAACACCCTTCAGCGCCCAGTTGATCAGAGATCCTGACAAACATGCGCACCACCCGACAATCCGAGGAATAGCAGATGTCCAGCACCACCCCGTCCGACAAGGACCGCGTCGTCATTTTCGACACCACTTTGCGCGACGGCGAGCAGTGCCCCGGCGCCACCATGACGTTCGAGGAGAAGCTCAACATCGCGGCCATGCTGGACGGCATGGGCGTCGACGTCATCGAGGCCGGCTTCCCGATCGCCTCCGACGGTGATTTCGAGGCGGTCAACGAGATCGCCAAGCGCACCCAGAACGCCGTGGTCTGCGGCCTGTCGCGCGCCGGCGCCAAGGACATCGACCGCTGTGCCGAGGCGATCCGCCCGGCCAAGCGCGGCCGCATCCATACCTTCCTGTCCACCTCGCCGGTGCACATGAAGTACAAGCTGCAGATGGAGCCGCAAGCCGTGTTCGAGCTGGTGGTCTCCTCGGTCACCCGCGCGCGCAACCACACCGACGACGTCGAATGGTCGTCGGAGGACGGCACCCGCACCGAATTCGATTTCCTGTGCCGCTGCGTCGAGGCCGCGATCAAGGCCGGCGCCACCACCATCAACATCCCGGACACTGTCGGCTACGCCGTGCCGGAGGAGTATTACGACCTGTTCAAGCGCGTGCGCGAGACGGTGCCGAACTCCGACAAGGCGGTGTTCTCGGTCCACTGCCACAATGACCTCGGCATGGCGGTCGCCAATTCGATGGCCGGCATCCGCGCCGGCGCCCGCCAGATCGAGTGCACCATCAACGGCATCGGCGAGCGCGCCGGCAATGCGGCCTTGGAAGAGGTCGTGATGGCGATGCGCGTGCGCAACGACAAGCTGCCGTTCTGGAACAAGATCGACACCACGCAGCTGACCCACGCCTCGAAGGTGGTGTCGGCGGCGACCTCGTTCCCGGTGCAGTACAACAAGGCGATCGTCGGCCGCAACGCCTTCGCGCATGAGAGCGGCATCCACCAGGACGGCATGCTGAAGAATGCCCAGACCTATGAGATCATGCTGCCGGAGACGGTCGGCGTGAAGCAGACCTCGCTGGTGATGGGCAAGCATTCCGGCCGCCACGCCTTCATCCACAAGCTGGAGGAGATGGGCCACAAGCTCGCCGGCAACCAGGTCGAGGACGCCTTCGTCCGCTTCAAGGCCCTGGCCGACCGCAAGAAGCACATCTACGACGAGGATATCGAGGCGTTGATCGACGAGGGCATGGTGAGCGCCCATGACCGCATCAAGCTGCTGTCCTTGAGCGTCATCGCCGGCACCCGCGGCCCGCAGCGCGCCACCATGAAGCTCGATGTCGACGGCGTGACCAAGATCGAGGAGAGCGAGGGCAACGGTCCGGTCGATGCCGTGTTCAACTGCATCAAGTCGCTGGTGCCGCACGAGGCCAAGCTGGAGCTGTATCAGGTCCATGCCGTGACCGAGGGCACCGACGCGCAGGCTGAGGTCTCGGTGCGCCTGTCGCAGGACGGCCGCTCGATGACGGCGCGCGCGGCCGATCCGGATACGCTGGTGGCGTCCGCCAAGGCCTATCTCGGCGCGCTGAACAAGCTGGTGATGAAGCGCCAGCGCGATGTGGCGCAGGGCGCGGCGGCCGCGGCTGCAAGCTGATGTGACCAGGTCATTCGGGGCACCGCAAAGCGGCTGCCCCGAAATGGCGAAGCGGCCGGGACGAAGAAGCGGGGGACAATCATTGTTGCGCTGCAGCGTGGGGAATCCCGTGTCTGCGGCTAACGGTCAATGGTAATCCGTCCCGCGAGCCGCTAACAATGCCCGTGGCATACAAAGCGGGGGCGTCATTGCAATGCCCCCCGAAACGTCGGGAGGACACCTTGCAGCAGTTCAAATTCCGCCAGCTCAGCTTGAGCCATGTGATCGCAACCGCCGCCTCGCTGGCGGTGCTCGCGCTGACCGGTCCGGCCATGGCGGCCGACAATCCGATCGTGATCAAGTTCAGCCATGTGGTGGCGGCGAACACGCCGAAGGGGCTCGCGGCCGACAAGTTCAAGGAACTGGCCGAGAAGTACACCGACGGCAAGGTCAAGGTCGAAGTCTATCCGAATTCCCAGCTCTACAAGGACAAGGAAGAGCTCGAGGCGCTGCAGCTCGGCGCGGTGCAGATGCTGGCGCCGTCGAACTCCAAGTTCGGTCCGATCGGCATCAAGGAATTCGAGGTGTTCGATCTGCCCTACATCCTGCCGGACCTCGCCACCTTGCGGAAGGTGACCGACGGGCCGCTCGGCGCCAAGCTCTTGAAGCTGCTCGAGCCGAAGGGGATGATCGGGCTGGCCTATTGGGACAACGGCTTCAAGCAGATGACCGCCAACAAGAAGCTCGTCGATCCCGCTGACTACAAGGGCATGAAGTTCCGCATCCAGTCCTCGAAGGTGCTGGACGCCCAGTTCCGCACCCTCGGTGCGATTCCGCAGGTGATGGCGTTCTCGGAAGTGTACCAAGCGCTGCAGACCGGCGTCGTCGATGGCCAGGAAAACACGCCCTCGAACATCTACACGCAGAAGATGCACGAGGTGCAGAAATACATCACGCTCACCAATCACGGCTATATCGGCTACGTCGTGGTCGTGAACAAGAAGTTCTGGGACGGCCTGCCGCCGGACATCCGCGCCGCCTGCGACAAGGCGATGAAGGAGGCGACCGAATACGGTAACGGCCAGTCAGCCAAGGAGAATGACGACGCGCTGGAAGAGATCCGCAAGTCCGGCAAGTCCGAGTTCGTCAAGCTGACCCCCGCGCAGGACGAGGCGATGCGCAAGGCGATGATGCCGGTCTACAAGGACGTCGCCGGACGCGTCGGCCAGCCGCTGATCGACGAGTTCCTGAAGGAGACGCGCGGCACGACGAACTGATGGTGTGAGGCGCGGATGCGCGGGCGGGTGGCCCGCGCATCGTGAGGTGGCGGCGTCTGGCTGAGACGCCGAGATCACCCGACGGCGCGCAAAGCGCGCGGGCGTCGGATGGCTTTGGGGGTAGGGGACTTGGGTCTGCTGTTGCGCATCCTCGATCGGCTCGAGGAGATTCTGATCGCATTCCTGATCGCGGCCGCGACCTCGATCATTTTCGTAGCCGTGCTGCACCGCTACCTCGTCGGTGTGCCCTTCCTCTATCCCCTGCTGTTCCCGATCGATTTGTCCTGGGCGCAGGAGCTGTGCATCTACATGTTCGTGTGGATGGCGAAGTTCGGCGCTGCCTATGGCGTGCGCACCGGCATCCATGTCGGCGTGGACGTCGTGGTGAACATGCTCCGGCCCTCGCTGCGCAAGGTGACGATCCTGTTCGGCTTGATGTGCGGGGCGCTGTTCACCGCGATCATCGGCACCATGGGCGCCAAGTTCGTCTATGGTCTGTCGCAGACCGACCAGGTCACGCCGGACATGGAGCTGCCGAGCTGGCTGGTCTATCTCTGCATCCCGCTCGGCTCCTACCTGATGTGCTTCCGCTTCCTGCAGGTCGCCTGGCACTATCTCCGCCATGACGAGCTGCCGCACCACGATCACGCCTATGTCGAAGGCGTCGAGGCGACCGGCACGGAGGCCGTGCGATGAGCAGCCTCCTGATCTTCAGCCTGCTCATCTTCCTGATGCTGACGGGCATGCCGATCTCGATCGCGCTCGGCCTCACCGTGCTGTCCTTCGTCTTCTTCATGACGAACGTGCCGACCGAGTCGGTCGCGTTGAAGCTGTTCACGGGCATCGACAATTTCGAGATCATGGCGATCCCGTTCTTCATTCTCGCCGGCAATTTCCTGACCCATGGCGGCGTCGCCCGGCGCATGATCAATTTCGCGACCTCGATGGTCGGGCATTGGTATGGCGGCCTGGGGCTGGCCGGCGTCATGGCCTGCGCGTTGTTCGCCGCCGTGTCGGGCTCGTCGCCCGCGACCGTGATCGCGATCGGCTCGATCATGCTGCCGGCGATGGTCAAGCAGGGCTTCCCGAAGCGCTTCGGCGCCGGCGTGATCACCACCTCCGGCGCGCTCGGTATTCTGATTCCGCCTTCGATCGTGATGGTCGTCTATGCGGTCGCGACCGGCGGTAGCATCGCGCTCGATCCGGCCGGCCATCGCGTGTCCTCGGCCTCGGTCGGCCAGCTGTTCATCGCCGGCGTCATTCCCGGAATCATGCTGGCGACCCTGCTCGGCTTCACCACCTTCTACCGCGCCTGGAAGAACGACTACCCGCGGCTGCCGCGCGCCAGCTGGGCGGAGCGCTTCATTGCGTTCAGAAAGTGCATCTGGGGCCTGTTGCTGATCGTCATCGTGCTCGGCGGCATCTACACCGGCAAGTTCACGCCGACCGAGGCGGCTGCCGTCAGCGCCGTCTACGCCTTCATCATCGCCGTGTTCGTCTATCGCGACATGTCGCTGAAGGACGTGCCGAAGGTGCTGCTCGGCTCGGCCAATATGAGTGCGATGATCCTCTACATCATCACCAATGCGGTGCTGTTCTCGTTCCTGATGGCCAATGAGAACATCCCGCAGCAGATCGCCAATTGGATGGCGGCGGCCGGCGTCAACTGGGCGGTGTTCCTGCTGGTCGTCAACATCCTGCTGCTGCTCGCCGGCAATGTGATGGAGGCGACCTCGATCGTGCTGATCATGGCGCCGATCCTGTTTCCGGTGGCGGTCAAGCTCGGCATCCATCCGGTGCATCTCGGCATCCTGATGGTGGTCAACATGGAGGTCGGCATGTGCCATCCGCCGGTCGGCCTCAACCTCTATGTCGCCTCCGGCATCGCCAAGATGGGCATCACCGAACTGACCATCGCCGTGATGCCGTGGCTGCTGACCATGCTCGGCTTCCTGGCCCTCGTGACCTACGTGCCGGAAATCTCGCTCTGGTTGCCGCGCATGCTCGGGATGCTTTGAGGCGCAGCAACGAAATGAAACCGAATTGCAAAAACAGAAAGGTATTTGAAGCAATTACATCTTCGTAACGTCGTACACTCTGTCCAAACTGTAAGTTGAAGGCCCGACACGGCAGGCTCATGTTGGTCCGGCTTTCCAAGGAGGTTGGCATGAGAAAGTTTACTATCGCTGCCGTCGCCGTGCTGGCCATCGCCGGTTCGACCGCGGTCTACGCCCAGCGCGGCTGGCTTCATGATCACATGCACCACGCGCGGATGAATCCGGAAGACCGCGCCGCGATGCTCGATGCACGCATTGCTTCGGTCCATGCCGGCCTGAAGCTGTCGGCCGACCAGGAGAAGCTGTGGCCGCCGGTCGAGAGCGCGGTGCGCGATCTCGTGAAGCTGCGCTTCGACCGCGCCAATGCGCGGATGAAGGCGGCCGATGACGCGCCGGACAAGGACGTCGATCCCGTGGCGCGGCTGCGTGAGCATGCCGACACCATGGCGGCGACGGCCGACGCCATGAAGAAGGTCGCCGATGCCGCCGACCCGCTCTACAAGACGCTCGATGACGGCCAGAAGCGCCGGCTGTCGATGTTGACCCGGCCGATGGGGCGGATGATGGGACCGGACGGTCCGCGTCACCACCGCTGGATGGAGCGCGGCGAGGGCGGCCCGGACGGGCCGCGCTTCGGCGAGAATCGCTTCGGCCCCGGACCGATGGGCCACCCGCCGATGGATCGCATGGGCTGGTCCGACGAGGGACCCGACTCCGGACGGCTCTGAGGGCTGGTTAACGCCCCTCTGAATCCGCTCAAGATCTCACCTGGGGAAAACCGCCGCAAGCCGGCGGTTTTTCTGCATCGAAACTGCCGAAAAATCGTCAGTGATCGCTGGACATCCCGGAATCGCTTTGCTAAACGACCGGCTCTTGCAAAGGCTTACTCCGGATGCAAGATCCGGGCGCATAGCTCAGTTGGTAGAGCAGCTGACTCTTAATCAGCGGGTCCTAGGTTCGAGCCCTAGTGCGCCCACCAAGCCTTTCAAGGATTTTTGGCAGATTGTACGAAGCCATTCCGTGAAGCGATTAGCGGCTATTCCGACAAACCGGCTGCTTTTGTTCGCTCCTCCCGGCGCTTTTCTGACCCCGAGAACAACTGTTTTCGGGTCCGCTTCGCATAGGTCGGCAGTTGTCGACTTGACCTGTGGCGGCCTGCGGCACGCAGCTCAGCGTCTGTCAGGTCGCTGTCTGCCCCTTCCGCGAAGCCGCCGTGGCGAAGTGAAGTGAAGGACAATTCGCTTCGCAAAGACGCGGTTCTTATGACCTTTTTGACCGCGGCCCGGAGATACCGCAGATCTCGCCGCTGGGTGATCCAGGGCACGAGCGCGCTCCCTCGGCGACTTTGGTGATCGCGCCAAAACATCACGCCCGCCACCATTCGCGATTTGATCTCATCGAGCTCGGCCATCAACGCGGGGAACAGCGTCTCGCTTGCGTCGTGGAACAGAGGCCACCAAGCCTCCTCCCCATTCTCGGGGTGGACGACCTTGACACTGTTCGGATGCTCCTTTGGCCGGTAGTGGGAAATCTCGAACGCGCCGAAGACGTGCTCCTCGCGTTGCAGTCACTCCCAGCTGAGGAGAGCGGCGGTCGCAACCGAACGATAACCCATCTCGTTCGCCTTTCGACAGAAGGCGACGAGTTCCACCCATGTGGCGGTTGGCGTCTCTCGTGCTGCTCGGTTTGGCGCACGAGCTTTCAAGCCCATGCGAGAGAACGGATTGATGGCTGGGACATTCTTCTCCCTAGCGCGGTGGCCGACGAACCAGGCTCGCCGACAGGCGACCACGGCGGCGTTCGCAAAACGTGGACGTTCGCGATGAATGATATTGCCGTTCTTGTCTCTTTCTTCAACAATGAGCAGCTTTGCATAGACGGCGTCGACGAAGCCTTTCGTGAATTGACCGATTTGCCTTGAGCCCGCGCGAGTCCCGTTCCCTGAGACAAGGGCAGGCGGACCAAGATCGGTCAGTCCTCGCGAGCGCCAGCTGTCGAATCCTGGAAGGAGGACCGTTTCGGCTCGCTCTACTGCAGCCGTGTCATCCTCGCCTAAGGCCTCAGCGTTGATCTCGCAGCCCTGTTTGCGTGACCAGGTCGGTGGCCCGAAAAAGTAAGCCCATCGTTGAAGTCGCCGCGCGACTGCCGGTGCAAGCCGTTGAAGAATGGGCGCCGGGACTGTCAAAAGCGGATGACGTTCGCGACAGGCGAGTTCATCCGCTGCTTCCTCATCCACGTGCTGCCGAAGGGCCTCCACCGCATCCGCCATTACGGCCTGCTGGCGCGGGGCGCCTGCGCCGACAACGTCGCACGCGCGCGCGAGCTGCTCGCCGTCAGGGAGCGTGAGGATGAACCGACAGCAACCAGCGTCGACACCGCCAAGCTGCCATGTCCATGTTGCGGCGGCGCATGATCGAAGACATGACGATCCGCAAGTTCGCGCCCAAGACCCAACATGACGATGTGCAGAGGATCAAGGACTTCGCTGCCTTCCTCGGACGATCGCCGGATACGGCCGGCTTCGAGGATGTACGTCGCTATCAGCTCCATCTGGTATTGCGCGGCGTCGGTGTGCCGACCATCAATCAGATGGTCTCGACCTTGCGGTTCTTCTTCAAGGTCACGCTGCGACGTCACGAGATCGTCGAGCGCACCCACTNGCGACGTCACGAGATCGTCGAGCGCACCCACTTCATCCACGAGCCGCGCAAGCTGCCGGTGGTGCTGAGCGTGGAGGAAGTGGCGCGGCTGCTCGATGCGGCACCCGGGATCAAATACAAGGCGGCGCTCTGCGTGGCCTACGGCGCCGGCCTGCGAGCCAACGAGGTCGTCTCGCTCAAGATTTCCGATATCGACAGCAAGCGCATGGCTGAATCTGAGGATCGCGAGTGGACCGCAGCGACGTAGCCCGGCGAGACTTCCGCTGTTGCTCAAGTGAGTCTGTGTGCTCGCAGACGTGTCTGTCGTTGTCGCATGGCGATCTGCAAGCTCACGTCGCGCTCAAACCAAGGGCAATCATTGCTAAGGGAATTAGCAATGCGCCGGTCGCGTAGGCAGAAACTGTGTTCAGCCGAACGCTGATCTGTTTTTCGCGGCCGCAACGCATGTCGGTGTTTGACAATTTTGATCAACTGGTCAAATCTTCCAGGGCAAGATCGTTCTCGGACGGGTCGCTTAGCGACCGAGACTGCAGGAGGACCAGGTTGAGCAACGAACTGGCTGCCGGCCTCGCGGGCCACAGAATCTCTGCCGAGCTATGCCGCGAGAATTTCAAGGATCTGGTCGCGCCACTCCATCCCAACGAGGCGCGGGTCGCTGCTGAGCGCTGCCTGTTCTGCTACGATGCGCCCTGCGTCGCGGCGTGTCCGACCGAAATCGACATTCCGCTGTTCATCCGCCAGATCGCGAACGGGCTGCCGGTCGCGGCCGCCAAGACCATCCTTGATGCCAACATCATGGGCGCGATGTGCGCGCGCGTGTGTCCGACGGAAAACCTCTGCGAGGGGGCATGCGTGCGCGAGTCCTCGGAGGCGCGGGCGGTGGAGATCGGACGGTTGCAGCGCCATGCGACCGACGCGCTTCTCGCGAGCGGACGCCAGCTCTATCGCGCCGGTTCACCGACAGGCAAGCGCATCGCCGTGGTCGGCGCCGGTCCGGCCGGGCTGAGCTGCGCCCACGCGCTGGCGCGGGCTGGCCATCAGGTGACGATCTACGAGGCGCGTCCCAAAGGTGGCGGCCTCAACGAATACGGCATCGCCGCCTACAAAGTCACCGGCGACATTGCGCAGGCGGAACTCGCCTATATTCTGGCCGTCGGCGGCATCACGATCGAATATGGCAAGGCGCTCGGCCGCGACATCAGCCTGGCCGGCCTGAGAGCCGATTATGACGCGGTGTTTCTCGGCCTCGGCCTCGGCGGCACCAATGGTCTCGGTCTCGGCGATGTGCCGGCGGGCGTCAGTGATGCGGTGGCATTCATCGCCGCGTTGCGTCAGGCGCCGGACAAGACCGTGCTGCCGATCGGGCGCAACGTCATCGTCATCGGCGGCGGCATGACGGCGATCGATGCGGCGACCCAGGTCAAGCTGCTCGGCGCCGAATGCGTCACCATCGCCTACCGCCGCTCGAAATCGGAGATGCCGGCCTCGCTTTATGAGCAGGAGGTCGCGCAGGTGCGCGGCGTGCTGATCCGCGAGCATCTCGTGCCGGTCGCATTTGAGCAGGCCGGTGGGGTCGTCAGCGGCGTCACTTTCGCACGTACGCGCCGCGAGGAGGGGCGACTGATCCCGACTGGCGAGCGCATGACGCTCGCGGCCGACCAGGTGCTGATCGCGATCGGTCAGACGCTGCTCGCGAGTGACCTCGCCGACGGCGGCCTCAGCTTCGAGAGCGGCCGCATCGCGGTCGATGCCGCGTGCCGCACCAGCCTTCCCGGCGTGTGGGCCGGAGGCGATTGCGTCGCCGGAGGCAGCGATCTCACCGTGGCCGCCGTCGCCGATGGCAAGGCGGCTGCGGCCTCCATCATCGCGGCGCTGCAAGGCGCTGCTGTGCCCCATCACGCAGGAGCTTGAGTCGTGGCCGACCTCCGCACCAGCTTCGCCGGCATCACATCGCCCAATCCATTCTGGCTCGCCTCGGCCCCGCCGACCGACAAGGCCTACAACGTCGTCCGCGCCTTCAAGGCGGGCTGGGGCGGCGTGGTCTGGAAGACGCTCGGCGAGGATCCGCCCATCGTCAATGTCAGCGGCCCGCGCTATGGCGCCATCCATGGCAGCGACCGGCGCGTCATCGGCTTCAACAACATCGAGCTGATCACCGACCGTCCGCTCGAGGTCAACCTGCAGGAAATCACGCAGGTCAAGCGCGACTGGCCGGACCGCGCCGTCGTGGTCTCACTGATGGTGCCCTGCCAAGAGCCGAACTGGACCGCGATCATCAAGCGGGTCGAGCAGACCGGCGCCGACGGCGTCGAGCTGAATTTCGGCTGTCCGCACGGCATGAGCGAGCGTGGCATGGGTGCTGCGGTCGGCCAGGTGCCCGAATACATCGAGATGGTCACGCGCTGGTGCAAGGCGGCGACGCGGATGCCGGTCATCGTCAAGCTGACGCCGAACGTCGCCAGCATCCTGCCGCCGGCGGAAGCAGCGAAACGCGGCGGTGCGGACGCGGTGTCGCTGATCAACACCGTGAATGCGCTGATGGGCGTCGACATCGACCAGATGGCGCCGTGGCCGCATATCGACGGCTACGGCACCCATGGCGGCATGTGCGGTTCGGTCGTCAAGCCGATCGCACTCAACATGGTTTCCGCGATCGCGCGCCACCCGGCGACGCAGGGCCTGCCGATCTCGGGCATCGGCGGCATCGAGAAATGGCGCGACGCCGCTGAGTTCATGGCGCTGGGCGCGGTGAACGTCCAGGTCTGCACGGCGGCCATGGTCTACGGCTTCAAGATCGTCGAGGAGATGATCGCCGGCCTGTCGGAGTGGATGGACCAGAAGGGCTATGCGCGACCGGAGGATTTCGTCGGCCGCGCCGCGCCGCGCAAGACCGAGTGGCAGCATCTCAATCTCGATTATGTGGTGAAGGCCCACATCGACCAGGACCTCTGCATCAAATGCGGCCGCTGCCATATCGGCTGCGAGGATACCTCGCATCAGGCGATCAGCAGCCTCAAGGACGGCCAGCGCCATTTCGAGGTGATCGAGGAGGAATGCGTCGGCTGCAATCTGTGCGCCGTGGTCTGCCCGATCGAGAACTGCATCACCATGGTGCCGCTGAGGGAAGGCGAGGTCGATCGCCGCACCGGCCTGAAGGTCGGCGGGCACCGCACCTGGCTGGAGCATCCGAACAATCCGATGGCGACCAACCCGAGGCCCGCCAAACATGCAGCGGAGTAGTTCGCCTCAGTCCTGCTCCGGCCCGAGCACGGCGTCGAGGATCGACTGCCGTGCCGCGGTGAAGAAGGCGGGATGCTGAAGTGTGCGGCCGGTGATGGCCTCGACCTGCGTGGAGAAATCGGCGTAATGCTGCGTCGTCGCCCAGATCATGAAGATGAGATGATGCGGATCCCGGCGCGGCAGCTTGCCCTGGGTCATCCAGCGCCGCAGCAAGGTGACCTTGCCGTCGACCTGCTGCTTCAGGTCGTCCTGCAGCACCTTGCCGAGCACCGGCGCGCCGCGCATCACCTCGATCGCGAACAGCCGCGATGCCTTGGGATGGTCGCGGGCGTATTCCAGCTTTGTGGTGATGTAGTCGGTCAGCGCCGTGCGTGGATCGCTCTGTGGCTCGATCCTGGCCAGCGGCACCAGCCACATGTCCAGCGTCCGCTTGAGCACGGCGAGGTAGAGATCCTGCTTGGTGCGGAAGTAATACAACAGGTTCGGCTTCGACAGGCCCGCCAGATCGGCGATCGCGTCGATGCGGGCGCCGGCGAAGCCGTCCATGGCGAACACCGAGAGCGCGGCGTCGAGGATGCGCTCCACATTGGCCTCGCCGCCGCGCGTCTTGGCCCGGGTCTCCGTATCAGGCGTCGCCGCCTTGCGAGCCTTGCGTTTCGTGGTCGTGCGCGCCGCCATCAGACAGTCCGTTGCAGATCGATGAGATCAGGTCGATTGGTCCGCCGGCACAATGCAATGAATCTGATCAAATGGTCAAATCTTACGCAGGCGGCTTGGAGGCCTTCTCGATTAAGGCCTGTAACTTCAGGGAGCAGTGCATGGCATACCGCTTGCTTCGATGCGACCCGACGAACCGCGCCGGGGAAGGGTGATCTGTGAGGGCGCCGACGGCCATCGACATTCGCAATCTGTCGCTGACGTTCCAGACCGGCGACGGTCCGGTCTACGCGCTCGCCGATGCCAATCTGACCATCGCCAAAGGCGAGTTCGTGTCCTTCATCGGCCCGTCGGGGTGCGGCAAGACCACGCTCTTGCGCGTGATCGCCGATCTCGAGCAGCCGACATCCGGCAGCATCACCGTCAATGGCCTCGCGCCTCGCGACGCGCGTCTGAAGCGCCAATATGGCTACGTGTTCCAGGCGCCGGCGCTGTATCCGTGGCGTACGGTGGAAGCCAATGTGATGCTGCCGCTCGAAGTGTTCGGCTTGCCGAAAGCCGAGCGCCGCGAGCGGGCGCGCAAGCATCTCGACTTGGTCAGGCTGTCGGGCTTTGCCAAGAAATATCCGTGGCAGCTGTCCGGCGGCATGCAGCAGCGCGTCTCGATCGCGCGTGCGCTGTCGTTCGAGCCCGAGCTGTTGCTGATGGACGAGCCGTTCGGCGCGCTGGACGAGATCGTGCGCGACCAACTCAACGAGCAGCTTGTGAAGCTCTGGAACCAGACTCGCAAGACGATCGTGTTCGTCACGCATTCGATTCCCGAAGCCGTGTTCCTGTCGTCGCGCATCGTGGTGATGTCGCCGCGGCCGGGGCGCATCATCGACGTGATCGACTGCGACTTCGGAGCCGAACGCACGCTCGACATCCGCGAGAGCCCGGAGTTTCTGAAAGTCGCCCACCGCGTCAGGGAGGGGCTGCGCGCCGGCCATAGCTACGATGAGTAGCGTCGCACTCGGGGCACCGCGCGAAGCTTCGGCGTCCCACCGGATGTGGGACCGCCTGCGGCGCGGCGGACTGGTCCCGGTGCTGACGCTGACGGCGATCATCCTGTCGGTGTGGTATCTCGCCTGTCTGCCGATGAACCGCGACCTGCCGCAGCTCGCACGTGTCGAGGGACTCGCCAGTCGCTACGAGGTGGCCTGGGGCCTGGAGCGGCCGGTGCTGCCGGCGCCGCATCAGATCATCGGCGAGCTCTATGCCTCGACCATCGGGACGCGGCTGTTGCGGGAATCCGCCGATGGGCTCGTGCTCAACCCGCGCAATCTGCTCACCCATGCCTGGGTGACAATCTCGGCGACGCTCGCGGGCTTCGTCATCGGTGTGCTGCTCGGAATCGCGCTGGCGGTCGCGATCGTGCACGTCAATGCGCTACGCCGCAGCCTGATGCCGTGGATCGTGGCGAGCCAGAGCATTCCGATCCTGGCGATCGCGCCGATCATCATCGTCGCGCTCGGCTCGGTCGGCATCGTCGGCCTGCTGCCGAAGGCGGTGATCTCGGCCTATCTCTCGTTCTTCCCGGTCACCATCGGCATGGTCAAGGGCCTGACCTCGCCGGACGCGATGCTGCTCGACCTGATGCGCACCTACAACGCATCGGGAACGCAGACCTTCGCCAAGCTGCGCTGGCCGGCCGCGGTGCCGCTGCTGTTCGCCAGCCTGAAAGTGTCGATCTCGATCAGCCTGGTCGGCGCCATCGTCGGCGAGCTGCCGACCGGCGCGCAGGCCGGCATCGGCGCGCGGCTGCTGTCGGGCTCCTATTACGGCCAGACCGTGCAGATCTGGTCGGCGCTGGTGATGGCGGCGCTGCTCGCTGCGCTGCTCGTGGCGCTGATCACGCTCGCCGAGAAGCTGACTCTGAAGGCGATGGGAGCGCGGCCATGAGCGTCATCGCTTCCTTCCCAACCGAGCGCAAGGCGACGCTGTCTCTAACGGGATCTCTCGCGGCTGGAGTCGGGTTCGCGATCCTGGCGCTAATGCTGGCCCATCGCGGCGCATCGACTCCGATCGTGATCACGCTCGCACTCGCGGTCTGGGCCCTTGCGTGGTTTGCCAACGTCATCTGGAGTCGCGCGGAAGGCCTGCCGCCGGTGCTGACGCGGTTGGCGCCGGCCGCCGTGCCGCTGCTGTTCGGATTGACGCTGGTGTTCCTGTGGGAAGTGATCTGCGTTGGCTTGAAGGTGCCGACCGTGCTTTTGCCCGCGCCGTCGCTGATCATGGCGCGGCTGTTCGCGTCGCTGCCTGTACTCGGCGCCGACTTCGCGCAGACTTTCGTACGCGCGGCTGTGCCGGGCTGGCTGATCGGATCGGCGGCCGGCTTCCTGGTCGCGCTCGCCTGCGACCGCTCGGACTTTCTGCGCCGCGGGCTGATCCCGATCGGCAATTTCATCTCGGCGCTACCGATCATCGGCATCGCGCCAATCCTGGTGATGTGGTTCGGATTCGACTGGCAGTCGAAGGCCGCCATGGTCGTCGTCATGACCTTCTTCCCGATGCTGGTGAACGCGGTCGCGGGCCTTGCTGCGGCCGGCCGGCTCGAGCGCGACCTCATGTATAGTTACGGCGCCTCCTGGCTGCAGACCCTGCTGGCGCTCCGGCTGCCGGCCGCAATGCCGTTCCTGTTCAATGCGCTGAAGATCAACGCGTCGCTGGCGCTGATCGGCGCGATCGTCGCCGAGTTCTTCGGCACGCCGACGCTCGGCATGGGTTTTCGCATCTCGACCGAGGTCGGCCGCATGTCGCTCGACATGGTGTGGGCGACGATCGTGATCGCCGCCATCGCCGGCTCCGCCTGCTTCGGCGCGCTGGCGCTGCTCGAGAAGCGGGTGACGTTCTGGCACCCGTCGAACCGGAGTTGAGACAAGGTTTGTTGTTGGTGGTGTTGAACAGGGGAGACGACGGATGCTGAAGAGATTGATGCTCGGCGCGGCGCTGCTGGTGGGAATCGCGACTCCTGGCTCGGCCGATGATAAGGTGACCTTGCAGCTGAAATGGGTGACGCAGGCCCAGTTCGCCGGCTACTACGTCGCCAAGGACAAGGGCTTCTACAAGGCGGAAGGCCTCGACGTCACCATCAAGCCGGGCGGCCCGGACATCGCTCCGCCGCAGGTGATCGCAGGCGGCGGTGCCGACGTGATCATCGACTGGATGCCGGCTGCGCTCGCCGCGCGCGAGAAAGGCGTGCCGCTGGTCAACATCGCCCAGCCTTTCAAGCGCTCCGGCATGATGCTGACCTGCCGCAAGGATTCCGGCGTTGCGACCCCGGCAGACTTCAAGGACAAGACGCTCGGCGTTTGGTTCTTCGGCAACGAATATCCGTTCATGGCCTGGATGGCCAAGCTCGGCTACAAGACCGACGGCTCGGCCGGCGGCGTCAAGGTCATCAAGCAGGGCTTCAACGTCGATCCGCTGATCCAGAAGCAGGCCGCCTGCGTCTCGACCATGACCTACAACGAATATTGGCAGGTCATTGACGCCGGGCTGAAGCCCGACGAGCTCGTGGTGTTCAACTACACCGACCAGGGCGTCTCCACCATGGAGGACGGGCTCTACGTGCTCGAGAGCAAGCTGTCGGACGCCGCCTTCACCGCGAAGATGGCGAAGTTCGTCAAGGCCACGATGAAAGGCTGGGAGTTCGCGCGCAGCAATCCGGACGAGGCGGTCAAGATCGTGCTCGACAACGACGCGACCGGCGCCCAGAAGGAGGCGCACCAGAAGCGCATGATGGGCGAGATCAACAAGCTCACCGCGGGCTCCACCGGCAAGCTCGATCCGGCCGATTTCGACCGCACCGTGACCACGCTGCTCGGTGCCGGCGGCGACCAGCCGGTCATCACCAAGAAGCCCGAGGGCGCCTGGACTCACGCGGTGATCGATGCGGCCCTGAAGTAGGCGCTCCATCGTCTGCACATTCTGCTGCAGCGCATTGTAGCGCTGCAGCCTTTCTCTCGATGTCGACCTGAACGACGAGCTCGAAGACCCTATGCCATCCAGCCGGAGGAGCGCTCATGACCATTCTCATTCGCGGCGGCACCGTCATCAACCATGACCATTCCCGCCGCGCCGACGTCCTGATCGAGGACGGCACGATCGTCGCTGTGGCGGAGGGGTTATCGGCGCCGGCCGGAGCCCAGGTGATCGACGCCGGCGGCTGCGACATCCTGCCGGGCGGCATCGACCCGCACACCCACATGGAGCTCATGTTCATGGGCACGGTGTCGGCGGACGATTTCGAATGGGGCACGAAGGCGGCGCTGTGCGGCGGCACCACGATGATCGTCGACTTCTGCATCCCGGCGCCCGGCGAGTCGATGCTCAAGGCGTATCAGGACTGGCGTCACAAGAGCGAGAAAGCGGCCTGCGACTACTCCTTCCACATGGCGGTGACATCGTGGACGAAGGAGACCCATGACGACATGGAAGCCGTGGCGAAGACCTACGGCATCAACACCTTCAAGCATTTCATGGCCTACAAGGGCGCGCTGATGGTGAATGACGACGAGCTGTTCAACTCGTTCTCGCGCTGCGCCGCGCTCGGCGCGCTGCCGATGGTGCATGCCGAGAATGGCGACGTCGTGTTCCGCCTGCAGGAGACCTTGATGGGCAAGGGCGCGACCGGGCCTGAAAATCACGCTTATTCGCGGCCGCCCGAGGTCGAGGGCGAGGCCACCAACCGGGCCATCATGATCGCCGACATGGCGGGCTCGCCGCTCTATGTCGTCCACACCTCCTGCCGCGAAGCGCATGAGGCGATCGCGCGCGCGCGCGCCGCCGGCAAGCGCGTCTATGGCGAGCCGTTGATCCAGCATCTCGTGCTGGATGAGGACGAATATCGCAATCCGGATTGGGACTATGCGGCGGCGCGCGTGATGTCACCGCCGTTCCGGCCGCGGAAGCATCAGGACTCGCTGTGGGCGGGCCTGCAGTCCGGCTCGCTGCAGGTGGTCGCGACCGACCACTGCTCGTTCACGCGCGAGCAGAAGCGGCTCGGCCTGAACGATTTTCGCATGATCCCGAACGGCACTGGCGGCGTTGAGGACCGGCTGCTGGTGCTGTGGACCAAGGGCGTCAACACTGGGCGGCTGACGAAGGAGGAGTTTGTCGCCGTCACCTCGGCCAACATCGCGCGCATTCTCAACATCTATCCGCGCAAGGGCGCCGTCGCGGTCGGCTCCGACGCGGATCTCGTGATCTGGGATCCGGCCAGGACCAAGACCATCTCGGCCAAGGCCCAGACCAGCCGCATCGATTACAACGTGTTCGAAGGCATCGCCTGCACCGGCGCGCCGCGCATCACGCTGTCCGGCGGCCGCATCGCTTGGCAGGATGGCGAACTGCGCGCCGAGAAGGGCGACGGACAGTTCATTGCCCGGCCGCCATTCCCGGCGAGCCACGTCGCCAACAGCACCTGGAAGGAATTTTCCGCGCCCAGGCCGGTGTCGCGCAGCATGCCGGTGGTGCCATGAGCGAGACCGTGACACCTCCGGCCAAGTCCGATCGCACCAATCTGTCGATCGATCCGCAACGGCTGTGGGACAGCCTGATGGACACGGCGCGCTTCGGCGGCACCGCGAAGGGCGGCATCTGCCGGCTCACGCTGTCCGACGACGACCGCAGGGTGCGCGATTGGTTCAAGCGTGCCTGCGAGGCGATCGGCTGCACCGTCACCGTCGATGATTGCGGCAACATGTTCGCGCGCCGTCCGGGCAAGCGCGCTGACCTGCCGCCGATCTGCATGGGCTCGCATCTCGATACGCAACCGACCGGCGGCAAGTTCGATGGCGTGCTGGGCGTGCTCGGCGCGTTGGAAGTGATGCGCACCTTGCACGCGACCGGCTACGAGACCAACGCGCCGCTCGAGATCATCAACTGGACCAACGAGGAGGGCTCGCGCTTCGCGCCGGCGATGCTGGCCTCCGGCGTGTTCGCCGGCGCCTTCACCCGCGAGTTCGCCTATTCGCGCCGCGACCGCGACTGCAAGGAGTTTCAGTCCGAGCTGGCCCGCATCGGCTACAGGGGCAGCGAGCCGGTGGGACAGCGCAAGATCGGCGCGATGTTCGAGCTGCACATCGAGCAGGGGCCCATCCTGGAAGCGGAAGGCAAGATGATCGGCGTCGTCACCGGCGTGCAGGGCATGCGCTGGTACGAGGTGACGGTGCAAGGCCAGGCCGCGCATACGGGGGCCACGCCGATGCATCTGCGCAAGAACGCGCTGCTCGGCGCTGCGCGCATGGTCGAGCAGATCGACGCGATCGCGATGAAGCACGCGCCCGATGCGGTCGGCACCGTCGGGCTGATGGAGGTCCGGCCGAACTCGCGCAACGTCGTGCCGGGCGAGGTGTTCTTCTGCGTCGACTTCCGGCATCCGGACGAGGCCGTGCTGGAGACGATGGAGCAGGAGTTCCGTGCCGCGCTGAAGGCAACAATCGAACCGCTGGGCTTGAGCTATGACGAGAAGCGCATCTGGGACAGCCCGGCCGTGCGCTTCGATGCCGAGATGATCGATTGCGTGCGCGGCGGCGCCGAGAAGGCCGGCTATGCCACCCGCGACATGGTGTCCGGCGCAGGCCACGACGCGGCCTACATCGCGCGCGTCGCGCCGACCACCATGATCTTCGTCCCCTGCGCCGGCGGCGTCAGCCACAACGAATCGGAATCGACCTCGTTCGAGGAGTGCGGTGCCGGCGCTCAGGTGCTGCTTGAGGCCGTGCTCGCCTATGACCAGCGCTTCGGCTGAGATGGTGGAACGGGCCGAAGAGTCCTGGAAAATAAAGAGTCTCGGAAAATGAAGAGTCTTGGAAAATGAAGAGTCTTGGAAAATGAAGAGTCTTGGAGAATAGAGGCGGATGCTACTTCAGCAGCCAGCTCCTTCACCAGCTCCGACAGTAGCCCACCAGTCAGTCCTGCACCATCGTCAGTTGGCTTTGCTCGGTTCTCTGGGGGACGGCGACCAACGAGCTCGCGAGCTCAATGATCGGCTCACGCTTGCTCGATTCAGTATTGGACCGGTGCTGTAACGACAATTGGGGCGCAATCCTTCTGTCGACGATCTCAAATGCGCAACGGTACTCTTGCCACCTCACAGATTGCCTCAACGAGCACGCGAACTGCTCGTCCTTCCCAGCCTGTCTGATCGATCGGACCTTTTGAGTATTCGGAAAGAACGCGGGGCAAGTCACGCGCTTTCACGCTCAAGCCGGTAATAGTCTGTGCGGGGCTCCCCATAATCGCTCGCTCTATCGGATCGAGACGCGCGAGCAGCGCCTCCTCTGTCATCGTTACGAAATGATCGGTGGGAGCGGGCTCGCCGACTTGGCCATCCAGCTCGGCTATTAGCGCAATAAATTGGCTCTCAAGTTTCAACAGATGAGCGTCTCGTCTCGGAGACCTGTCTAACCTGAAATCCCTTGCGA
Source organism: Bradyrhizobium denitrificans (assembly GCF_013179005.1). Classification (NCBI taxonomy): domain Bacteria; kingdom Pseudomonadati; phylum Pseudomonadota; class Alphaproteobacteria; order Hyphomicrobiales; family Nitrobacteraceae; genus Bradyrhizobium; species Bradyrhizobium denitrificans. The sequence goes on along the minus strand of NZ_JABFDP010000003.1, from coordinate 107,143 downwards.
AATCCGCGCCCAAAAAAATCGAACTCCGGTCAGCGGAAACCGTGTATCGTTCACGCTTATCGTTGATAATCGCGCCAGAATCGGGCCGTTGACCGCACGCAATCCCGGAGGAGTCGTCGCGCCGGCCTGCCGGTCGGTCATGAGCGAGATGTTCGCCCCGAGTTCAAATCCGCCCGCTGGGATCAGCCCGCGTTCGCTCTCGTCTTGGTCCCGGTCAGGACGTCCAACTCGCCGGGCCCAACAAGGTCGGAGGAATGACCGCGCCACTCGTTCCGTCAATGAAATGGAATTTCATGCAGGCCGGGCAGCTGACGGTCTCGAAGCGCGACAGACCCGTCGGCTGTTCGACGAAGGCGTCCACGTCTGTCCCCGTTTGGGGGCACCGAAACGTGATTGGATAATCCATCATCCATCTCCGGTTCAGGCTCAAAAAGCGGAAGTCGCGCACATCGTGAGCATTATTGTCGGGCAAAACTGAGCAATATTGACCAGTCGGGCACCTCGGCCTCTGGCAGTTTGACCTTACGTCTGACATTCGAGGTCAGTTAAGAGCGCCTCCGCGCGATACGCCGCGCAAAGATGCCGATCGAGATCTATCTCCGGGGGCTGGACGGCTCACTGTCCGTGGACGCCGTCTGCAAGGCAGCTCGCAAATGTTCGACTCCAGTTCGTCGAATTTGAAGTTCTGAGCACGAACGTGCCTGGAGCTGATCGTAACCTCGATTGCGCCATACGACGCCCGCCTTTCTATTCAAGCAAGGAGAGACAGATGCTGATCGATGTCAGGACCGACGGAAACATCAATGGCGGTGAGCAACTGTCAAACGACGTGAAATCGTCTGTCCATGTGGTACTCCGGCGTTACGAGGATCGAGTCAGGCGGATCGATGTGCATCTTAGCGACCAGGTCGGTCACAAAGCCAGTCACGACGACAAAAGTTGCACGATCGAGGTCCATCGCGACGGCAGCGAACTCATCGTCGTTGCGCACCAGGACAGCTTCATGGAGCAGGCTGTTCGTGGCGCAGTTCATAAGTTGAAGAGGGCCCTTGATCATGCCTTCGCCAAAGAGGCGGAGCCGGATCATCGCCGGGATCACCATTAAAGAACGGCAGGTCTATCGGTAACGATTGTCGCGCGTGAGGCACTGCTCGTCAGTCATTAATGGTGCGTTTAGGGCGAGTGGCGCCCGACGAATCTGCAAAGGCGCTGATCCAGGCAGCGGATCATGGAAAGCGCTAGCGAATGAAACGGCCCCAACCGGGGTAGTTGGGGCCGCCATTCATCGGATGCTATGGGGGATTCGCATCCGGTCGTTCTGGTCAAGCGTCCAGAGCCGCATTGGTTCCAGGAATTCATTCGGACCGATTGAAACGGAATTGATTTCGTAAAACATCGGTAGCGGCGCGTGGGGCGTTGCAATCGTGTCTGGCGGGGCTTCAATCGCGCTCAGAAGCCCCCACATAAGGGTCTATGGCAAACTGGCAACCATCCATCACGCGCGATCCTCCCAAAACGAAGGCTGAGCTACGGGAGATCCTGGCGGAGGCAGTTCGCAATACAGGAACGAACGCCGCCAGTCGCGCATCGAGCGCCATGACCACCCAGCCGGAGACGGCCGGGGGACGACCACTCAGATGATGGGTCAACCCTGCAAATCCGCCGTACGGCAGACATAGACGTTCGTTGGCGCGCAGCGGCCGCCTGAACGCTCGGAAGGATAGGGCGGTCCCTTGGCCGCCTCTGAGTCGTTTCCGAGGCTACTCAACGCGATCGATCGTCTCTACCTGTGTCGTCATGAGGTGCTGGCCGTGACTGCGGCGACAGATGACGGAAAGGCGGACCCCAAATGCTCATGATGGATGCGCTCGTCGAGCGAGCTCCGGGGCGATGGGCCCGCCGTACAATGAGGCTCGAGCGATGACCTATCAGAGCGTCAATCCCGCTACCCGCAAGCTCCACAGGACGTTCGAGACGCCGCGGTCGCGCTCGCGAACGATCCCGATTTTGGCCTGGGTGGCGCAGTCTTCACCAAGGATCTCGCGCGGAAAGCGCGTCGCGAGCCGCTTGGAGACCGGCATGGTGTTCATCAACAACCTCAGCTGGTCCGATGTCGAACTTTCGTTCGGCGGCATCAAGAACTCCGGCTATGGACGCGAACTGGGCTCCATGGGAATCCAGGAGTTCGTCAACAAGAAGCTGGTTCGCTATGTCGCGGCCGGCGCGCCGGAGTGAGTTGTGAGCACGGATTTGTTCGGCGTCTGCGATCCCTCGCCGGAGATGAGTGGCAGTTCGAGGAGAAAGCGCGTGCCGGTCGGTGTATTGGATATGATGGTCAGACGGCCGCGGAGCTGGCGCACCAGCCCCCTGATGACCCGGAATCCCAGGCTCGGGCGCGCCTGATCGATGTCGAAGCCTTTTGGAAGGCCGATGCCGTGATCGGACACTTCGACGTGCAGGCATCCAGTCATTTCACGCGCCGACACGTCGATAGCGCCGTGACCGCCGGGATAGGCATGTTTGACCGCATTGGTGACGAGTTCGTTGATCAGAAGGCCGAGGGGAAGCGCATGATCGGCCGACAGCTGTATCGCGTCGGCATGGCAGCACAGGGCATTCGTTCCTGCTGTGCCATGCAATCGGCCGCAGAGGTCGGTCATGAAAACGGCAAGGTCGATGAAGCTGACATGTGTGCCGCGAGAAAGACGGTCATGGACCTGGGCGATGGCCGCGACACGTGATCCGGCGCTCTTCGAGCGCGCACCTGACGTCATCTGAATGCGTGCTGCGCGATTGAATGTGGAGCATCGCGACGACCGAGGTGAGGCTGTTCTTGACGCGGTCGCTCATTTCGCGCGTCAGCATGGCCTGATAATCCAGAGCTTCCTGTAGCCGCGCATCTGCGTTGTGACGCTCGACCGCGATTCCAACGAGACCAGCGAAGCCGGCGTCTCATCTTCCGTGCCGGAGTAACTGCGCTATCGGCTCAAGCAGCAGTCGCTGCTCGCCGAATTCAGTCGTGTCGCGCTTCTTGTGCATCCGAACCCAACCTGAGGTAACTCCAATTAGGAGTCTGAGCAAAACAGGACGTTGTGCGTTGCCCGCACTGGGGCGATCCGTCGCGGGTCGGCGGCCGAATGGGCTGATCTTGGGGGGGCGGCGTCGGAGGGCATGTCTGGCCCCTTTGGGTGTGGCGGCTTTTTGTTCCGCTCCGTGGCCTGGACCACCAACAGCAACCCTGCGCGCTGTGTGACAGATGTATCCAGTCGAGAGGATACGTCGTGTCGAACCCCGCCAGCGACCTCGAATACAGCCGCGATTGTCTTCGATTGGCGGCGGATTTCGCGCAGCTCTCCCGAGAGCCCCCTGATCCGGACGTCCAGGCGCATAGCGTAAGGATGGCGACCTTCTGGACCGAGCGGGCCACTCTGGGTCCGGAGACCCCGCGGACCAGTTCAGATTGCGTCGATGAGTAACATCGCCTTTCAAGCCGGGAGCGCATGTGAGCAACTCTGCTCAGTCTCGCGCACGAGTCATGAGCTAACCTTGTTAGGAGCTGGGCGTCGCGAACATGCCACCCCTGGTAAGCGTCAGATGGATGGAAAAGTGAGGCGTCGGGATGCGAGCAGGTAAAGAAGGTCGATCGGAGCTCGGCGCTGTTCCCCTTGTGTCTGCCTTGGCCGCCTCTCTCGATGATGTCGATGCACGTCGAGCGCTGACCGCGCGTGATCTGCAGGACGTGCTGTCCGGCATCCGGATTCCGATCGTTCTGCTCGATTCCGACCTGACCATCCGCTTCTTCACGCCGGAAATGAGCCGGTGCTTCAATTTGGTCGAGACCGACATAGGCATGCCCCTATGGGATCGGATAGGGCTCGCGTCGGACCAGATGCTTGGGACGGATGCAGGTCATGTCATGCAGTCGCTCACGCCGGTCGAGCGCGAGATCGAATCTCTGGGCGGCGTCTGCTATATCCGGCGGATATTTCCGTATTTCTCAAGCCGGCGCGAAATGGTGGGTACTGTCATCGCATTTGTCGATCTATCGGACCAGAAGCGGACCGCCGAGGTGCTCGAATGCGCGCGAGCACAAGCGGAGGCCAGCAACGTTGCGAAATCTCGCTCTCTGGCCGCCGCATGCCACGACCTTCGACAGCCGCTACAGAACCTCGTGCTGCTCCAGGAGCTTCTTGCGAAAGAGGTCGTCGGTGACAAGGCTGAAGACCTGGTGGAGCGCCTCGATCAGGCACTGGGCAACATGTCGGGTATGCTGAACGGCTTGCTGGACCTCAATCGTATTGAGACCGGGAGCATTCGAGCGGAATACGAAGTGTTCCCGATTTGCGCCTTGCTCCACCGGATCATATCGGATCTGGTCGATCAGGCCGAAGCGCGGCAGATCGCGCTTGAGGTGTCGCCGTGCAGCATGTTCGTTCGCAGCGATCCACAGCTCTTGGAGCAGATGATACGCAATCTGCTTTCGAACGCGATTAAATTCACGAAGCGGGGCAGGGTGCTGCTCGGCTGCCGGCGCCGCAAGGGGACGTTGAGTATCGAGATCTGGGATACCGGCATCGGTATCCCCGAAGACCAACTTCGGAATGTTTTCGAAGAGTATCATCAGCTCGATGGCTCGGCTCGAAATCGGGGGAACGGGCGTGGACTGGGGCTCTCCATCGTGAAGCGGCTTGGACGTCTCCTCCATCACCCGGTAAGGGTCCGTTCAAATTTGGAAAGGGGTCGGTGTTCTCGATCGATATCGAGCCGTCCTATCGCGAACTGCCGGCACGGCACGACATCTCCTCCAGCTCGCCGATCGTTTATCTGGTCAATCACGACCGCGAATTACGCCGGTCGATCCGCAATACGCTCGACCATGACGGATGGGTGGTCGAGGATCACGAGAATGGAGCGTCGTTTCTGCAGGCGTACAAGCCTGGTTGCGATGCATGCCTGCTGATTGATACCGATGGCCCCGGAATGAGCGGATCGACCATGCTGAGCCGGCTCCAGGACCTCGGGCATTCGATCCCGGTCATCATGATGGCCAGGCATGGGGACGTTGCAACGACAGCCGCAGCGATGAAGGCCGGCGCGGTGGACGTCATCGAGAAGCCAATTCACAGCTCTGAACTTCTGGACGGCGTTGCGCGGGTCATGAGGCTGGTGCGCATGTCCGACAGCACTGCTGGGCGGAGCGATGGCTCCGCCGATCGCATTCCGTGCTTTACGCGACGGCAGCAGGAAGTCATGCAGAGAGTGCTGGCAGGGCACCCGAGCAAGAATATCGCCGTGGACCTCGGAATCAGTCGCCGCACCGTCGAGAGCCACCGCGCGTCGATCATGAAGAAGGCGGGCGTGCGGTCGCTTCCCGCGCTGGCACGGCTGGCGATCGCCGGCGGATGGTAGCCTAACGTGTTCGACGCATGCGGATGCGTCGGACCCGTCGCAGGGGCAGGCCGGACTGGGGCGTCTCAGCCTCCGTAGAGAGATCGATCAGTTGATGAAGAATAATCTGAATGAGGCCGGCGATCCTGCCGCTGGTATCATTGCAGATCACCTCAACACCGCATTTGGAGACAAGGCGGCGTGCAGTAGCGCCGAACGTCGGTACGAAAGGGCTTAGCAACTGTGCGAAACGATCCGGTTGCATGGATAGCAGCGAAAGACGCGGATCGAGGCCTTTCCCATGCGGCCGGGCAGGTCGCCAAGGTGGGTCATCCCTAGGCCGCAGAGTTCACATCGCAGTATCGGAATGCCGTCACCATTGAGGCCGTTGGAGCCAGGCTGAAAAGGAAGATCTGAAGGAGCCGACATTTTCAAACTCCGCGTTGCCTGACGGCGCGGCCCCATTGAGCAGAACAGTGATCTATTCCCATGCATGATGGCTTCGGTGTCCGGGAGCATCGTCATTTGGCAAGTATAGACCGGCACAGGGAGCAGATCTGGTCCGAACTGCTCACGTCAGACTACCAAATCCGGCGAGCGTCCTGCAGGGAACGGGCTGCGATTTCCGGCAGCGTCGCAGTAATGCGGGCAATAGGTGTGGGAGGGATCGAAGTCGAATGCAAGAGGCCAGAGACTACGACTACTCCACTCAGCAGTTGGAGCGTCAAACTGTCAACCGCTCCGGCTGGTCGAGAGCAGCTGTGTCGGGGGCAAATGACGGTATTCTCTCCACATCGGGCCTGATCATCGGTGTCGCCAGCGCGAACGGCAGCCGCGAGAGCATCCTGATTGCAGGTATCTCAGGGCTCGTTGCCGGGGCGATGTCGATGGCGTCAGGAGACTACGTCTCGGTCAGTACGCAGTCGGATGCCGAAACGGCTTACGTCGGCCGCGAGAGACGAGAGCTGGCCTCGGATGGCGCAGGAGAGACGAAGAAGTTGGCGGCCATCTACGTCCAGAGGGGGCTGGATCCGGCGTTGGCCTCGACCGTAGCTGGGCAGTTGATGGCTTATGATGCGCTCGGTACTCTTAGCCGCGATGAACTTGGGCTGTCGGACATGACCGCGGCACGTCCGATCCAGGCGGCGCTGTCGTTCGCAGCCGGTGGCATTCCTCCAGTGCTGATCGCCCTCACTGCCCCAGTCGGCTGGGAGGCCGTAGCGGTCTCCATTGTGTCGCTGGTCTTTCTGGTCGTCCTGGGCGCAATCGGCGCCAAAGCGGGGGAGCCGGAATGGTCAGCGCTGCCGTTCGCGTCGTGTTCTGGGGAGCTTTAGTGATGGCACTGACGGCAGGGATCGGCGCTGCATTTGGAGAGCGGCTCTGATATCGACCGATTGCTCTTGTGGACCTCCCATGAGGGCCGGTGACGCTCACGAGAAGAACAGCGCCCGGGACAGAATGCCACGTGCGTCGATCGTCCGAGCCCTCCTGCCTAGCCGAAGCCGGCGATAGTCAATATCATTGAAGAAATAATTTCCGGCAGTGTCAGATCGAATTCGCAGCTGGCTCAAAACTGAAGTCACGCGCGGCTTGCCGCGCGGTGTGGCTGTCGCCGCCAAGCTGTCGCGGCTGGTAAGGAGTGCTATGAGTCACGCCCGTTCGGCTGCCAACTCATTGCTGCCGTTTGCCAAGCCCCGAGTATATTGCGAGCGGCGCTCGGCTTCGACTTTGGTTGACGATGGCGTTGGAAATGGCTGGAGGCACCCATGAAAGGGCAAGACATGTTCAAGTCCAGACAATATCGCGCCGAAGCAGCCGAATACGGCAAACGGGCCAAGGAGGCGATCGATCCGGACGAAGGTCGAAAGCTTCAAGACGCGCAGGATCGTCTGGTCTCGCTCGCCGACAAAGAGCAGGGACTGGCGGACGGCTACCGCGATGCAGTTCACGCCGCCCGATCGGATCAACGTCACGGCGCAGAATTAGCAAGCGAAGGTGTCTTGGCGCGGCTATCATCATGCAATGGAATGCTCTGCCGACTGGGTTGCAGCGGGAGATCTTCGACACGGCGGGATCTGTCGGCAAGCTGCCGGAGACGGCGGAGCTCCGCGGTCAAATCGCCCGGTTTTTGCATAAGCACAAGGATGGCACGAATGCCGCAAAGTAGTTGCAGATCAGTTCCGCCTGGTCGATGAAGCTAAGGGGGCGCTCAGATGAAAGGAGAGGTTCCGACCGGAACAAGTCTTGGATTGCGGCAGATCATCGCTCTCCTGGGCAAACCGTAACCCAGAGGCGAACTCGCATTGGCGGGACAATAGTGGTCCGTGGATCACACAACGGTCTGCGAACTCGTTGACGGTTTCATCTCGACGATGTCGCCGGCTTCGACGTGGTCATTGATGGCGTTGAACTCTGCCGAATTGATCTCAAGAAGCCAGTGGCTCCATTCTCTTGGATGTCCTTCTGGAGCGACGGACTCACCGTCCGCCGTGTATCTGTACTTCGCTAGCGCTCCCATCGCTCGTTCCATTGCGACGCCGTCCCTGAGAGTGATCAAGCACCTCATCATTAACCTCCCCTGTCCGAGTTAAGGTGGCGCCCAATCGCAAAGTTCGTCGAAAGCTCCCCCGGGGCGGATGCCAAGGAGCACCCGATAGTCGAACGGCTCGGGGATACACCGCGGTTAGATTTATTGTCCTTGGCTGTTTCCTCGTCTAGCAATTTCAGCAAGGTCTTATGCCGGTCGTCATCGCGCTTCGGGTCACATTCGCTCTCGGCGATCAGACGCCGATACAGATCGATGTTTGCGTTGTGGATGTAATCGTGCATTGGCATGCTCTGCATCGAAACTGCATGCTGACACGACGCAGAGGGCTAAGTTGGTCAATATGGAACAGCTGCCAATTGTTTCCGATCTAGGAATAGTGCGCCCAGGCAAGCCTTCAATGGACCAGCCGGAATCCGGGTTTCGGTTCTGAGCATCCGTCGTCCGTCCAATCCGGCGAGTATCTCGCGCGCGAAAGAAGCTTGCGGCGAACCGGTCCGCCGCTGCTCCTCCATCTCGGTGCAGCGGCGAAGCAGGGCGGCTTCCGTGATCCGGCGCCGTGAGCGCTCGATCGCTATCCCTTGAGCAGGCCGCCGATCATCTTGCGATATTTCGGTCCGTAGGGCGGTCTGAACATCGCAATGATCTCGCTTCCGGTCTGGTGATACACGGCCTTCTCGTGGGAGAATTCGACGAAGCCGCGATGTCCATGATACGCGCCCATCCCGGAGGGCCCGATTCCCCCGAACGGCAGATCGGGCATCGCGATATGCCAGAAGATGTCGTTGATGGTCACGCCTCCCGCGTGGGTCCGCTCGAGCAGCTTTTCACTCTCGGCCTTGTCCGAGCCGAAATAATAGAGCGAGAGCGGCCGCGGCCTCGCATTGATCATGTCGATCGAGTCGTCAAACGTCCCGTAGCGCCTGATCGGCAGGACGGGGCCGAAAATCTCCTCCTGCATCACTGCCATGTCATCCGTCGCGTCGACAATCAGGGTCGGCGGCATGCGCCGGAATTGCTGTTGCGAGAAGTTTTCCTTTGCCGGATTGATCTCGACGATGCGGGCCCCCTTGGCTCGTGCATCATCGGTCAGCATCTGCAATCTCTCATAGTGCCGCTGCGTGATGATGGACGTGTAGTCCGGGTTGTCCTTAAGGGTCGGAAACATCTTCGCCACCGCCGTCGTTGCGGCCGTGATGAATGGCTCTACCCGGTCGTCAGGCGCCAGGACATAATCCGGCGCGACGCAGACCTGCCCGGCGTTGATCATCTTGCCCATCATGATGCGCGCCGCCGTCTTGCCGATGTCCGCGCTCCGGCCGACGACGACCGGACTCTTGCCGCCGAGCTCGAGCGTGACCGGCGTGAGATTATCCGCCGCAGCGCGCATCACATGGCGTCCGACATTGGTCGAGCCGGTGAAGATCAGATGATCGAAAGGCAGGCTTGTGAATGCGCTGGCGACATCCGGACCACCGAGAAAGGTCGAAATTTCGTCTTCGTCGAAATGGCTGTCGAACAGCTGCGCGACCAGGCCTCCGGTCGCCGGCGTGAATTCGGACGGCTTGAGCATCACCCTGTTGCCGGCGGCGAACGCGGCTGCGGCTGCGTCCATCATGAGCTGTAGCGGGAAGTTCCACGAGGTGACGATGCCGATCACGCCCTTGGGCTGGTATCTCACGGTGGAGCGCGCACCGAGCAGCGACAGGATGGGGGGCGATACCTTGCGCCGCTGCGGCCGCATCCACTTCGCGACATTCTTGTGCGCCTCTCGAAGCGGCTGCACCGAGCCCACGATATCGTAGAGCATCCCCATGTCGCGCGAGCGGGCTCCGAAATCGGTGTTCATGGCATCGAGCAACTCGTTCTTGTGCGTCAACACCATCGAGATCGCGCGCGCGATCCGGTCGCGGCGAAGCGATAATGACGGAGGACCAAGGCGCGTCTGCTCGGCCTTCTGCCGGTGGAGCGTGGCTTGCATTCGGGCCTTCGTCGCTTCGGTCGATGGGATCGCGGTCATGTTCATCGTCGTGGCCTCTTGTTCAAATCTGTTGGTCTACGAATGTCAGAGATCTGGAGGGGATACATCGCGCAAGTTCGCGATTGCGCTAATTGAACGCCACCGCGGTGCCCGACGCGAAGCGCTGGACCTGCACGCGGTGGGAGATTGCGACGTCCTCGGCAATCGGTGCTTCTTCGCGCGACAATGGTGGGCGCCCCCGCACCATATCGGCAGCCTTTTCAGCGATCATGATCGTCGCCGCGTTCGTGTTGCCGCCGACCAATGTCGGCATGACGGAGGCGTCAACGACGCGCAGCCGCCTCACCCCGCGCAGCGCCAAGTCCGGCCCGACCGGCGCGTTGGCGTCTGCGCCCATGCGGACGGTGCCGACAGGATGAAAGATGGATTGTCCCGTCTGGCGCGTCCACGCGTCGATCTCGGAGTCGGTCTGCACATCAAGGCCCGGATGCACTTCCGGCCCGCGATACATTCTCAAGGCGTCTTGCTGAACGATCTCGCGAACCATCCTCACACCGTCGCGGATCGTGCGCCGATCGGTCTCGGAGGAGAGATATCGCGGATCGATGATCGGCGCAGCGAAGGGATCAGGGGACGCCAGCCGCATCTCGCCGCGGCTCTCAGGGCGTAGCTGACAGACGTGAAGACCGAAGCCATGAGAATGGGTTTTCAGCGGCTGATGATTGAGGAGCATGACATTGGCGAAGTGCAACTGGATGTCAGGCCGATCCAGTTCTGTGCGGGACTTGAGAAACGCGCCGGCCTGAACGTGGTTGGTGCGTCCCTGACCGGTCCGGAACAGCAGATATTCCAGGCCCAGCAGAATCTTGCGATATCCCGTGATGAACGAATGAGCGGTGATGGGCTTGGTGCATCGATAGCTCATCACCACATCGAAATGGTCCTGCAGGTTCTGTCCTATCTCGGGGGCGTCGTGGACGACCGAAATGCCATGCCGCCGCAGCGCGTCGGCAGGACCGATGCCCGACAGCATCAGCAGTTGCGGACTCTGGAAGACCCCGGCCGAGAGGATCACTTCACGTCGGGCGCGCACGGTCTTCACGACCTTCATGCGACCGGACGCGTATTGCACGCCTCTGGCTTCGCCGTTCTCGATGATGATCTTCATCGCGTGGGCATGGGACAACACGGTGAGATTTCGCCGGTCCCGGATCGCCGGTTCCAGATAGGCCGATGCTGCGCTGCAGCGTTCGCCGTCTTTGATCGTGAGGTGGAACGGCCCGAGCCCCTCCTGCTGATATCCGTTGAAATCGCGCGTGACGGGATGGCCGGCCTGCCGTCCGGCGTTGATGAACGCGCGGTAGAGCGGATTGCCGTTCGGGCCAACCGAGACCCAGAGAGGGCCGCGGTCGCCCCGCCACGTGTCGCCGCCATTCTCGTTATGCTCGGCTCGCTTGAAATACGGCAACACATCGGCATAACCCCAGCCGGTCAGGCCGGTTTGCCGCCATTGGTCGTAGTCGCGCGCGTGGCCGCGTACGTAGAGCATGCCGTTGATGGCGGAGGATCCTCCCCAACCTCGTCCGCGCGGCTGATACAGACGCCGCGCGTCCAACGTGCCTTGAGGGACGGTCTGGAACATCCAATTCGCCGGTCCCTTCTGCATGAAGATGTCGCCTATGGCCGCCGGCATTCTCAGCATGAGGGATTTGTTTCGGCCCCCCGCCTCGAGGATCGCAACCTTGACGTTCGGATCTTCCGTCAAACGGTTCGCCAGAACGCATCCCGCACTCCCGGCACCGACGATGACATAGTCGAACTCTGCCTCGTGTTTCGGCATTTTCTCGTCTCCGCCCATTTTGTTTTTGTTGGTCTGCTAGACCAGGTCGCGACGTTGCGCGTTAGTCTTGATGTCAAGAGTGACCAGGAAAGTGCAACCGTACATAGCGAACATTCGCTATTGGCCGGCCGGCGGATGTTCGACATCCGAAGTTGTGCGAGATCGCGCGCCCATGATCGCGGGCGGCGGTGGGCTTGCCATCACCTCCGGCTGCGAATAGGCTGTACGATCATGCGAGGTAACCAGCTGACGCTGGTCGGTAGATCATCCGGGGAGCGATGCCGCTGCAGTGGTTCTGAGCGGTCGCATGGTCATCCGGCCCGATCGCGCGAGAGACCAGCATCGGCAGCGTCGGGTGGTACCTCTTCATTGCCGACGAAGGAGCGCGGTCGTGAATCGAGATGCGGCCTGTTTTCGCCAGCAGCAAACGTTGCGGGCGTCCTTGCTCGATGCTCGCGGCGCCATCTCTTTCGCGCCAGCGCGTGACCTGGCTGCACATATGTTGTTGGCGATCGATGATGTGACCTTGGCGGGCAATATTGCCGCGCAATGGTTGCTGGAGCGCGTGCAGGGCGAGCGCGTCGACGGCAATATCGGCAGTCCGTCCGATGCAGTCTATGTCTGCGGACGCTGGGAAAGCGCCTTGCTGGGCTGCGACGCTCGGAGTGCAAAGGGGACGACGCTCGATAATTCCGATCCCGGGATGCGGCAGCTTTGGAACGCCGACGCTCCTGTCGTGCTGGAGGTGGTCGCGAGCGCGGCGGGAATGAGTCGGTCCGCGCGTGCCGCACTCCTGGCCACCGGCACCAAGACGAAGATGATCATGCCCATGAGGGGCGACGACGGGCGGCCGTTCGGTCTCATGTCCGTTGACCGGCTCACGCGCGCCAGCCGTGGATGGGAGATCGCCTTGGTCGATCTGTTCAGGTCGGTGCTGCACGAGGTCGTTTCGCCGATTCTTGCGGCGTCGAAGTCGCTGCAGGACGACGCCGCCCCGCAGCCGATCGCTTTGACCAGCATCTCCGGGCAATTGACGGAAGCGGAGATCCGGGTTGCGCGTCTCGCCGGGAAGGGAATGGGCTACAAGGAAATCGCGCGCGACCTCCGGCGCTCGGTTCACACCGTCGATCATCAGTTGCGCAGCATCAGAACGAAGCTGGGCGTTCCGAGCCACGCCAAGCTGGTCCAACTCCTGTCTCGTGAGCTGCGCTTGCCGGCATTGGCTCCAACAGTATCATCATAGCCGCAGCTTGATGTCAGGGCGCCGGCGAGAAGGCGCCAGAGACCGCGCGGCTGGGCGGCTTCGATCCGTATCGCTCTGTTGCTCGATTCTGCACGGCCGGTCGCCGACCTCGCGCACGGATGGACTTGCTGCCGCGCGCCACGACGGCGGTCAGGCGATGAGATCGACGGCCACACCGTTCGCGTCGATCAGATGAACGCGATCGATCCCGGCGCGCGGCATGACCGCGCGGATGTCGGTTTCCGGCATGATGCTGAATGCGGTGGATAGCGCATCTGCGGCGGTGGCATCGGCGGCCACGGTTGCCACGCTGCGATAGGAATGTGCGCAGCCGCCGCTCTGCGGATCGAACAGATGGTTGAAGCGGCCCTGAGGGTCGAAACGGAAGCCATAGGCGCCGGATGTCGATACGGCCCGGTCGATGACGGCCAGCATCTCGGCCGTGCGACCGGCGACGTCCGGATCCTCGATCGCGACGTCCCAGGGGTGTCCGTCCGGCCGTGTCCCGATGGCCCGCGCCTCGCCCATGTCGACGAGGCTCTGCCGCACCCCCTGGCTGCGCAGGAGATCAACGATCCTGTCGGTGACATAGCCTTGTGCGATGCCGTTCAGGGTAATCGCAGTGCCTTGCGGCATGACGATCCGATCCCGGCTCGCCGTGAGCCTGTGATAGCCGACCCGTGCCAGCGCCTCGCGGATCGCCGCCCGCTTGGGGCCGTCGGGATCCGCATCGGGGCGCGCGAAGTGATCGGCATAGAGCGTCCACAACGGCTGAACCGTGGGATCGAAGCGGCCCTCGGTTAGGACAGCATAGCGCTGCGACAGCGTGAGAATGTCGACGAGCTCGGGCGCCGGCTCGACGAGCACGCCGGTGCGGTTCAGCGTGACCAGCGCGGAGTCCGGGAGATAGAGGCTGAACAGCCGTTCCAGCCGGCGTGCTTCGGCGACCGATCGCGCGATCAGCCGTTCGGCTTCCGCGCGATCCGGGTGGTGCAGCTTCATGGTGGCGACGGCGCCGAGGAGGGTGCCGCGCCATTCGACCAGGCCGCTCATGTCCTGGGCGGCATCGGTGGCGCGCGGAGCCAGCGCAAGTCCGGCCATCGCGGCACTGATACGGATGAAGCGTCGTCGCGAGAGGTGATGGGTCATCAGCGTCTGCTCAATTGCTGTCTTTGGGGTCCGGCTTGGTTGCGCCGTCGCGATCATCCGCCGAGCTCAGCACATAGTCGCGCGGCACCTCGGCAAAGCCGACGATGCGGCCGCCATGCTCGGCGACGAAGCGCTCGGCGGCGCTCCGAGCGGAGAACGGCACCGCCTCGTCGCTCCCCATGCCGCTCTTGAGCCGGCTGCCGATCACGAACACCGCTTTGCGCGCTTCGACCCAATTGTCGGCGCCGGGATTGTCCCAGCTCACCGCCTTCGCCATGTCGGAGACGTAGATGGCCTGGATATCCTTGGGCTCGTCCGGCAGCATCGTGAAGGCGATGGCGTCGCGCGCGGAGGAGAACCACACCGGCTCGATCAGGCTGGCGGCGAAGATCTGTCCCTTGGGCCCGGAATGCTCGAGCAGGTTCATGCCGCAATAGTGGCCGATTGCCTCCGCGCTCAGCTTGATCGGCGGCGGCGGGGCGGCGGCCTGTTTGTCGTTGCAGCCGGCGAGCACGAGGGCGACGCCAACGGCGCAGGCGCGAGCAAGACGCTTCATAGCTCCCTCCGGGAAAAGGCGAGCGCAGCGCCGGCGAGCGGGACCAGAATCCAGAGGACGAGCGCGGTGAGCAGCGCCTGCACCGACAGCGTGCTGCTGCCCGCGAGCCCGGCCATTCCGGAGAACAGGCTGACATTGGCGAAGCCGGTCAGGTTGAACAGCCGGTAGGCGTCGGTCGGGTTGAGCAGCAGCAGCGCGTTGAGCATGCCGCCGGAGATGTTGCGGCCCTGGTCGAGCACCAGCAGGCCAAGCAGCGCCATGTCGTAAATCAGCACCAGCGCCAGCCACAGCCCGATGCACAGCCCCGCGGCGGTGCCGCGGTCGCGCACCACGGCGCTGACGAGATAGCCGATCGCGACAAACACCGCACCGAGCAGGATGGATGAGCCGATCATCGCGGCGAAGGCGGCAAGCCCCTCGCTGTCGAAGCTGCTGCCTGTGATCGGCAGCGCCGCAGCTGCTGCGCCGTACCCGAGGCAGGTTGCGAAAGCGAGCACGGCGAGATGGCCGAGGAACTTGCCGAGCAGCACCTGCCACCGCGCCACCGGATAGCTCAGCAGCAGCAGCATGGTGCCGCGCTCCATGTCGCCGACGATGGCGTCATGCGCGATCAGCAGCGCGATCAGCGGGATCAGGAAGATCGTCAGGCTCGACAGGCTGACGATGACCACATCCAGCGCACGGGCGCCGACCGTGCCGGTCGGGGCGCTGCCGAGGAAGGTCAGCGATAGCGCGAGCCCGGCCAGCAGCAGGGTCGCCGCCAGCACCCAGCGATTGCGAATTGCCTGCTGGATTTCCTTGGCGGCGATGGTGATCACGCTGTTCATTGCGGGCGCTCGGCGTGGCGCAGGAAATGCGCGTAGAGTTCGTCGAGATTGGGCGGAATGAGCTCGAGATCCTGCACGGCGGTGCCGTCGGCGGTCGCGCTGCGCAGGAGCTCGATCTTCTCGTTCGGCGCCGCGTCGATCTCGACGATGTGGCCGTTGATCCGGCGATACGAGGCGGTCGCGGGCAGCCAGGCTGGCCGGCCCGCTGGCGGCAGGTTGGCGACTTTGACCCGGATGCGCGTCGGCAATCGCGCCAGCCGGCGCAGCTCCTCCAGCGTTCCATCGGCGACCTTGAGGCCGCGGTTCATGATGATGACGCGGCCGGCGCGCTCCTCCAGTTCGGTCAGCGCGTGCGACGACAACAGCACGGTGGTGCCTTCGGCGGCGAGCTTCTGGATCACGTCGTAGAAGGTCTGGCGCAGCTCCGGGTCGAGGCCGGTGGTCGGCTCGTCGAGCAGCAGCACCCGCGGGCGGCCGATCAGCGCCTGCGCCAGGCCGAGACGCTGGCGCATGCCCTTGGAGTAGGTGTTGACGCGGCGCTTCGCCGCGTCGCCGAGACCGACGATGTCGAGCAGCGCCAGCGCCTCCTGCACCGGCTCACGCTTGAGGCGGGCGTAGAAGGTCTGCGTCTCCCGGCCGCTGAGAGCGGCGTCGAAGGCGACGTTCTCCGGCAGATAGCCGAGCTGCCGACGGGAGGAGAATTCGCCGGCGGCTGGATTCTCCCCGAGCACGGCGATGGTGCCGCGGGTGGGGCGGATCAGGCCGAGCATCATCTTCATCAGCGTCGTCTTGCCGGCGCCGTTGTGGCCGATCAGAGCGACCATCTCGCCCGCGGCGAGGTCGAACGACACGCCCCTCACGGCCTCGACCTTGTTGTAATGCTTGATCACGTCGGCGATATGGATTGTCGCGGTCATCGGGCCTGGCTCTCCGGAGCGGTGCGGCGCGCCGGCGGCGCCATCAGAGGATGGCTGTCGACGACGCCGCCGGGCAGGATCGCGGGAAACTGCGCCTGTGCCCAGCGGATCACCTGCACCGCGGGGCTATTGATCAGGACCTTGGCGGCCGGCGCCGTCCACAACACGCGGTCGATGAGATCGTTCGGACGATAGGCGGCGTCGGCGACGCCGTCGCCATTGAGATCGAAGCCGGGATTGTCGCTCCAATAATTGCCGCGGCCGTTCTTCGACCAGTCGAGATGACGGCTGCCGACATATTTGATCTGGCTGGCATTGCCGACGAAGGCGTTGCCGCGGATGTCGTTGCCCTCGGAGCCGGCGGTGAAATGGACGCCGATCTCGCAGCCTTCCAGCCAATTGTCGAAGATCCGGTTGTTGTTGGTATTGTAGATGAACACGCATTTCTCTGGACCCGGCCGGACGCCGGAGCCCGCGCCGACCGCGCTCTTCTCGGTCTGCGGCATGCCTTCATCGGAGCCGCGGTTCTCCGCGGTGGCCCAGCGCTCCGCTGGCTGCAGGCCGCCGATCACGCTGTTGCCGGAGATCTGCGAGCCGTTGGTTGCGTTGAACAGCAGGCCGCGATCGCGATCATGATCGGAGACGTTGCCCTTCACCACCAGGTTCTTCGAGAACATCATCGCATAGCCGATGATGTTGCGGGTCGAGATGTTGTCGGAGATCTCGCTGTCATTGGCGTACATGTCGTGGACCGCGAAGCGCAGGTCGCTGAAGCGATTTCGGCTGAAGAGGTTGTTGCGGCTGGTGATCACGAACACGCCGTCGCGGCCGTAGCGGATGTCATTGTCGACCACCTGGGCGCCGGGCGCGTTCCACACCGACACGCCATTGCCGACGCCGCCCGGCTGCGTGCCGCGCCGTCCGATGATGCTGTTGTGGCGCACCATGGCGTTGGCCGCGCCGTGCAGATAGACGCCGAACAGATTGTCCTCGAGCCTGTTATGCTCGATCAGCGTGTCGTGCGCGGACTGCTCGACGAAGATGCCGGAGTCCATCTGCTCGAGCGAGCGGCCGGAGCCGCCGATGGCGAGGCCACGTATCACGGTGCCCGGCGCGGTGACGGTGATGACGCTGCCCTGGCCCTCACCGGTGATCACCGAACCGGCCACGCCGCTCAGCGTCAGGCGGTGGGTGAGCCGCAGGGGCCCGCGATAGGTGCCGGGCGCCAGCATGATCTCGTCGCCGTCAGCGGCGCTATCGAGAACGGCCTGAAGGTCAGGGGTGCCGGCTGCGACCCGCAGCGTCGCTGCGGTCGCGCGGCAGGGAAGGCCGGCGGCGATGAGCGCCGCCAGCCCCAATGTCAGGATATGGCGCATGCGCCGCATCGCCTCACGCGTTCCGCGGCGAGACCAGCATGCGTCCGCGCATTTCCATGTGCATGGCGTGGCAGAACCATGTGCAGAAATACCAATAGACGCCGGGCTTGTCGGCGATGAAGGTCACCGACGAGGTCTGCTGCGGGTCGATCTCCATGTTGACGCCGTAGTTGACGATGCAGAAGCCGTGCACGAGGTCCTCGACGTCGTCGATATTGGTGACATAGACCGTCACCTCGTCGCCCTGCTTGACCTCGAACTTCTCGAGCGCATAGGCGGGCGCGCTGGACCACATGTAGACGCGCACCTTGTTGCCGTCGCGGATCACCTTGGCGTCGCTCTCCAGGGTGACGCCGTCGGCGGCGGCCTGCTTGCGCGCATCGGCGAAGAACGGGTCGTCACGCTTCCAGATCGAGGTCACGCGGCCCTCAAGCTTGGAGCGGTGCACGATCACTGCGTCGTGCGGCTCGGCGAAGCTCGGGCCGTCATGCACCAGTTCCATCTTGTCACCGGAAATGTCGATCAGCTGGTCGTTCTCCGGCTTCAGCGGACCGACATTCAGGAAGCGATCCTTGGAGAACTTGTTCAAGGACAGCAGCCATTTGCCGTCGGCCTCCCGCGTTTCGCCCATCGAGGCGTGGTTGTGGCCGGGCTGATAATGGACGTCGAGCTTCTGGATGATCGGGTTCACTTTCTCGCCCTTGAACGCGCGCTTGGCGAGATCGAGGCTCCATTTGCAGACCTGGCTGTCCAGGAACAACGTCGTGTAGGCGTTGCCACGGCCGTCGAAGGCGGTGTGCAGCGGCCCGAGGCCGAGCTCGGGCTCGGCCACGATGATGTCGCGCGGCTTGATCTTGTCGTCGAACAGGCTGTCGATCAGGCGAACGTCCATCACCGTGACCGTCGGCGCCAGCTTGCCATTGGCGACGACGTGGATGCCGTCCGGCGCGGTGTTGAGACCATGCGGGCTGTTCGACACCGGCACGTAACGGGTATAGGGCGAGCCCTTGCGGCCGTCGATGACGGGAACGCCGTTCATCTCCTTGATGTCGCCCTTCTTGACGGCGTCCTCGATGCGCTTGATGTTGAAAATCGTCACCCAGTCCTGCTCGCTGGCCGTCATTTCGGCCAGGGTCACGCCTTTCTCGGAATTGTAGCAGGTCGCGAAGGCGTATTTGCCCTGGTAGTCGCAATCGGTGTTGTCGAGATTGCCGTCGACGATCACCTGCCAGGCGACCTTCATGGTGTCGCCGTCGACGGCCGAGAAGATCGACCAGTATTTCGACTTGTCGTCGAGCACCTTGCCGTCGTTCGGCAGCGGCACCTCATATTCGCCGTTGCAGAACAGATAGCCGGTGCGCGGAAACTTCTGCGGCCGCATGCCGTGGATCGTGTACTGGTTCGGCAGCTCGATGATCTTGTCGCACTTCATGACGTCGGTGCGAATGCGGGCGAGGCGGGTGTTGGCCTTGTCATTGATGAAGACGTAACGCCCGTCATAGGTGCCGTTGGTGAACGACATGTGTGGATGGTGGCAGTCACCATTCATCCAGATGCCGAGCCTGTCCTTGAGCCGCTCGCGCGTCTCCGGCAGCAGCCCCTCGGTCATGATCTTGCGGCTCTCATTGGTCTGGCCCCAGCCGGTGGCGCTGCAGCGGTTGAAGACGGGGACGCGCATCAGTTCGCGCATCGAGGGCATGCCGACGATGCGGAGCTCGCCGGTCTGGCCTGAGGAGAAGAACACGTAGTAATCGTCAAGCTGGCCCGGCGCGACTTCCGCCTTGCCTGGGGCTGGCCGCGGCTGCGCTGCGGCCGGCGTGGTCTCGATCGTCTTGGTCAGGCCGATGCTGCCGGCCACGCCGGCCGCACCGAGTGCGGCCGTGCCGACGATCTGCCGGCGGCTGAGTTTGGTCTGGTCGTCGTCGTGCGCCATCGTGGTCTCCTTATGATGGACGGGTGAGATCGGGGGGCTGGACCGGGGCCGTCAGCGGCCGGCCGGCATGCGTGACCAGCGTCTTCTGGCCGGACTTGCGCATCGACGGCGATGACATCGCCTCGAATTTCTCCCGCTTGAGCCGGACCTGGATCATGTGCGGGCAGCGCTGGTCGTCGTAATAGAGCTCCTGGCAATGCATGCAGTAGATGCACTCATTGACGTTGATGTGCCCCTCGGGATGGATCGACTGCACCGGGCATTCCTTGGCGCAGCGCTGGCAGGGCGAGCCGCATTCCTTCCAGCGGCGCAGCCATTCGAAGGTGCGGATACGTCCGGGAATGGCGAGTGCGGCGCCGAGTGGGCACAGGTAGCGGCAGAAGAACCGTTCGATGAACAAGCCGATGCCGAGCAGCGCCGCCGCATACAGCACGAACGGCCAGCTGCGCGCGAATTTCAGGATGATCGCGGTCTTGAACGGCTCGACCTCGGCGAACTGCTCGGCGAGCGCGACCGAGTACAAGGACAAACCGAACAGGCCGAGGAAGATGATGTATTTGATCGGCCAGAGGCGCTCATGCAGGCCCCAGGGCACCGTGATCTGCGGCACCTTGAGCCATTTCGCCGCCGTGTTTGTCAGCTCCTGGAGCGCGCCAAACGGACATAGCCAGCCGCAGAACGGTCCGCGGCCCCAGAACAGCAGGCCCGCGGCGGTCGCGGCCCACAGGATGAAGATCAGGGGAGCGGCGAGAAAGAACTCCCAATGGAAGCCGCTCAGCAGCGCATTGGTGAAGGTGAGGATGTTGACCACTGAAAGCTGGGCATTGGCGTACCAGCCGAGCCAGACCAGCACGAACAGCAGGTAGCTCCGCCGTACCCAGGTGAAGAGCAGGGGCCGGCGCACCAGCACGTTCTGGAAGAAGAAGATGCCGGTGAGCACGGCCAGTGCCAGTGCAGTGATGCCGACCGACACGGTTTGCGAGCGCCAGATGCGCATCCACAGCGGCTCTTCAGCGTCCTCGGCCGACTGTTGCGCCCTACTCGTGGCAGGCAGCGGCGCAGGCGCATTCGCGGCCGGCGGAGCAAGCGGCGCCTGTCGCTTCAGATAGGCGTCGGGCAGCGTGTAATTGACGTCGAACGAGAGGAACGCCTTGTCACGGCTGCCGGTGGTCCGCTGGACCAGGAGTTGAAGCTGCCATGGCTCGGCCGGGTCGAGCGTGAATTCGGACGGCGTGACGAACAGTCCGATCTCGCGCAATGCCGGCGCACCGTTGGCTTCCAGCGCGCCCAGCCGCATATGATTCTTGTCGCGGAATCGCGTGCTGGCGCCGTCCTGCAGCACTTCGATGCGATCGAAGATGCCGCCGCGGACATAGGCCGAGCCCTTGAACGAGTAGACGCCGTCTCCTGCGACGAGGATGGCCTGCTGGCCCGGCTGCAGCCGGTCTTTCAGCCGCTGATAGCCCTCCTCGCCGAGCAGGCTGCGGCCGATCGACGGCACGCTGGCCAGCGCGACATAGAGGTCGATGAACGTGTCGTCCGAATTGCCGGGCTCCGGATTTTGCGCGGCTACCGTATTGCCCGATTTTGCGAACGCGTCGTTGACGTCGCCGATGCTGAGATGCAGCCGCCGCACCGAGCCGTCGCCAAGCAGGCTCGTCCAGTCGCGGATCTCGCTCTTGTCGGGATCGACCGTCTTGACCACGCTCGGCGGTGTAGTGACCGCGCCTGCCGGGTTGCTCCCGCCGATCCGGCCGCTGCGGATCAGGCGCATGGCGGCGCGGACGATGCTGTCGTGCATCACCAGCACGGTCACAGTGGCGCCGGAGATGATGTCGGCTTGCGGCGCATGCTCCGCGCCTTGCGCGATCGGCGTCATGTCCTTGCCGAGCAGGCCGTTGAGCGCGGCAATGATGCGCGGCTCGGGAATGCCGATCAGCACGATCGGCTCCTTGTGGTCGACCAGCTTCAGCCCGGTGATAACGCCCTTGGGCGCGATGCCGACGAGAATATTGATCGGCTTGCCGGAATAGCCGACGGCATTGGCGAAATCGGAATTGAGGTAGACATGGCCTTGGAGCTGATCGCCGCGATAGACGGGCACGATCGGCGGCTCGCCTTGCGGTGCGCCGAAACGATCCGCGCCGGGAAAGAACTCGCTTGGCGTGATCTTTGAGAGATAGTTGGCGAGATCTCCGACCGCATGCGCTGGCCACGGCGCTGCCAGCGTGCAGAGCGCGATCAGGACCGCCAGGATCATTGCAGCCATAGGTCCTCGATTGGTGGCGACATCACTCGCAACCATGATCACCTCAAGCGGAACCCTCGCCCCGCGAAGGACGCGCATTCCAATCAGTTGTCGTGTTGGGAAGGGAGGATCGTCGTCGTTGACATCCTCGGCGCAAATCGAGCCAACCTAAATTGACTCCTGATCGTGCGCCCTGTCTAGTGGGTTGCAATCTCACGAACGTTGCGCTGGATCAAACACGCCGCGGCATTCGGACGTCGTCGTCTCAAACAGCGGCGTCTCAGAGCCCGTCTTGGGCAAGGTCGTCAAAGCAGGCTGACGTCATGTTGTTGTCACGAACCCTCTTGCTGAAGTCGGAACCCGCCGGGAACCTTGCCTCGCTTGACGAGCTTTTTGCGCTCGCGAATGCGATGGAGCGGGAGGCGGCTGATCGCTACACGGCGTTGAGCGAAGAGATGCAGCGCCAGGGACGTCGCGATCTGGCCGAGGTCTTTGCCCGCTTGGCTGCGGCCGAACGTGAGCACGTCGACAGCGTGGCGCGGTGGTCGACGGCGCGCACGGGACACGCTCCCGATGCCGCGCTGGTGCGATGGCGCGCGCCCGAGACGTTCGAGCCGGAGGCGGCGAGCGAAATTCACGGCTCGCGCCTGATGACGCCGTATCGTGCGCTGGCCATGGCGGTGCGCAATGAGGAGCGCGCCTTCGCGTTCTGGTCCTACGTCGCCGCGTTCACTGACAATGCGGACGTCAAGACAGCGTCCGAGGCCATGGCGCGCGAGGAGCTTGGCCACGTCGCGACGCTGCGCAAGGAGCGGCGGCGCGCTTATCACACGGAGAACGAAGGCGGGGGAACGACATCCGACGGAGAGCCCGTCGATGCGCGTCAGCTGGAGGCGCGGCTTGCGGAGTTGCTCGAGGCCATGGCCGCTCGCTCGGCGAGCCGCCCGGCCGAGCGTCTCCATGAGCTTGCGCAGGAGGCCTCCAGAATGTCGGCGGAGATCGCCGGTCTGGTGCAATTGCCGGCCGCTCTCGTTCAGGCAGAGTCGACGGTGATCGCGGAGGCGCTGGTGGACGCCTATCTGGACCATGCCGAGCGCGCGACCGATCCCGAGCAGCTCGATCGGTTGCAGCGACTTGCGTCGCGGGCGATCGCGCGACTGGCGTGGCTGCGATCTCTCGGCTGAGCTCCGCGGCCTATGCCGCATGTGCACGTTACTTGACCCTCACGCGCAATCCGGAAGCCTGGCCTGCGTCGTCGTGAGCCGCGATCGGTATGTCAATCCGCTTCCGCATCTGATGTCCGGAGCCGCGCGGGGCTGGCCGGTCTCGACCCGCGTCGAGATGGCGCACGGCCGTCGCTCCCGGGCGCAGCTGCGCTGGTATAATGAATGCGTAGCGGTAGTTCGGCGGCCCGTATGATTGATGGGGCGTGAATGTCTGCGACCAACTGATCCAATTGCTCCTCCCGAACGTTTATGGCAGTTGAAATTTTGTGGTCGCAGTCGATCGATAGGATAGCAATGCGCGCGATGGGTTGATTGTTCGGATCGCGCTGCTTAGTTGCGTGTCCGGCGGACATGCGGTTGGCGATGGACGCCTTTCCTTGGGGGATCGTTGCGATGGCCTTGAACTTGAGCTTACGCCTATCGGGTTGTGTGTCGAAGCACGCGACGCGGTGTATGCTTCTCCTGGTTGCGACGATTAGTGTCGTGGGTTGCAAGGAGCAGGAGGGGGCGTCGGCAGCCAAGGCGGCGGATGCGCCGGCCGTCGGGTTCATCACGGTCCAGGCGTCGCCGGTGACGCTCACGAAGATTCTGCCTGGGCGAATTACGCCGATGAGGATCGCGGAGGTGCGGCCTCGCATCAGTGGCATCGTGACAGAGCGGGGCTTCCAGCAGGGCAGCGTCGTCGAGGCGGGGACGGTACTCTATCGGATTGATCCAGCCCCGTTCCAGGTCGAGCTGGATAAGGCCCGGGCCGCACTGGCAAAGGCTGAAGCCGTGCTTTATCAGGCCGAACGACAGGAAGATCGGCTCAAGTCGCTATTGACGAGCCAGTCGACGTCGCAGGCTCAATATGAGCTTGCGCTGGCAGCCGAGCGCCAGGCGGAGGCTGAAGTGGCGGCACAGAAAGCCGTCGTGGAACAAGCTCAGCTCAATCTTGAATGGGCGACGGTCAGAGCCCCGATCAAGGGGCGTATCGGACGTGCATTGGTGACCGAAGGGGCGCTTGTCAGTCCAACGGATGCGGCGCATCTGGCAACGGTTCAGCAGCTCGATCCGATCTATGCGGACTTCACGCAGTCGGCCGGCGAGCTTGCTCAGCTCAAGCGCGACCTTGCTAATGGCAGATTGAAAAAGGTGTCGTCCGAAGCCGCGCGCGTGCGGCTCGTTCTTGATGATGGATCGGTCTACAAGCATAGCGGGCGCCTGTTGTTTTCCGACGTGAGCGTCGATCCCAGCACGTCGAAGGTCAATTTGCGCGGGGAATTCCCGAACCCGGACGCGGATCTGCTGCCCGGAATGTATGTGCGTGTTCAGATCGAGGAGGCGATCGACGCCGACGGCATCGTCGTTCCGTCGCAGGCGATCCAGCGGACTCCGGCCGGTGGGAGCGCGGTGTTCGTGATCAACGATCAGCAGAGGGCGACACTTCAGCCGGTGCGGGTTGGCCGCTCTGTCGATGCCGGCGTCATGATCGAGGACGGTCTGAAGCCTGGATGGCGCATCGTGGTCGACGGCTTTCAGAAGTTCTCTCCAGGTGAAATGGTGAAGCCGGTCGCCTGGCGGATCGCCGCTCCGAACTCATCCAATTGACGGCCGCAACAGGCTCCGGAGACCGTATCCGATGTCGCGTTTCTTTATTGCCCGCCCGATTTTCGCGTGGGTCGTGGCGATCTTCATTTGCCTTGGCGGTGTGCTCGCAATCCCGTTCCTGCCGGTTGCGCAATACCCGATCATCGCCCCACCATCGATCTCGATCTCCACGACCTATCCCGGCGCGTCGACCGAAAACCTCTACTACAGCGTGACCCGGCTGATCGAGGAAGAGCTGAACGGAGCGGCGGGGATCCTGAATTACGAGTCAACCAGTGACACCACGGGGGATGTCGAGATCTTTGCATCGTTCAAGCCGGGCACAGATATCGAGCAGGCGTCGGTCGACGTCCAGAATCGGATCAAGCGGGTCGAGCCACGCCTGCCCGAGGCGGTTCGAAAGCAAGGCATCGCCATTCTCGAAGCGAGCAGCGCCATCCTCCAGTTCGTCACCCTGACCTCGAGCGACGGTAGCCTCGATGAGATCGGCCTGGGCGACATCGCCACCCGCTATGTGCTGCCAGAGCTGCGCCGACTGCCCGGCGTCGGCCGCGCACGTCTGTTCGCAACCGAGCGCGCGATGCGGATATGGCTCGATCCGGACAAGCTGCTCGGGCTCGGTCTGACGCCCGCGGACGTCGATGCCGCGATCGCCGCACAGAACGCGCAGGTTGCGTCCGGAGCCCTCGGAGCCCCGCCGGCGCCGACACAGCAGCGCCTGCAGAATATGGTGCTCGTGAAAGGGCAGCTCGAATCCCCCGAGGAGTTCGGTGAGATTGTGCTGCGGGCCAATCTGAACGGCTCGACCGTGCGCCTGTCCGATGTGGCCCGGATCGAGGTCGCTGGTCTGTCCTATGCGTTCTCATCCTGGCTCAATGGACGTCCGGCGGCTGCCGTCGCGGTTCAACTGGCGCCGTCGGGCAACGCGCTCGCGACCGCGGCGGCCGTGAAGGCCCGTATGGAGGAACTCGCTGCGTTCTTCCCGCCGGGTGTGAAATACGAAGTGTCCTACGACGTGACGCCGGTGATCGCCGCCTCAGTGAAGAAGGTGCTGCTCACTCTGGCTGAGGCCGTGGCGCTGGTCTTTCTGGTGATGTTCCTGTTTCTGCAGAACATTCGCTACACGCTGATCCCGACGATCGTGGTCCCGATCGCGTTGCTCGGAACCTGCGCCGTTTTGCTCGGGCTCGGCTTCTCGATCAACGTGCTGACCATGTTCGGCATGGTGCTGGCCATCGGCATTCTCGTCGACGATGCCATCGTCGTGGTCGAAAACGTCGAACGCATCATGGCCGAGGAGGGGCTGCACCCGCGGGCCGCGACGGACAAGGCGATGGAGCAGATCACCGGCGCGGTCATCGGCATCACGCTCGTGCTGATGGCGGTGTTCGTGCCGATGGCCTTCTTTCCCGGATCTGTCGGCATCATGTACCAGCAGTTCTCGGCGGCAATGGTCATATCGATCGGCTTCTCGTCATTCCTGGCGCTGTCGTTGACGCCGGCGCTGTGTGCGACCCTGCTCAAGCCCATCGAGAAGGGACATGGACACGCGACCCGTGGCTTCTTCGGTTGGTTCAATCGGTGGTTTGCGCGGGTGACCAGCCAATATTCCACTGCGACGCGCTGGGTCGTCGTCCGCGGCGGCCGGTTCATGCTGTTGTATCTGCTGTTGTTGGCCGGCCTGGGTTATGCGTTCTGGCGCTTGCCGGGCGGATTCCTCCCGGTCGATGACCAGGGCTTCGTGATGGTCGACGTCCTTACGCCGGCAGACGCCAGCGCGAACCGCACGCTGGATGCGGTCCACGCCGCCAGCGAGAAGCTCACGGCGACTCCTGGGATCGACAAGGTCTCCTTTATCACCGGCTTCAGCTTCTTTGGTCAGGGCGCCAACACCGCGCAGGCCTTCGTGACGCTCAAGGACTGGTCCGAGCGCGGCCGAAACGAGAGCGCAGATGCGCTGATCGCCCGTTTGAATCCCGAGCTTGCGAAAATCCGCGATGCCCAGGTGTCGGTGCTCGCGCCGCCACCTGTCGACAATCTCGGCAACACCAGCGGCTTCAGCTTCCGCCTGCAGGACCGATCGCAGCGTGGCTACGACGCCCTGATGGCGGCCAAGGACACGCTGTTCAAGGCGGCTGCCTCATCACCCGTGCTCGGCCCGCTGAGCGTCGAGGGTCTGCCGCCGGCACCGCTGGTCCGTCTCGAGATCGATCGCGTCAAGGCCGCGGCGTTGGGGGTCACTTTTGCCTCGATGAATGCGACCTTGTCGACCAGCCTCGGCTCGAACTACATCAACGACTTCCTGAACCGCGGCCGAATGCAGCGGGTCATCGTGCAGGTCGACGACGGCAAGCGTCTGAAGCCTGAGGATCTGCTGACCTATAGCGTTCGGAACTCCGCAGGCGAGATGGTCCCGTTCTCGTCTTTCGCGAAAGTGGTCTGGGACGTGGGGCCGACACAGGTCGTGGGCTTCGACGGCTATCCTTCGGTGCGAATTACCGGAAATCCGGCACCGGGCTATACGTCGGGCGATGCGATCGCCGAAATGGAGCGGCTGATGCAGACGCTGCCAAAGGGCTTCGGCCATGCCTGGACCGGGCAGTCGCTGCAGGAGAAGCTGGCTGGGTCTCAGGCCGTGTTCCTGCTCGGCCTGTCGATCCTGTTCGTGTTTCTCTGTCTTGCCGCGCTGTACGAAAGCTGGTCGATCCCATTCGCCGTGATGTTGGCGGTGCCGCTCGGACTGATCGGCTCGGTGGCTGCGGCCTGGTCGCGCGGGCTGCCGAACGACGTCTACTTTACGGTCGGCATCATCACCATCATTGGCCTGTCCGCAAAGAACGCCATTCTCATCATCGAGTTCGCCAAGGATCTGCTGGCGCGCGGGGTGCCTCTGATCGAAGCCACCATCACCGCCTGCGAGCTGCGCTTCAGGCCCATCGTCATGACGTCGCTCGCTTTCATCCTCGGCGTGGTGCCGCTGGTCATCGCCAGTGGGGCGAGCGCGGCCAGTCAGCAGGCGCTTGGCACCGGGGTGCTCGGGGGCATGATCACCGCGACCGTCTTGGCGGTGTTCTGGGTGCCGGTGTTCTTCGTCGTCGTGCTGCGCCTGGTCTCGCCCAAGACAGCGACGTCTGATGACGCAGATGCGCGGCTCGCCGCCAAATCCACGCAGTCCGGCGGCGTCTGATCGGCGCGCGCGCCGGAGAGGCAGGCGCAGGTGATCGCAGGGAAGATCAGCCTTTCGTGATGGCCTGATGGGCCATCACGATCGGTTTGCGCGCGACCGCCCCCAGCGGCGAGGCGCCGCTGGCGGACCTTGCTTCGGCCGTCTTCGAGGCCAGCAGCGCGGTCAGGCGTTTGCTGTTATCATCGGCGTCCGCATTCACCGGGAGAACGCGCCATGCCGCTCGCGGAGACCGCCGCTGGCTCTGGCCCTGTGCCGCCGCCGTTTGCCGCATTCAACGCTGATCTTCGCACCCCGAGCGAGCTGCGGGCTGCGATCAGTTCGGCCCATCGCCGGAACGAGCCGGAGTGCGTGCGGCCGCTGCTCGATCTCGCGGCGTTGTCCGGAGCGGCGTCGGAGCGGGCGGCCGCCCTGGCGCGGGATCTCGTCGTTCGCTTGCGAAGCAAGGCGCCATCGGGCGGGGTCGAGGGCCTGATCCATGAATATGCGCTCTCCAGCCAGGAGGGCGTCGCGCTGATGTGTCTGGCCGAGGCGCTGCTGCGGATTCCGGATACGGCGACGCGCGATGCGCTGATCCGCGACAAGATCGCGACCGGCGATTGGCGCGCTCACATCGGACATAGTCCGTCTCTGCTCGTGAACGCCGCGACCTGGGGCTTGATCGTCACCGGCAAGCTCACGGCTGCCGCCAGCGAGGACAGCCTTGCCTCGGCGCTCACGCGGCTGATCGCGCGGGGCGGTGAGCCGATCATCCGCCAGGGCGTCACGCTTGCGATGCGGCTGTTGGGCGAGCAGTTCGTGGCGGGGGAAACCATTGAGGATGCGCTCTCGAACGGCCAGCGCTGGGAGGCGCGAGGGTTCCGCTACTCCTACGATATGCTTGGAGAGGCTGCGACCACCGCGGCCGACGCGACCCGCTACGTCGCCGCTTACCAGGCCGCGATCCAGGCCATCGGACGCCATTCGGCCGGCCGCGGCATCTATGAGGGGCCGGGGATCTCGATCAAGCTGTCGGCGCTTCACCCGCGCTACAGCCGGATGAAGCGGAGCCGCGTGCTCGGCGAGCTGCTGCCGCGCCTCAAACAGCTGGTGTTGCTGGCCCGGCAGCACGACATCGGACTCAACATCGACGCCGAGGAGGCCGATCGTCTCGATCTGTCGCTCGACCTGCTCGAGGCACTCTGCTGCGACGCGGATCTCGCCGGCTGGAACGGCATCGGCTTCGTCGTCCAGGCCTATCAGAAGCGCTGCGCCTTCGTGATCGATTGGATCATCGATCTGGCGCGCCGCTCGCAGCGGCGGCTGATGGTGCGGCTGGTCAAGGGCGCCTATTGGGACAGCGAGATCAAGCGCGCCCAGGTCGATGGCCTCGAGGACTTTCCGGTGTTCACGCGCAAGGCCCATACTGACGTGTCCTACTTGGCCTGCGCCCGGAAGCTGCTGAGCGCGCCCGACGCGGTGTTTCCGCAATTCGCTACCCACAACGCGCGCACATTGGCCTCGGTCATCGAAATGGCCGGACCAAACTTCTATCAGGGCCAGTATGAGTTCCAGTGCCTTCACGGCATGGGCGAGCCGCTTTACGAGGAAATCGTCGGTCCCGGAAGGCTGGCGCGGCCCTGCCGGATCTATGCTCCGGTTGGCTCGCATGAGACATTGCTAGCCTATCTCGTTCGCCGCCTGCTCGAGAACGGTGCGAACACCTCCTTCGTCAACCGCATCGCCGATCCCGCGGTGGCGATCGAGGACTTGATCGCGGATCCCGTGCAGCTGGTGCGATCCGCGTCGCGTCCGGGCGCTGCCCATGAGAGGATTCGCACGCCGCGGGATGTGTTCGGCTCGCAGCGGCCGAACTCCGCCGGGCTCGATCTCGCCGACGAAAGCGAGCTCGCGCGGCTTGGCGCGGAGCTGACGCGCAGCGCCGGCGTGTCATGGCGTGCGCTGCCGTCGACAGCAGCAGGCGGGGAATGCGCACGCATCATCCGCAATCCCGCGGATCGTCGTGACGTCGTCGGCCATGTCCGGGATGTGACGGCGCGCGAGATCGAGGCGGCCCTGTCCAATGCAGTGGCGGCGGCGCCGGGATGGGCTGCCACCAGCGCGCGCGAGCGCGCCATCTGCTTGCGCGCAGCCGCGGCCGCGATGGAGGCGCAGCGGCCCATTCTGATCGGTCTGATCGTGCGCGAAGCCGGCAAATCCTATGCAAATGCCGTTGCGGAGGTGCGCGAGGCGGTCGATTTCCTGCGCTATTATGCGGACGAGATCGCAACGCCTGACGATGCGGGGGTGCGTCCGGCGCTCGGGCCCGTGGTCTGCATCAGCCCGTGGAACTTTCCGCTCGCGATCTTCACCGGCCAGGTCGCGGCTGCGCTCGCGGCCGGCAATCCGGTGCTGGCGAAGCCGGCCGAGGAGACGCCGCTGATCGCCGCCGAAGCCGTGCGCATCCTGTGCGAGGCCGGCTTGCCGCCGGGCGTCCTGCAATTGCTGCCCGGTGACGGACAGGTCGGCGCGGCGCTGGTCGCGGACCCGCGCGTGCAGGGCGTCATCTTCACCGGATCGACCGCCGTCGCACGTCTGATCCAGACCCAATTGGCCACACGCGTCACCGTTGACGGACGGCCCGTTCCGCTGATCGCCGAGACCGGCGGGCAGAACGCGCTGATCGTGGACTCCTCCGCGCTTGCGGAGCAGGTCGTCGGCGACGTCATCGCATCCGCTTTTGATTCGGCCGGCCAACGCTGCTCCGCCTTGCGCATCCTCTGTCTGCAGGAGGAGGTCGCAGATCGCATCCTCGTCATGCTGCGCGGCGCCATGCGCGAGCTCGAGGTCGGCAATCCGGCGTTGCTGTCGACCGATATCGGGCCGGTCATCAGCGCAGAGGCGCGGGACAATATTGCCGCCCACGTGGCGATGATGCGCGATCGTGGTCATGCGGTGGATGAACTGATCTTGCCGCCGGGCACCGCGACTGGGACGTTCGTCGCGCCAACCCTCATCGAAATCGACGAGATTGCCGAGGTCGAGCGCGAAGTGTTCGGTCCCGTTCTCCACGTGCTGCGCTATCGGCGCGAGCAGCTTGCCGATCTCGTCGGCGCGATCAACGCCACCGGCTATGGTCTGACATTCGGCATCCATTCGCGCATCGCGGAGACGATCGCGCAATTGTCCGCTGACATCCGTGCCGGGAACATCTACGTCAATCGCAACATCATCGGTGCGGTGGTCGGCGTTCAGCCATTCGGCGGCGCCGGCCTGTCGGGCACCGGCCCGAAAGCCGGAGGTCCCCTGTATCTGCGGCGGCTGTCGGCCGCACCGTCCGATGCGGTCCGCGGCATGGCCGGCCGTCCCGACCCGGCCGCGCAGGCCTATGTTGCATGGCTGCGCGGCCAGGGGCAGGCCGAACTGGCGGCCCGCTGCGAGGCCTATCTGTCGCGCTCGCTCGCTGGCGCGGCGATCGAGCTGCCGGGACCGGTGGGCGAACAGAACATGTATCGCCTCGTGCCGCGCGGGGCCGTGCTTGCGCTGGCGCAGAGCGAGGAAGCGCTGCTGCTTCAATGCGGTGCCATTCTGGCGACGGGCAATCAGGTCGTCGCCGAGGCGTCAACATGTGCGCGCGCGATGGTCGGCGGGCTCGGGCCGTCGCACCTTGCGCGGGTTCGGCTTGTCGACTCCTGGCGCGATGTCGACGACATCCAGGCGGTCCTGTTCGACGGTGCGATCCCACAACTGCTCGCGCTGACCAGAGAGCTGGCCGAGCGGCCCGGGCCCATCATTCCCGTGATCATCAAGCGTGCGGTGGACGGAGACGATGAGCTCGACAGACTCGTCAGAGAAGTCTGCGTGTCGACCAACACGGCGGCTGCTGGCGGCAATGCCAGCTTGATGTCGATCGGATGAGATCGGAGCAGGGCGTTGCGCTTCGCGCCTGACTGAACCGGGTTCGTGAGAGGCATGAGTGGCGAGCAGGCAAGCACGTCGCAGACACGGTCTGGTGATCGCAGCGCGTCGTCATCAGGCAGCCACGAAGCGATGGCATGGAGCCGCATGCTCTGCTGCGGCGCGGTCGAATCGGTTAAGCGCGGCGACATCGCGCATGGATTAACGCAGTTGATATCGCCTAATCTGCCGAGAGGATTAGTAACGTCGCTTCAGGGCTCGGAGCTGCCAGATGCACGACCCCGTTGACAAGCTGAACGATCATACCGGTTCCCTTGGCGCGCGCGCCGCGGGCGGTGAGCCGAACGGGGGCGGGCGTATCGCCGGACCTGCCGTGATCCGGCTCGACAAAGCCCCCACGATCGAACCCGAAGCCGGCGCGGAGCTTGCCGCCGACGCTGCCGACCGCCGCGATGCGATCCAGAAACGACATCTCGTCACGCCGACGATGTGGCGTTGATCTGATATCGCGTTGACCTTGGCTGCGGCGGTCGTGTTGGGCGCTGGCGAGGAGGTCCCATCCTTTGGCGCCGCGACGGGATCGGCGATGCGCCGCGGTGTCCTCTGCTCCTGCTGCTTGCCTCTCGATCGTCTCGCGCGATCCCTCGGGACATGCGATGTCAGGCGACGAGATCCTGAAGAACACCTTTGCCAACAATGCGTTCGAGAATTTCGAGATCGCCGCCTACAAGTCGCTGCTGGCGCTGTGTGGTGCGGCCGGCGCCAGCGAAGCCCGCGGGCTGCTCGAAGAATCGCTGCAGGAGGAGGAGCGCATGGCCGAGTGGGTCGACGCCAATGTCGAGAAGGTCACGCTGCAATTCGTTCAGCACGAGGAGCGCCAGGCGGCCTGATGGCAGTCCGGTACCGGCCGGAAGGGTGAGAATCGGTCGCGGCAACCTCCGGTAACATCCGGATACCCACGACTCACAAAATCGGATAAACAAGATTTAGCCCTTCTTGGGGCGTTTCCTCCCTGGACTTGGGCCGCCTGTACGTCCTGTGCAGGCGGCTTCTTTCTTTGTCAGTTCGGCATTTGTCGGTTGGTGTCAGGCGCGCCGGGTTCCGAGAGCGGCCCAGGGCCGTTGATGGGCGTCGCGCGCTTCGAAGCCGGTGATACCGTCAGCCAGGGAGACCGTGAGATCAAGGTCGTCCCAGCCGTTCAGCAGCTTGGTACGCCAGATCGGATCGACGCTGAATGAGAACGTGCGATTGCCCAGTCGGATGAGACCATCTCTCAGATCGATCGTGATCGCCGCTCCCGTCGATGGCAGCAGGGACAGGATCTCTTCCGCGTCGGCCTCGCTGACCGTCGCCGGCAACAGGCCGTTGTTGACCGCGTTCGACGCGAAGATGTCGCCGAAGCTCGGCGCGATCACGCAGCGGAAGCCGAAATCGACCAGCGCATAGACCGCCGCTTCGCGCGACGAGCCGGCGCCGAAATTGCGCCGTGTCACCAGCACCTCGGCCCCGGCAGCGCTGGCGGCGTTGAGCGGGAAATCGGGCCTGGCCTGACCCATCTCGTCGAAGCGCATGTCGTGGAGCAAGTATTGACCGTAACCGTCGGCGCGCGAGCGTTTCATGAAACGCGCCGGGATCAACTGATCGGTGTCGATGCTGGCAAGCGGCAGCGCACAGGCGGTCGTCGTGATGATGTCGAACGGTCTCATCGATCGCCCCTCAGAAAGTTCCGCACGTCGGTCAGCTGGCCGGTCACGGCTGCGGCCGCCACCATCGCCGGCGACATCAGATGCGTGCGCGCGCCTTGACCTTGCCGGCCCTTGAAGTTGCGGTTGGTGGTCGACGCGCAGCGCTCGCCGGCCGGCACGAGGTCGCCATTCATGCCGACGCACATCGAGCAGCCGGAGCCGACCCAGTCGAGGCCCGCGCCGCGGAAGATCTGGTCGAGGCCTTCCTGCTCGGCCTGCTGCTTGACGAGGTGCGAGCCCGGCGACACCAGCCCTGGCACCCGGGCGGTGCGGCCGGCGAGGATGGCGGCGGCCGCCCGCAGATCCTCGATGCGGCTGTTGGTGCAGGAGCCGATGAAGACGCGGTCGATCTTGATGCTGTCGAGCGCCTGGCCGGCCTGAAGCCCCATATAGTCGAGCGCCTCGCGCACATGGCTCGCTTGCGCGGGGTCGTCGAAGGTGGCGGGATCAGGCACGGCCGCGCTGATCGGCAGCGCGTCCTCCGGACTGATGCCCCAGGTGACCGTCGGCGCGATCTCCTGGCCATTGAGGCGGATCTCGCGATCGAACGCGGCCTCGGCGTCGGTCGCGAGCTCGCGCCAATTCGCGATGGCGCGATCGAGGAGATCGCCCTTGGGCGCGAACGGCCGCCCCGTCACATAGGCGAAGGTTGTCTCGTCGGGCGCGATCATCCCGCAACGCGCGCCGCTCTCGATCGCGAGATTGCACAGCGTCAGCCGTCCCTCCATCGACAGCGCATCGATGGCGGTTCCGGCATATTCGATGGCATGGCCGCGGGCGCCATCGGCGCCGATCCTGGCGATGATCGCGAGCGCGACATCCTTGGCGGTGATCCCTGATGCAAGGGCGCCGTCGATCGTGATGCGCATCTGCTTCGGTCTCTTCTGCCACAGGCATTGCGTCAGCAGCACATGCGCAACCTCCGAAGCGCCGATGCCGAAGGCGAGCGCGCCGAACGCCCCATGCGTCGAGGTGTGACTGTCGCCGCAGACCATCGTGAGACCAGGCAGAGTGAGGCCCTGTTCGGGCCCGATCACATGGACGATGCCCTGCCGCGGATCGTCGAAGCCGAAGAGACGGATATCATTGGCGCGGCAATTGTCGTCGAGCTGGCGGATCATGCCCGCGATCTCCGGCGCGATCTCGCTGAGCACGCGGGTCCGCGTCGGCACGTAGTGATCGGCGACGCCGATCGTGAGATCAGGCCGGCGCACCTGCGCGCGCCTCTCCTTCAGCTTGTTGAAGGCGTGGAAGGATCCCTCATGCACGAGGTGGCGATCGATGAACAAGAGCTCCGCGCCATCCTCGCGGCGCGTCACCACATGTGCATCCCAGACCTTGTCGAACAGCGTTCGCTGCCGCCGCGCTACATCCATCATCCCTGAACGTCCTCAGTCGATGTCAACGCTCTATCCTCATGTCGTGAGTCCCGAGGCTGCAGGGAAGGGGGCCCGCGCCGCCATGTGGCCCTGATACGTCGCCTCCAGCGCCGTGCGCGGCGCATTGTTGTCGCCGGCCTGCATCACCGGAAGCCCGGCCCGGCGCAGCGCGAGATAGAGCGTCTGGTCGGCGCTGTTGTGATCGACCGCCACCAGCGCAGAGAAGCCGGACAGTCGCGCGACCTCGCCGGTCGAGAGATCCTCGACCTCCAGCGTGCCGCCGTCGAACGCGCGGACCGCGCGCAGGGTCGCGATCCTCACCTTGCGCTCGCGCAGGCGGCGGCTGTTGGCGAGCGTCGAATAGATCGTGGTGCGCCAGGCGTAGCTCGCGGCCGGAACGAACAAGGTCACGGCTTTGCCGAGGTCGGCGAAATGCTCCAGCGCCGCCAGCGTGCCCCATTCGCCGGTGCGGTCGAACACGGCCACCGCTGCGCCGAGCCTGTCCGGCGCACGCAGCGCGTCGGGCAGGGTGAAGACCGGCCCGCTGCCGGGGACCGGCATCGGCGTCGTTGTCGAGCCCGTCGCCAGGATGATGCGATCGGCGCCAAACGCCGCGATCTCGGCTGCGCTGGCCTCCTTGTTGAAGATCGTGGTGACGCCGAGCCGGGCGAGTGCCGCGATCTGGAACGCGACGAACGTCTCGAAATTGGCGCGCTTCGGCATCAGCCAAGCCGTGCGCAACTGGCCGCCGAGCTGATCGCTGCGCTCCCACAGCGTGACATCATGCCCGAGCGCCGCCGCGACGCGCGCGGCTTCGAGGCCCGCCGGGCCGCCGCCGACGACCAGGACCTTCTTGCGCGCGCCACGCGGCAGTGCTTCGGGCTCGTCAAATTGCGCCTCGAGCCCGGCGATCGGATTGATCAGGCAGCGGATCGGCAGGTTCCGCTCCAGCATGCCGGCGCAGCCCTGGTTACAGCCGATGCAGCGGCGGATCTCGTCGAGGCGGCCCTCGACGGACTTCCGCACGATCGCCGGTTCGGCGAGATGCGCGCGCGCCATGCCGACCGCGTCCGCGTGGCCGGCCGCGATCATGGCATCGGCCTCGTCGAGTCCCGTAAATCGGCACACGGCAAAGACTGGCGTGTCAAACCCCTCCGTCCGCAGCTCGGCGCGGATGCGCGCGGGCAGGCTGCGGAACGGCGCCGGATCGAACGCCATGTCGGCCATCTGCGTCGCCAGCGAATAGCTCGCGACATAGGCCGAGTGTGAGACGTTGACGAAGTCGATCCGCGTCTGCCGCGCCAGCATCGGCACGATCCGCTCGGCCTCGTCAATGCCGAGCCCGCCCTCGGCATATTCCTCGCCGCTGATGCGGATGCCGAGGCAGAAGCCGGCTCCGAGCTCGGCGCGCAGCGCCGCCAGCACGCGGGCGGGAAAACGCAGCCGGTTCTCCAGCGCGCCGCCATACTCATCATTTCGCTTGTTGGAGAGCGGCGACATGAACTGCTGCAGCAGATGGCCATGCGCCATCTGCAGTTCGATGCCGTCGAAGCCGGCGGCGACCAGATTGCGCGCCGTGACGAGGTGTCCCTCGATCACCTCTTCCATGTCGAATTCGTCCATCGGTCGCGGCGGCAGCGCCGAGATCGACCACGGCACGGCTGAGGCGCCCCATGCCACCGTGCGCTCGAAATCGCCTTCGACCTGCCGTCCGAGATGGATGATCTGGCCGAGCATCACCGCGCCCTCCGCCTTCACCGCATCGGTGATGCGGCGGAACGGATCGATGCAGGCCGGGTCGAAGCCGCACACCGCCTGCGGCCGGCCGAGCGAATTGGCGTGCACGCGGATGGATTCGAAGATGATGGCGCCGACGCCGCCGCGCGCGCGGGCGCGGTGATAGGCGAGATGCTGCGCGCTCGGCAGATGGTGCTCACCGAAATTCGTCGTGTGTGCGGGAACGAAGATGCGGTTGCGGAAGCGCAGGGGGCCGACGTCGAGCGGGCTTAGCGCCTGTGCAAATGGCTGATGCTGCGACAAATCGCGTGATCCTCCCCGCGCTCGATCCATGGCTCGATGGATGGCTCGATCCTTGCTTAGATCGCGCCGGCCGAGCCAGTTGACCTAAGCTGTCATATTTTCTATACACCTCATGTATTGAAAGCAAGATAGCTCGAAATCACTGGGGCCCCTGCCTTGCGCGCCGCGTCCGAGCCACTGAAGGCACGACGGATCTACCTGCTGCTGAAGGACAAGATCGCATCCGGCGAGCTTGCGGACGGCGAGCGGCTGCCCGGCGAGTTTGCGCTGGCCGAGGAGCACAATGTCTCCCGTGTCACCATCCGCCAGGCGCTCGATTTGCTCGCGTCAGAGGACCTGATCCAGAAGAAGAGCGGGCTCGGCACCTTCGTGCATCGTCCGGCCTCGAAGGTGCGCACGGTGCTCGCCGACGTCGCCAACATATTCGCGCATCTGATCGAGATGGGCCGCACGACCGATGTGCGGCTGCTGTCGTTCGACTATGTCACGCCGCCCGACCAGATCCGCGAGGCGCTGCAGCTCGCACCCGACGAGCGGTCGCAGCGCTCGGTGCGCGTCCGCCTCGTCGATGGCGTGCCGTTCTCCTATCTCATCGCGCATGTCCCGGAGCGCATCGGCAGAAGCTATTCGCGCGAGGATCTTGCGCGCGTGCCGCTGCTGGAGCTGATCGAGCGTTCGGGATTGACCAGCGATTCCGCGCGGCAGGAGATCAGCGCGGTGTTGTCGAGTCCCGACGTGGCCAAGGCGCTCGACATCGATGTCGGCATGCCGCTCGTGGCCTTGCGTCGCACGGTTTACGGCAAGGACGGCCAGCCGATGGAGCATTTGCAGGCGCTCTATCGGCCGGATCGCTACACATTGCAGATGAACCTCGAACGGACGGGCGACGAAGGGCACCGGCACTGGAGCCCGACCGCCGAGGTGTACCGCAGGGAGCGCCCGCGCCGGCGGCCGCCAGTCAGGAAAGTGGGGAAGTCATGACGCGCATATCGAAGTCCATGTCACGGCGCACCGTGCTCAAGAGCGGCGTCGCGCTCACCTCGATGCTGGCGGCGCCCGGTCTGCTCCGCGCCGAGCCGGCGCCGGTGAAGGTCGGGCTGCTGCAGCCGATCTCCGGCGCCTTCGCGCTCGACGGCGATCTCGCCAAGATCGGCGCCGAATTCGCGATCAAGGAGATCAACGACGCCGGCGGCATCAAGGCGCTGGGCGGCGCCAAGCTCGAACTGGTCGTCGGCGACAGCCGCTCCAATGCCGAGGCCGGCGCGCAGGCCACCGAGGAGCTGCAATCGGCCGGCGTCGCTGCCGTGCTCGGCGGCTTTGCCTCAGGCATCGCGCTGACCGCGACGCAGACCGCCGCGCGCTACGATCTGCCGTTCGTGGTCGATTGCGCGGTGGCCGATACGATCACCGAGCGCGGCCTCAAGAACACCTTCCGCTTCAATCCGAACTTCAGCATGGCCACCGCGGTCGCGCTGAAGAACCTCGTCAAGCTCAATGACGACGCCGGCAAGCCGATCAAGACGGTGGCGATCGTGCATGAGGACGGCCTGTTCGGCTCGGGCCTTGCCAAGATCATGCAGGAGAAGCTGCCGCCGCTCGGCTTCCAGATCGTCGAGACCATCGCCCATCCGACGCCGGCGCGCGACATGACCAACGTTGTGCTGCGGCTGCGCGCGCTCAATCCCGATCTGATCGTGCCGTCGCATTACTTCAACGAGTTTGTGCTGATGGCCCGCACCCTGCAACAGCAGCGTGTGCGTCCGAAGGGGATCTACGCGGTGTTCGGCGGCGCTGCCTCCAGCTATCGCTTCGTCAACGAGTTCCCCGAGGCCGCCCAGGGCGTGATGGACTGCAACCATTGGGGTGATCCGAAGAGCCCCATCACCGCGAAGCTGCGCGAGACCGTGACCGCGGCCGGCAAGTTCTACGCCTACAACACGCCGATCAACTACTCGTTGGTGAAGGTGTTTGCCCAGGCCGTCGAGAAGGCCGGCAGCGCCGATCGCGCCAAGATCATCGAGGCCCTGGCAGCGAACGAGTTCGACAGCGGCATCATGCCCTACGGCAAGACCAAGTTCGACGCCAAGGGCCAGAATGCGAGTGCGTTGCCGCTGAACACGCAGGTGCAGGGCAAGGATATCAAGGTGATCTACCCGGCCGAGTACGCTGAGGCCAAGCCGGTGTTCCCGATCAACGGGTGATCGGGCAGGGCAGGTGAAGTCGGCTAAGGTCGACCGACTGCAATCCGGCGTGACCGAACATTGGAATCGAGCGCTCGCACCACGAGCGGTGCGCTCCCTCGCCCCGCTTGCGGGGAGAGGGGGTGAGGGGGACTCTCCGCGAGTTCGGTGCATGTGGAGAGTCCCCCTCACCCGGATTGCATCTTCGGTGCAATCCGGCCTCTCCCCGCAGGCGAGGAGAGGCGAGCATTGAGCAAGCGCGAATGGGTCGCGTACCAAGCGGATCGCTCTCAGCGTCTGCTGAAACAGAGGATGTGATGTACTCGCCCCAGATCGTCGTGGAGGCGCTGTTGAACGGGCTGATGCTGGGCGCGATCTATGCCTTGATCGCGCTTGGCCTCACCTTGATCTACGGCGTGCTGCATATCGTGAATTTTGCCCACGGCGCGCTGCTGACGGTGGCGATGTTCATGGTGTGGCTCGTCTGCGCGCGCTACGGGCTCGATCCCTATCTTGCCATCCTCGTCGTCGCGCCGCTCATGTTCGCGCTCGGCTATGGCCTACAGCGCTTCATCATCGGCCCCGCCAGCCATGGCAAGGACAATGGCATCCTGCTGGTGACGCTCGGCCTCTCCATTATCATCGAGAACGCGCTGCTCGCCGCGTTCCAATCGGACACCCGCACCATCACCACCGACTATTCGTTCCGCGTCGTCGAGCTCGGGCCGTTGCTCTTGTCGTTCCCGCGTGTGGTCGGCTTCGGCGTCACCATCGCCACCACGATTCTGCTCTGGCTGGTGCTGCACCAGACCGACATCGGCAAGGCGATCCGCGCCGTGGCGAAAGAGAAACTCGGCGCCAGCCTGGTCGGCATCAGCGTGCCGCATGTCTATGCGATGACCTTTGCGATCGGCTGCGCCTGCCTTGCCGTCGCCGCGGGCCTCCTGATGCCGTCCTTCTATGTGAGCCCGAAGACCGGCGCGGCCTTCGTGCTGGTGGCCTTCACCATCGTCGTGCTCGGCGGCATGGGCTCGATCCCCGGCGCGCTGATCGGCGGCCTCCTGATCGGTGTCGTAGAAGCCGCCTCGAGTCTCTTTCTCGGCGACAGCCTCGGCCAGATCGGCATCTTCCTGATCTTCATCGTCACCCTGCTGGTGCGCCCGACCGGCCTGTTCGGAGCGCGCGCATGACCAAGCCTCGCCTGGCGACGCTCGCGATCATCGTGGCCGCGCTGGCCGTGATCGCTTTTGCCGGCCTGTCCGGAGCGCTGTTGAACCTGATGATCTTCATGATGATCATTGCACTGGCAGCGCAGGGCTGGAACATCCTCGGCGGCTATGCCGGGCTGTCGTCGTTCGGCCACGCCGCGTTCTTCGGCGCCGGCGCCTATGCGATGGCGGTGCTGCAGACCCGTTTCGGCGTCAACGCTTGGATCGCGCTGGTGATCGGCATCGCGCTTGGTGCGCTGGTCGGGGCGTTCATCGGCTTCCTCAGCTTCCGCTCCGGCCTGAAAGGCTCGTACTTCGCGCTGATCACGCTGGCCTTTGCCGAGGTCGCGCGCATCCTCGCCAACAGCTGGAACTTCACCGGCGGCGC
The DNA here is from genome assembly GCF_013179005.1 of Bradyrhizobium denitrificans. Classification (NCBI taxonomy): domain Bacteria; kingdom Pseudomonadati; phylum Pseudomonadota; class Alphaproteobacteria; order Hyphomicrobiales; family Nitrobacteraceae; genus Bradyrhizobium; species Bradyrhizobium denitrificans. The sequence continues at coordinate 66,303 of NZ_JABFDP010000003.1, read as the reverse complement.
CGCCGGCATCCTGCTGAAGCTGCAGACGGGCCTGCCTTACCTGCAATTCGCCGATCGCCGCTACTTCCTGCTGATCACCATCGGCTGCGTTGCGATCGGCCTCGTCGTCAGCTGGTGGCTGGAACATTCGCGCTTCGGCGCCTATCTCGTGGCGCTGCGCGAGAACGAGCAGGCGGCGCAGGCGCTCGGCGTCGACGTGTTCGCGGTCAAGATGAAGGCGATCGCGATCTCCGGTGCGCTCACCGCAGCGGCCGGCTGCCTCTACGCGCAAAACTATCTGTTCATCGATGCCAATGTCGCCTTCGGGTCGTGGATCTCGATCGAGGCGTTGTTCGCGGCCATCGTCGGCGGCTCCGGCACCGTGCTCGGCCCCTTGATCGGCGCGATCGTGCTGCTTGGGCTCGGCGAACTGACCAAGGGACTCTCAGGCGGCATTCCTGGCATGGATCTCCTGGTGTTCGGAATCATCCTCGTGCTGTCGGTGGCGTTCTCGCCGAATGGTCTGGTCATGCTGATGAAGAGCCTCGGCCTGCGCGCGCCGGCGAAGGCGAAGGAGGCGTGATGCTCGAGGTCAAGTCTCTCACCAAGCGCTTCTCGGGTCTCGTCGCCGTCGACCAGGCGTCGCTGTCGGTCGCCAAGGGCTCGATCACCGGCCTGATCGGGCCGAACGGCGCCGGCAAGACGACGCTGTTTGCGATGATCGCGGGCTTCCTGCAGCCCGACGGCGGCTCCGTCAGCTATGAAGGACGCGACATCACCGCGCTCGCGCCGCACGTGCGCGCGCGCGCGGGCATCGCGCGCACCTTCCAGATCGTGCAGCCGTTCGAAGGCCTGAACGTGCAGGAGAACATCGCGGTTGGCGCCTATCTGCACACGCCTGACGCCAGCGAGGCGATGCGGCAGGCTGCTGATATCGCCAAGCGCGTCGGCCTTGGCGCTGATCTCACCAAGGGCTCGTCCGATCTCACCGTCGCCGGCCGCAAGCGGCTGGAGGTGGCGCGCGCGCTGGCGACGCAGCCGAAGCTGCTGCTGCTCGACGAGGTGCTGGCCGGCCTCAACCCCTCGGAGATTCGTGACGTGCTGCCGCTGGTGCGCGACATCCGCGACCAGGGCGTCACCATCCTGATGATCGAGCACATCATGCAGGCGGTGATGAATCTCTGCGATACCGTGTATGTGCTGTCGCAAGGACGGATGATCGCGCAGGGCGAGCCCAAGACGGTGTGCGAGGATCCGCAGGTGATCGAAGCCTATCTCGGCCATGGCGCCGCCGAGCGGCTGCGCGCGGAGCAGGCCCATGCTTGAGGTCCGCGATCTCCGCGCCGGCTATGGCGGAACGGAAGTGCTGCGTGGCGTCAGTCTCGACGTCAACGCGGGCGAGGTCGTCGCCGTGCTCGGCTCCAACGGCGTCGGCAAGACGACGTTGAACAAGGTGCTGTCGGGCGTGGTGCCGGCGACATCAGGCACGATCCGTTTCAACGGCGCGGCACTGGAGCACGCCGCCGCGCCCGAGATCGTCACCGCCGGACTGATCCATGTGCCTGAGGGGCGCAAGATCTTCCCGAATCTGTCGGTGCGCGAAAATCTCGAGCTCGGTGCCTATTGCCGGCCGCGGCGCGGCCGCGCTGCAAAGGTCGATCAGGTCTATGAGATCTTTCCGAAGCTGAAGCAGCGGGCGCGGCAATATGCCGGCACGCTGTCCGGCGGCGAGCAGCAGATGCTGGCGATCGGCCGCGGCCTGATGGGCGAGCCGAAGCTCTTGATCCTCGACGAGCCGTCGCTCGGCCTGTCTCCGCTGATGGTGGAGGAGATGTTCGCGCTGATCGCGCGGCTCGCCGCATCGGGCCTTGCCATCATGCTGGTCGAGCAGAACGTCGTGCAGTCGCTCGAATTGGCCGGCCGGGCCTACATCATGGAGAACGGGTTCATCACGCTCTCCGGCCAGGCCTCCGAACTGAAATCGAATGCCGAGCTGAAGCGCGCTTATCTCGGTCTGTGACCGGCGCGTCAGTCAACTTGAGAAGAGCAGGGAAACCACAATGAGCCTGAGATCCACTCTGGCATCAGCCGAGACGACAATCGCGCCCGGCGTCTATGACGCGCTGACCGCGAGCATCGCCGCCGAAGCCGGCTTCAAGGCGCTGTATTTGACCGGCGCCGGCATCGCCTATACCAAGCTCGGCCGTCCCGATATCGGGCTGGTGTCGATGATGGAGGTCGCCGACACCATCGCCATGATCCGCGACCGGGTCGATCTGCCTGTTGTCGTCGACGCCGATACCGGCTTCGGCAATGCGCTGAACGTGCAGCGTACGATCAGGCTGTTCGAGCGCATGGGCGCGTCAGCAATCCAGCTCGAGGACCAGACCACGCCGAAGCGCTGTGGTCATCTCACAGACAAGACGGTCATCAGCACCGGCGAGATGGTCGGCAAGATCAAGGCGGCGCTCGACGCGCGGCAGTCTGCAGACACCTTGATCGTCGCGCGTACCGACGCGCTGGCGATCGAGGGCATGGAGGCGGCGATCGCGCGCGCCGAGCGTTATGCCGAGGCGGGGGCCGACGTGCTGTTCGTCGAGGCGCCGAAGAGCAGCGAGCAATTGTCGGCGATCGCCGGCCGGTTAGCCTCGAAGCGGCCGCTGCTCGCCAACATGGTCGAAGGCGGTTCGACGCCGATCCATGCGGCGTCCGAACTCGGCGCGCTCGGCTTCAAGCTCGTGATCTTCCCCGGCGGCATCGTCCGCGCGCTCGCTTTCGCCGCGCGCGCCTACTACCAGTCGCTGGCGCAGGCCGGCTCGACCAAGCCGTTCGCCGACCGCATGCTCGACTTCGCCGGGCTCAACGCGATGCTCGGCACCGCCGACATCCTGGCCAACGGCGCGCGCTACGCGGCCAGCGACGAGGAGGCGCGGGCATGACGACCCTGGATCCGATCACGCTCGCCGTGCTCAAGGGCCGGCTGGAGCAGATTGCCGACGAGATGGACGCGACGCTCTATCGCTCGGCCTTCAACCCGACGATCGCTGAAGCGCGCGACGCCTGCCACGGCATCTACCATGCCACGACCGGCGATACCTTGGTGCAGGGGCAGGGCGGCCTGCCGATCTTCGTCGGCGCGATGGCCTTCGCCGTGCGCGCGGTCATCGCCAAGGTCGCCGCGGACGGCGGCCTCGAAGAGGGCGACACCTTCATCTTCAACGATCCCTATGACGGCGGCACGCATCTCAACGACTTCCGTCTGGTGCGTCCGGTGTTCCGCAACGGCAAGGTCTTTTGCTGGATCGCCTCGGTCGGCCACTGGCTCGACATCGGCGGCAATGTCGCCGGCGGCTACAATCCGAAGGCGGTCGAGAGTTTTCAGGAAGGCATGCGCATTCCACCGGTGAAGCTGATCGCGGCGGGGCGGATGAACCACGACATTCTCGGCATCATCGAAGCCAATTCACGGGTGCCGATGTCGAACTGGGGCGACCTCAACGGCCAGCTCAACGCGCTCGATCTCGGCGAGGGGCGCCTGCGCGCGCTGCTCGACGACTACGGCGATAGGACGGTGGCCGACGCCTTCGAGGCGTTCTCCGATCGCGCCGAGACATTGATGCGCGCAGCCATCGCCTCGCTGCCCGACGGCGCCTATTCGTTCGAGGACGTGCTCGACAATGACGGCATCGTCGACGAACCGCTGACGGTGGCGCTCGACGTCACCATTGCCGGCGACACGATGACGCTCGACTTCACCCGCTCGTCCGGCGCCTGCAAGGGCCCGATCAACATCTCGCGCTCGACCACGATCGCCGCCTGCTATGTCGCACTGAAGCATGTGTTCACCGAGGTGCCCGCCAATGCCGGCTGCCTCCGGCCGATCGCGTTCGAGATTACCGACGGCTCGCTGCTGGCGGCGGGGCCGCCGAAGCCGGTCGCGGGCTATACCGAGACCATCCTGCGCCTGATCGGCGTCGTGCTCGGCGCGCTCGCCAAGGCCGATCCGTCGCGCGCCACGGCCGCGCCGTTCGGCACCATCAATGCGCTGTCGATCGCCGGCCATCGCAAGGATAACAGCCGTTTTGTGATGTTCTCGTTCTTCGGCGGCGGCCTCGGCGGCAATCCGGCGACCGACGGCCTCAACCACGCCAACAATCCGATCTCCACGGCGACCATTCCTCCAGTCGAAATTCTGGAAGCGGCCTATCCTGTGATGTTTACGCAATGGGCGCTGCGCCCGGACTCCGCCGGCGCCGGCACCCATCGCGGCGGCGTTGGCGCGATCTACGAGGTCGAGCTGCTGGCCGATGCCGATGTGGCGCTGCTCGGCGAGCGCGGCAAGGCGGCGCCGTTCGGCGTTGCCGGTGGCGGCAGCGCCGCGCTCAATCGCTTCACCTGGCAAACGGATGATGGCGAGGCGAACCCGCCGATGGTCTCCAAGATCACGGATCTGCATCTGAAGGCGGGCAAGCGCGTGCGGCTGGAAACGCCCGGAGGTGGCGGTTGGGGACCGCCAGAGGCACGGCCCGTCGCGGCGGTCGCCCATGACGTCGCGCTCGGCTTCGTCTCGCCGGCGCAGGCGCGCGATGTCTACAAGGTCGCGGTAGCAGTGGATGGCGTGGTCGATGAAGCTGCCACGCGCATGCTGCGCGCGGGAGGTGCGGCATGAGCAGGCTCGGCACCATCGTCGGCGTCGATGTCGGCGGCACGTTCACGGATCTGTTCTATTTCGACGAGGCAAAGCGGACCTTCCGCACCAACAAGGTGCCGTCGAACCGCGGCGACGAGGCGACAGGCTTCCTCGAAGGTCTGCAAGGCTTCGGCGCGGTCTCGCATCTCACCTCGATCGTGCATGGCACCACCGTCGGCACCAATGCGCTCTTGGAGCGCAAGGGCGCGCGCATCGGCCTGATCACCACGCGTGGCTTCCGCGACGTGCTCGAGATGCGCCGGCGCGACCGCCGCAACACTTGGGGCCTGTGGGGCGATTTCATTCCGGTCGTCGAGCGCGACATGCGCGCCGAGGTCGACGAGCGCGTGCTGTCCGACGGCACCATTCGCACCGCTGTCGATGTGGCGCAGGTGGCGGCGACCGCGCGCGAACTGCTGGCCAAAGGCGCGCAGGCGCTCGCGATCGTGTTCATCAACGCCTTCGCCAATCCCGAGAATGAGCGCCGCGCGCTCGAGGCCGTGCAGGCGATCTGGCCGAACGACAATGTCGCCTGCTCGAGCCAGATCCTGCCCGAAATTCGCGAGTTCGAGCGGACCTCGACGACCGCGCTCAACGCCTATCTGCAGCCGGTGGTCGGCTCGTATCTGCAGAAGCTGCAGAATGCGCTGGCAGGCGAGGCCTTTGACGGCCGCTTCCACATCGTGCAATCCAATGGCGGGGTGATGTCGACGGACGCCGCGCGGCGCTTCCCGATCCGCACTGCGCTGTCGGGCCCGGCGGCCGGCGTGATCGCCGCGGCCGAAATCGCGAAAGCCGCCGGCTTCCCCAACGTCATCACCGGCGATCTCGGCGGCACCTCGTTCGACGTGTCGCTGGTCGTGGATGGCGCGACCTCGCTGGCGGCGCAGACCACGATCGATTTCGGCCTGGTCGTACGCACGCCGATGATCGAGATCACCACGATCGGCGCCGGCGGCGGCTCGATCGCGCATGTCGATGCCGGCGGCCTTTTGCAGGTCGGCCCGGAGAGCGCAGGCTCGCGGCCCGGCCCGGTGTGTTATGGCGGCGGCAATGAGCGGCCGACGCTGACCGATGCCAATGTCGTGCTCGGCCGCATCAATGCGGAGAGGCCGATCGGCGGCAAGCTGAAGGCGCTCGACGTCGAGGCTTCCAAGCGTGCCATCGCGCGCCATGTCGGCGAGCCTTTGGGCCTCGGCGTGATGGAGGCGGCGGAGGCGATCGTGCGGATCGCCGACAGCAAGATGGCGGGTGCGATCCGGCTGATGTCGATCGAGCGCGGCCATGATCCGGCGCGCTTCGCGGCGGTGCCGTTCGGCGGCGGCGGCGCGCTGCACGTCTCGGCGCTGATCAAGGATGTCGGGCTGAAAGCGGCTTTGGTGCCGCGCTATCCCGGCGTCACCTCGGCGCTCGGCTGCGTCATCGCCGACATCCGCCACGATCAGGTGCAGACGCTCAACATGTTCGTCGACGGTCTCGACATCGCGGCGTTGACGGGCTGGATGCTGTCCGAGGCCGAGCATGCGCAGGCCGCGGTGAAGGATGCGCGGCTCGCGGTCGAGCGCATCGACACGCTGTTCGAGCTCGACATGCATTATGTCGGACAGACCCACACCATTCGCGCCACCCTGCCGGCGGAGATCCGCGACGGTGCCATCGCGCTGACGGTCGAGGACGTGCGCAAGGCGTTCGAAACCGCCTATCAGAAGAGCTTCAGCCGGCTGTTGCCGGGCGTGCCGATCAAGATCGTCAACCTGCGTACCGCCGCGATCGGCGTGCGGCCGCGCTTCGACCTCTCGGCGCTGGCGCCGGATGACAACGCCGATCTCGGCAAGGCGCGGCGCGGCAGCCGCGAGGTCTGGTTCGACGGCAAATGGTGGGCTACCGCGATCTATGCGCGGCTCGATCTGCCGGTCGGCAGCGACATCGCAGGACCCGCGATCCTGGAGCAGCCGGATGCGACGACGGTGATCGCGCCCGGCTTCCAGGCGCGGGTGGATGCGTTCGGCAACGTCATCGTGGAGCTGATATGAGCGATCACCCCATCCCGGCCGCGCAGAGCGCGCTCTTGATCGTCGATCTGCAGAACGACTTCCTCGATCCCAAAGGCGCCTATGGCCGCGCCGGACAGACGGCGGCTGATATCGCGGCGCTGCCGCCACGGATCAAGCCGTTCGCCGATCTGATGCGGAGCAAAGGTGGCTTCGTCATCTCGACGCAGTTCACCCTGGTGCCGGGCAAGGGCGGCGAGCCCCTGATCTCGCCGCATCTGAAGCAGCTGCGGCCGTTCCTCGCCAAGGGCGATTTCCTGCCCGGCGCGTGGGGCCATCAACTGGTCGACCTGCTGCAGCCGGCCGACCTCACGATCGAGAAGATCGCCTATTCGGCGTTCTACATGACCCGGCTGGAATGGGTGCTGCGCAAGTGCCGCATCGAAAAGCTCTACGTCGCCGGCATCGTCACCAATGGCGGCGTCGCCTCGACAGTGCGTGATGCGCATATCCGTGACGTCGAGACGGTGGTGCTGGAGGACGGCTGCGCGGCGTTCACCGCGGAAACGCATGCGACCGCGATCGCGGCGTTGAGGCCTGTGTGCCGGGTGGCTTCGATCGCGGAGGCCATGTCGGAGCTCGCGGCGTCATGAGAACACGCGCAGCCTGTTGGGGCCTCATGGTTCGAGACGCACCTAAGAAGGCGCTCATCACCATGGGGGTCAAAAGCCGAGGCGGCACTGCACACCGAACCATGAACACGCCAAGAGGCGTGTTCATGGAGAGGGGTGACAGCGACAGTCTTGCCGCCACCATGGTCCTCGTCCTGAGGAGCTCGCCGCAGGCGAGCGTCTCGAAGGACGGCCGCGGGCGTGGTGAGGGGCGCACATGAGTGCGATCGACATCATCGATCGCAGGCAAGAACTCGCGGTCGACTGCCTGATCATCGGTGCCGGCGCCGCGGGGCTCGTTGCGGCGTTGTCGGCGATCGAGCAGGGCGAGAGCGTGCTGGTGTTGGAGCGCGATGCCGTGCCGCAGGGGTCGACGGCGCTGTCGGCCGGCTTGATACCAGCAGCCGGTACGCGCTGGCAGGCGGCGCTTGGCATCGACGACAGTCCGGCGCGCTTCGCCGCGGATATCCTGCACAAGGCGCATGATGAGCCGGACCCTGCGCTGGTGCAGCTCGTCACCACCACCATCGGCCCGACGCTCGAATGGCTCGCCGACCGGCATCAGCTGCCATTCTCGCTGGTCGACAATTTCTCCTATCCCGGACATTCGCGCTATCGCATGCACGGCCTGCCGAGCCGCGCCGGGCGCGAGCTGATCGACAGGCTGCGCACGGCCGCCGAAGCGGCCGGCATCGATATTCTCTGCGCGGCGCATGCGACGACCTTGCTGGTCGATCCCACGCAGCGGATCATCGGGGTGCGTTTCGTCCGGCCCGACGGCACGACGGACGAGATCGGCTGCGGCCGCCTGATCCTCGCCTGCAGCGGCTATGGCGGCAATCCGGCGCTGGTCGCGCGGCACATCCCGGACATGGCCTCGGCCACCTATTTCGGCCATGTCGGCAACCAGGGCGATGCGCTGGTCTGGGGCGAGCAGCTCGGCGCGGCGACGCGCGATCTCGGCGGCCATCAGGGCCACGGCTCCGTGGCGCATCCCGCCGGCATCCTCATCAGTTGGGCGACCATCACCGAAGGCGGCTTCCAGGTGAATGCGAGGGGAGAGCGCTTCTCCAACGAGGCCTCCGGCTATTCGGAGCAGGCGGCGAACGTGCTGGCGCAGCCGGACGGCGTCGCCTGGACCATTTTCGATGCGCGCATCGCCGGCATCGCCGCGCAGTTCGAGGATTTTCGCAACGCGCTCGCGCATGGCGCAGTGCTCGAAGCCGATAATGTCGCGAGCCTTGCAGCGGCGATGCGCGTGCCGGCCGATGTGCTGACGGCGACATGCGATGAGGTGCGTGAAGCCAAGGCGCAGCAGCGCGTCGATCGCTTCGGCCGTAGCTTCGCCGGCGTGCCGCAGCTCGCGCCCTCCTATCGCGCGGTCAAGGTCACCGGCGCGCTGTTCCATACCCAAGGCGGCCTCGTCATCGACGATCGCGCGCGCGTCGTGCGCAGGGACGGCGGCGTCATCGACAATCTGTTCGCCGCCGGCGGCGCCGCCTGTGGCGTCTCGGGCGCGGATGCCTCGGGCTATCTCTCCGGCAACGGCCTGCTCACCGCTGTCGCGCTCGGCCGTGTCGCCGGGCTGTCGCGCTGAGCTCAGTCACCGCCGTGCGGCCTGCCAGCGCAACAGCCGGCTCTCCGCCGCCCCCATCGCGAGCGCGGTGATATAGCCGATGATACCGAGCAGCATCACGCCGGCGAACAGGTCGGCCGAGCGGAACGCGCGGGCCGACAGCAGCACCCATTGGCCGAGGCCGTCGAGGCCGGCGAGCATCTCGCAGACGACGGCGAGGATCAGCGCGACCGTCAGGCTGAGCCGCATGCCGGCGAGAATGTCGGGGGCCGCTGATGGCAGCGCGATCTTGAAGATCACGGCGAGCCGCGACATGTGCAGCACCCGCGCGACCTCATAGAGCCGTGGCTCGACCGCGGCGAAGCCGTGGATGGTTCCGAGCAGCATCGGCCACAGCGAGCCGAACGCGATCACGAACAGCGCCATGCTTTGGTTCAGGCCGAACGCCGCGATCGCGACCGGAATGATCGCCGACACCGGCAGCGGCCGCAGCAGCTCGAGCGTCGGCGCGACATAGATGCGCATCGCCTTCGACGAGCCGATCATCGCGCCGAGCGCGATGCCGGCGACCGACGCCAGCAGCCAGCCATAGGCCATGTGCGTCAGTGTGCCCGTGAGCTTGGTCAGGAGATCGCCGCTCGTGAAGCCGCGCAGCAGCGACGCCCAGGCGCGGTCGGGACCGGGCAGGAACACCGGCGATATCAGGCGTCGGTCGGCCGCGAGCTGCCACAGCGCGATGACGCCGGCGGCGACCACGAAGCTGGCGCAACGCCAGGCGATCACGGACCATCTCATGCGTTGTCATCCGTCAATGCGGCGCGGCCGAAGAGCGTCTGCTGCGCAGCCGTCAAAGCGGCGTTGAGCGCGAATCCGGTCACGCCGATCCACACCAGATAGGCCAGCATCAGGTCCGGCCGCAGCGCCTGCTGCGCCGTCATGATGCCGGCGCCGAGGCCGAGCGGGTTGATCGCGATCTCCACCGTGACCGCGACGATCAGCGCGATGCCGGCGGCGAGCCGAAACGCCAGGACGATTCGGGGCAGGGCGGCGGGAAGCACGATTTTCCTGATGCGATCGAGCTGCGTCAGCCGCAGCACGCGCGCCACCTCGATCAGCCGCGGCTCGATGCCGCCGACCGCGGCACGCGTCACGATCAGCACGGGCCAGACGCAGGCGAAGGCCACGATCGCGATCTCCATGCGATAGCCGAAGCCGAGTGCGATCAGGGCGATCGGCAGCAGCGCCACCGACGGGATCGGCCGGATGGCTTCGATCGTCACTTCCATCAGCCGGCTGAGAACGTGCGAGAGCCCCAGCGCGACGCCCAGCACAAGGCCGATGGCGCCCCCGATCGCGAGCCCGGCGAAGGCCGAGGCCAGCGTGTCACGCGTCGCCGCGAGCAGCGAGCCGTCGGCCAGCGCGCCCGCCAGCGCGAGCGCGATCGCGCTCGGTGGCGCCAGCGAGTCGCTTTGCACGGCGGCGAGCCGCATCCAGGCCTCGAAGACCAGCAGCGCCGCGATCGGCAACAGCAGGGGCTTGATGCGCTCCCGCATGCTCATTCGCTCGCCTTGATGAAGTCGAACAGCGCACGCCGCAGCCGCAGGAATTCCGGATGCTCCCGCGTCGCCAATTGATCGCGCGGCCGCGGCAGGTCGATTGTCAGCTCCAGGCCGACGCGGCCAGGATGCGGCAACAGCCCCACGACCCGGTCGCCGAGATAGATCGCCTCTTCGAGATCATGCGTCACGAACACGACCGTGGCGCCGGTCGACGCGACCAGCGCCAGCATTTCGTCCTGCAATCCCTGCCGTGTCATCGCATCCAGCGCGCCGAACGGCTCGTCCATCAGCAGCACCTTGGGGTCTTGCGCGAGGCAGCGCGCGATCTGCAGCCGCTGCTGCATGCCACCGGACATCTCCGTCGGATACTTCGCCGCATGGCCGGCGAGCCCCACCTTGGCCAGCAGCTCGGCGATGCGCGCCGCGCGCTGCGCCGAGGGCATGCCGATCGTCTCCAGCGCCAGCGAGACGTTGCCGGCCGCCGTGCGCCACGGCAGCAGCGCCTTGCCGTAATCCTGGAACACGACGGCGATCTCGCGCCGGGGAGCGCGCATGACCTCGCCCTCGAAGCGCACTGCGCCGCCGGTCGGCTGATAGAGGCCGGCGGCGAGCCGCAGGGCCGTCGTCTTGCCGCAGCCGGAAGCGCCGACCACGCACAGGATCTCGCCGGCCGCGACCTCGAGGCTGATGGTGTCGATGATGGCCTTGCCGCCGAGCACCAGCGCGACCTTGTCGAACGCGATCTGCGCGCGCGCAGGCGCGGGAGACGATTGCACCAAAGCGAGAGCAGGCTCTGCCATCTTAGTCTCCCTTCGGTCGGTGGAATGATCGCATGCGACTGGCGGTGGGGTACGCAGTGCGGCCGCCAGCGTCTTTCGAGACGCCCGCCTCCGGCGGGCTCCTCAGGACGAGGACTGACTGTACTGCGAGAACTGAGCCCCTCATGGTGAGGAGCGCCGCTTGCGGCGCGTTCCGACAATGCTCTCGCATCGCCTTGAGAACCATGAGGCCCCGAGCTGAGCGCTGTGTCATTTGCGGCGGCCCTGCTTTGGATCAGGATAGACGATAGCGACAGTGGAGCGCAGGTGGGCCTCGAGCCGCGCCTGCGCGGCGGCGGCATCGCGCGCGAGCACGAGGTCGGCGAGCGCCTCGTGCTCCCGGATGAAGCCGCGGCCATCGTCGAAGCTGCGCATCATGACGCGACGGTAGCGGTAGGCCTGGTCGTAGAGATCGGAATGCGCCGCGAGCAGGCGGCGCGAGCCGCAGGCGGACAGCAGCGCGGTGTGAAATGCCTTATGCAACCGGTCGAACTCCGGCGCACCTTCGCGAAACTCGCTCTGCATGCGCTGGATGTAGCGGCGCATCTGATGCAGCGCGGCGACGATGCTGGCCTCCCATGGGTCGCCACCATTCAGCATCGCCAGCCGCAGCGCCTCCTTCTCGACCACCGTGCGCATCCGTGTGATGTCGACGAGATCGTCACGGCTGACCTCGGCGACGCGAAAGCCGCGCTGCCCGATGCCGACGATCAGGCCGCGCGACACCAGCCGCGACAGTCCCTCGCGCAGCGGCGTCGGCCCGATCTCGTAGCGCTTGGCAAGCTCGACGATCCCAAGCCGCGAGCCGGGGGCGAGGACGCCGGCGACGATATCGCGCTCGATCAGCGCGGCGGCGCGCTCGCTGAGCGTGTCGCCGCTCGGCGGCTCGGTCTGGAGGATCGGGCTTTGTGCCGTCATCAGTCGAGGATCAGCTTCTTGAGGTCGAGCTTGGTCTGCAGCATCTTCTGCGCCGACATCACGTCGATCCACCAGGCGAGCTGTTCGGGCTTCAGCACCGGCTCGGACTGATTGGGCGCCGTCAGCTTGACCAGATCGAGCGGCTGCTTGGTGAACTTGGCGATTGCGGCCGAGGCTTTGTCACGATCATTGTTGACGATCGGCGCCGCCTCGGCGATGGCCGCGCGGAATTTCTTCACCGTCGCTGGGTTTTTCTCGGCCCATTCGCGCGACGCTGCGTAGAAGATGATCGGCTCGGTGCGGGCAAGCTCGGCCGCGTAACGCGCGCCGACGGTGCCGAGATTGGCGTTGCTCATGCGCATCACGAACGGTTCGGCGGTCAGCACGGCGTCGACACCGCCCGACTTGATCGTGTCGGCCATGGTCGGGAATGTGACCTCGACGAAGTTGACGCTCTTGGGGTCGACGCCTTTCTCCACCAGCCATTTCACGAACAGCACGTGCAGGAAGGCGCCGATGCCGGGCGCGCCGACTTTCCTGCCCTTGAAGTCCTGCGGGCTGTTGATGGTGATGCCGTTGCGCACGAAGGCGGCGATGGCGTCGTTGGAGGTCTTGTTCATGATCGACGCGCCGGACACCGCGACGAGGTCGAGCCCGCCATCGGCGGCCTGCAGGAAGACCGTGGAGGTCGGCCCGCCGATCTGGATCGAGTTGGACAGGATGGCAGCGGGGATGTTCGAATTGATCCCGATCAGCACCATCTCGGCGTCGAGCCCATGCTTCTTGAAGATGCCCTCGTCGACCGCGATCATCGCCGATGCGCAGTCCGAAGTGGCCGTGCAGCCGATCTGGATCTTCTCGGCAAGTGCCGCTGATGTCAGTGCGAACGCGGTCAGCACCGAGCCGACAACAGCACCCGTGAGCCGATGACGCATTGTTGACTCCTCCCCGGGCGTCCATTCGAACGCCTCTTGTTTATCGATATTTTCTATGTTTGTATATTTTCAGATAGAACACAAGGGGAGGCCGGCGTGAAACTTGCGACATTTCGAACCGAGGGCGGGGAGCGGATCGGCGTGGTCCATGCCGGCGATACCAAGCTCTTTGATCTCGCCGCGGTCGCCGGGCGGACCGGAACGGCCAATCCGGCCTTCGCTTCGATGCTGTCGCTGATCGATGCCGGTGAGGGCGGGCTCGATGCCGCACGCGCGCTGGTCGAGCGGTATGGCAATGATGAGAGCCTGTCGCGCGACGTCGCCAGCACCGAGCTTCTCGCGCCGGTGCCGGAGCCGCGGCAGATGCGCGACGGCATGTCGTTCCCGCTGCACATCCTGCAGGCGCCGCGCGGCCAGTTGAAGCTTGCGGCGCGCCAGCGCGGCGATGCGGACGAACTCGCGCGCATCGATGCGGAGCCGCTGGGAGAGTTGCCGGACGTCTATCGCAAGGTGCCGATCTTCTACATCACCAACCGCTTCAGCGTGCGCGGCCCCAACACGACTGTGACATGGCCGCGCTACAGCAAGGTGATGGACTATGAGCTGGAGTTCGGCATCATCACCAGGGGCCGGGGCAAGAATATTCCGGCGGCGAAGGCGCGCGACCACATTTTCGGCTTCACCATCTTCAACGATTTTTCCGCACGCGACACCCAGCGCGTCGAAATGGAGGGGCGGCTCGGCCCTTCCAAGGGCAAAAGCTTCGATGGCGGCAACGTCATGGGACCGTGGATCGTGACGCCGGACGAGATCGGCGATCCCTACCGCCTCAGGATGGAGGCGCGCGTCAATGGCGAGGTGCGCTCGCGCGGCGTCAGCGAGGGCATGCTGTTCTCGTTCGAGGAGCTGATCGCCTATATCAGCAAGGACGAGACGTTGATGCCGGGCGAGTTCATCGGCTCGGGCACTGTCGGCAATGGTTGTGGCCTCGAGCTCGGCTGGTATCTCGAGCATGGCGACGTGATCGAGCTGGAGGTCGAGAAAATAGGTGTACTGAAGAACAGGGTCGAGCGGCAGGACGTCTGACCTGCCATCACGATGCATCGTGCCGACCACGACAACAACAACGGGAGAGGACCGCCCATGGCCCGCAAGCTGATCGACATTTCCGTGCCGCTGCAGAACGATGTCCCGGCCGATCCGCCGGGAACGCATCCGACAATCACCTATATCGACCACCAGCAGGGCCTGCCGCGCATGCTGCAATTCTTCGACGGGTTGAAGGCCGAGGATCTGCCGGACGGGCAGGGATGGGCGGTCGAGCAGGTCAACCTCTCAACCCATAACGGCACGCATCTCGATGCCCCCTGGCACTTCCATCCCACCATGAACCGGGGCGAGCGCGCCTGGACCATCGACGAGGTGCCGTTGGAATGGTGCCTGCAGCCGGGCGTGAAGCTCGACTTCCGGCACTTCCCCGACGGCTATGTGGCGACCGCGAAGGATGTCGAGGAGGAGCTGAAGCGGATCGGGCACACGCTGTCGCCGCTCGAAATCGTCGTCGTCAACACCGCCGCGGGCGCGCGCTACGGCCAGGCCAATTACGTCAATTCAGGCTGCGGCATGGGCTATGAGGCGACGATGTATCTGCTCGAGCGCGGCGTTCGTCTCACCGGCACCGATGGCTGGAGCTGGGATGCGCCGTTCGTGTTCACGGCCAAGACCTATGCCGAGACCCACGACGCCAGCATCATCTGGGAAGGCCACAAAGCCGGCCGCCACATCGGCTATTGCCACCTTGAGAAGCTGCATAATCTGGAGCAGCTGCCATCGACCGGCTTCACCGTGTCGTGCTTCCCGGTGAAGATCGAGCGGGCGTCCGCCGGCTGGACGCGGGCGGTGGCGATCATTGATGCGTGAGGTGGGTTGGCGCTGAGTGAGTGCGCGCCGCAGGTTACTGAATGAGTTGATCACAGATCGAACGGCGATGGTGGCGCACCTCGTCCCGCCTGCGGGCAGGGGTCGGATTGCATCGATAGATGCGATCCGGGTGAGGGGGACTCTCAGCTCAGTCGGTGCGCGTGGTCGCCCCTCACCCCGACCCTCTCCCAGTAAGAACGGGGAGAGGGAGCGCAGCTTCGCCTGGGTCAAAGTCCGGCTAACAACTACACGCCAGCATCACCTCGTTCCGGCGCAGCATCGGCAGGGTCCAGGGCGGGTTGTAGAATGCGAGCAATGGGGATCCGGTGACGGTCAGGCCTTTGCGCTGCGCGTAGTCTCGCAGTTCGCGGGTCTTTTCGGCGATGATGCCGTCGGAATAGGAGCCGGAGAAGGTGATTGCGACCATGCGCTGGGCCGGCAGCGAGTTCAGCTTGATGCGCGTGTCGGCGGGCGGCGGCAGGGTGTCGAGCGACCAGCTCGACGGCATCACGAAGCTGACCTTCCAGCGATCGCTGCCGGTCTCGTCCCCCGGTGCCGGCAATGCCGCTGCCTGTTGCTGCACCGGCGCGGTCATCGCGATCTTCATCCTGCCCTGATTGGCACCGAAGATATAGCCGCCGATGATGCGAAAGCCCTCCTCGATGGCCGGCTTGCGTGCGCCCTGCACCTCGGCCTCCGCAATGATCATCGGCGCATAGGCGCGGATCTCGAAATCGCCATCGCGACTGACGGTGTCGTATTTGGGATGTTCGACTCGGCTCATCAGCGGCCCCGCGGCAATGGCGGCGCCGGCGATCACGAGCATGGCAAGGCTGGCCAGCCAGATCAGCATGCGGCGTCTCCTGGGTGGTGTCGGCTCGGTCATGGCATTGCGCCGTTCGGTTGGGTGTCAACAAAGGAACGAGGCGAGAGGTCCCGCGGATCAGGTGGTGAGTGCATCGCCCACGTCCACCCTTCCAGACGGCCGCCTGCGGCGGGGTCCTCAGCATGAGGTCCGATTCTGTTGCGGCGGGACGAACGTGATCGCGCCACGCTCCTCCTTCACCTGCTCTTCATGGTGAGGAGCGCCGTGCAACTGGTCAAGCTCATCCAGCGGTCGATATGGCCGCGCGTCTCGAACCATGAGGCCAGGGTATCGCGGCAAAGGCCGCAATTCGCGCGCAACACATCCATGGGGTCCGTGTTCGTTGGCTGCTTGCGGTGACCGACCCGACGGGCGACTCAGTCGAGCCGCGAAGACCAACTGCACTGCCGAGCCGCCGTCGCAGGTTCTTGCAAGCGCGCATCCGCGGATGCGCCGAAAGCGATAATTCCGCAGCGTGCTCAGCACGATCACCCCTGTCCAGATGTCAGCGCGAAAATTTCTTTCTTTCGTATTTGCAGAAATGATGCTCTCCTCGCCCCATCCCGCCTCATGCAGAGGGACGTGCGCGTCGTCACGATACGGAGAGGCGGGGAGCGGTGGCCGCGGGTCTGTCAGGCGCTGTTGCGCAAGACGACTGTCAGCTCGCGGACGTTCAAGCCGTGTGGTCCTGGCGTCCCGATGCTGGCGCCAAGCCTGAGTGACATGACGTGTCGCTGAGGTGACGGGGGCAAGAAAGCCGGTCCCCGGGGAGAGCTCGGAGCAGACGTTCACCCATCGCGCAGGGAAGGCCGGGTCTGTCCGGCTGAACCTGTGGTTCCTGCCGCCTGCATTTTTTTCCGCAGGCGGGCCACGGGCCTCAGTCGAGGTCCGGCCTTCCCTGCGCCCTCGCGTTTCCGGCGAGGGTCTCGAGCATCGCTTCGGGCGCGTGTTGCGCTGCGAGGGCGACGGCGCGTGCGCGCATGGTGGCGCTGGCATACTGGATATGCTTATCAGTTGAGCGGGGCGCCGATGCTGGCGCGCCACCACCAACAAATCAGCCGACCGCAACGGGCTGATCCCAGGAGGAAACCCATGGCAGACACCTCACGCCGCGATCTTCTCGTCGCCGGCAGCGCCGCCGCAGCGGCTGCGATTATGACGGACACCTACCCTGCCGCGGCACAGGCCGGGCCGAAGCCGATCTTCGCCGTGCCGGCGACCACCATTCCGATCGTCGGCGAGCAAAGCGTGTTCCCGGTCCGCCGCATCTACTGCATCGGCCGCAACTATGCGGCGCATGCGATCGAGCGTGGCTCCGATCCGAACCGCGAGCCACCGTTCTTCTTCCAGAAGCCGACCGATGCGATCCAGAATGTCGCGATCGGCGAGGTCGCCGATCACCCTTATCCGTCGCTGACCAAGAACTATCACCACGAGGTCGAACTGGTTGCGGCGCTGAAATCCGGCGGCACCAACATCCCGGTCGAGGCTGCGCTCGACCATGTCTATGGTTACGCGCTCGGCCTCGACATGACCCGGCGCGACCTGCAGAACGGGATGGCCGCGGAGAAGAAGCCCTGGGAGATCGGCAAGAGTTTCGACCATGCCGCGGTGATCGGCCCCATCCATCCGGTAACCAAGGTCGGCCATTTCACCAAGGGCGCGATCTCGCTCGCGGTCAACGGCACCGTCCGGCAGAATTCCGATCTCACCAAGATGATCTGGAGTGTCGCCGAGCAGATCGCGAAGCTCTCCGAGGCGTTCGAGCTCAAGGCCGGCGACATCATCTATTCGGGCACGCCGGAGAATGTCGGCCCGGTCGTCAAGGGCGACGTGCTCTTGTGCAAGCTGGAGGGCTTGCCCGACATGTCGATCAAGATCGTGTGACTAGCGGCATGACTCGGACGATGCGGATGCAATCCGATGCGTTCCAATCTTGGCCTCATGGTTCGAGACGCGTTGCGAGCGGCGCTCCTCACCATGAGTCGCGTGCGCCAACTGGCGCTGCATACAAACCATGAGGACGCTGCCGGTTACGGCAGCGTTCTCATGGAGAGGGTCCTGCATCCCTCCGCGTATTCGAACCTCATCCTGAGGAGCGCGCCGAAGGCGCGCGTCTCGAAGGATGGCCGCAAGCTACGGCACGCCGAACACTACCGCAATTTTGCCAGCAGAAGGGCGGCAGACGCATTCATCCCATCGGATGGCGCGCCTGCCGCAGCACTCGCGGTGCCGCCTCCCTCATCGCCTGCTAGACGCCGAGCCTCGTTGTTCCCGCGCAAACAGCCGCTGCCACCTGTTCGCAAGTTTGTGGGCCGACAAAGAGCCGCCTCGCGCCGCCGTCTATCGTCGCCTGCAACAGGCAAGCGAACGAGGGCAGACGTGGCCATCACCATCGAGATCGATCACGCCAGGACGCGCCGCGCGGCGCAGGGGCGGGGCCAGAGCCAGTCCCCGGCTCACGGCCAAGCGCCTGTCCGCAAACCGGCACGATCCCCACGCCAGCTCGGCGGTCCCGTGGTTCCGCAAGGCGTCAAGGGGCCGATCCGCCGGCTCAAATGGCTGATCCTGATGCTCACCCTCTCGGTCTACTACGTCACGCCCTTCATCCGCTGGAACCGCGGCCCGAATGCGCCTGGGCAGGCCGTGCTGCTCGATTTCGCCCATGGAAAACTCTATCTCGGCCCGGCCGAGATCTGGCCGCAGGACCTCTATCTCATCACCGCGGCGATGCTGCTGGCGACATTGATCCTCGTCCTGGTGAATGCACTGGCCGGGCGCTTGTGGTGCGGCTTCGCCTGCCCGCAGACGGTGTGGACCGATCTGTTCCTGCTGGTCGAGCGGCTGGTCGAAGGTGATCGCCGGCAGCGGCTGAAGAATATCGGTGCGCCGCTGACGACGAAGCGGGTGGCGCAGATCGCGACCAAGCACGCGCTGTGGATGATGATCGCGCTTCTCACCGGCGGCACCTTGATCTTCTACTTCACCGACGCGCCGGAACTGGTCCGCGACGTCATTCATGGCGAGATGTCGCCGACCGCCTTGACCTGGACGCTGGTGTTCGCCGGCACGACCTATGGCCTGGCCGGCTTCGCGCGCGAGCAGGTCTGCACCTTCATGTGCCCGTGGCCGCGGCTGCAGGGCGCGATCTGGGACGCCGAAGCCTTCACCGTGAATTACCGCGACTATCGCGGCGAGGTCAGGATGTCGGCGAAGAAGGCCGCCGAGGCCCGCTCGCAGGGGTTGCCGGCCGGCGATTGCGTCGATTGCGGCGCCTGCGTCGCGGTCTGCCCGATCGGCATCGACATCCGCCAGGGGCCGAATTTTGCCTGCATCAATTGCGGCCTCTGCGTCGACGCCTGCGATGGTGTGATGGCCAGGCTCGACCGTCCGCGCGGCCTGATCGACTACGAAAGCTGGGACAATATCGAGCGCGGCCGCGCGGGCCAGCCGCGTGTGTCGCGGCTGCTGCGGCCGAAGACGGTCGGGCTCGCGCTCGCCTGTGTCGCGCTGGCCGGCATCATCGCGGTGTCGTTTGTGACCAAGACCACCGCCGTACTCTCGGTGCAGCACGATCGCGATCCGATGTCGGTGCGGCTGTCGGATGGTTCGGTCCGCAACGCCTATACGGTCAAGCTGCTCAACAAGTCGGCGGCCGTGCAGAGCTTCACGCTCGGCATCAGCGGCGTCGACGCGGCGCTCGCGATTGTCGGTCACGCGACGGCGGATGCGATCACGGTCGAGCCGGACGGCTCCGAGACCCTGCGCGTGACGCTGACCATGCCCGAGCCGCGCGACGCCGATGTCACCTTCCAGGCCATCGGGGCCGGCGGTCAGGTCGTTTTGACCGCGCACGATCGCTTCATCGACCGGTAGAGGAGGGACTACAGATAGGCCTTCGGCAGCAGCATGTGGATGCCCTTGTTGCCGTCGACCAGCTGGGTCACGCGCAGATTGCCGGCCAGCGAGCACAGCATGTAGGCCTGATTGCGCGACAGGTTGGTGCGGGCGCAGACATGCTTGACCATCTCGCGCACCGCCTGCTTGGCGGCGTCGTCGAGATCCTCGTCGAGGCCGATCGACATCAGATGGGTGGCGTTCTCGGCGAAGGGCCAGGTGATGTCCATGTCCTTGCGCACCGTGAGCCGGAAGGTGCCGGTGACGCCGGTCTCGAGCGCGGTGATGCAGACCTCGCCGTCGCCCTGCACGCCATGGCCGTCGCCGGCGAAGAACAATGCGCCCTCGTTGAACACCGGTAGATACAGCGTCGTGCCCGGCCGCAGCTCCTTGTTGTCCATGTTGCCGCCGAAGCTGCGCGGTACCGGCGACCCGCAGCGCCCCCACGCGGGCGGCGGCGCGGTCGCGATGATGCCGAAGAACGGATCGAGCGCGATCTCGGTGCCCCAGGGCATGATGCAGACCTGGCGCTCGTGATCGACCTTCGGGTGGATCGTCTCGTAGTCGGTGAACTCGTCGGGCAGGGTGCCGAGCAAAGGCAGGATCGAGACGAAGCCCCAGTCCTGGCTGACCTTGACGTCGAGGATGTCGACCTGGAGCGTATCACCGGGCTGCGCGCCCTTCACGTGGACGGGACCAGTGATGAAATGCGGGCCCGGCCCCTGGATCAGGGTGTCGAGCGCGGTGAGATAGCCGGGTGGAA
Source organism: Bradyrhizobium denitrificans (assembly GCF_013179005.1). NCBI lineage: Bacteria > Pseudomonadati > Pseudomonadota > Alphaproteobacteria > Hyphomicrobiales > Nitrobacteraceae > Bradyrhizobium > Bradyrhizobium denitrificans. The sequence goes on along the minus strand of NZ_JABFDP010000003.1, from coordinate 45,721 downwards.
CGATGCTGCGGTCCTCGGGAAGGGTCTCCTTGCCGCCGGCCGGGAAGGAATGCAGCGTCACGGTGTCGCCGGAGGCGACTTCAAGCACCGGTGGCGTGGTGCTGTCGAGATAGCCCCACACCATGCTCTCATGCGTGGCGGGAATTTCGTGGCGTTTGGACAAGGGCTGCCTCCGTGGGGCGCGAGTCTTCGACGCGATTTCAGGGTAGGATGTCGCGGCGCGCAATGCCAAAAACTGTTCAGCCTTGCTCAGCGTCCCGGCAGATCAGCTCGGTTCCCTGCGCTCGTGTCAATTTTGCCAATGGTCGGCGAGCCGCCGTTCTGGCGCGACGGTCTCATGACCTCGCGCCACGTCGCCGTCGCGCCGCGCGGGCACGACGGGCGGTCGCCCGGGGCGCCTATCAAGCTCATGGAATCCATGCGAGAATGCCGCCAAGGGCAGCGCAGGGGGCTCGAGCATGCGACGTTGTCAGCACACCGCGCACGAGATTCTGGTTCTGCTGGGCGAGGCGGAATCGGGCGTGCCGGTTGCCGAAATTTGCAGCACGGCGGGCGTCTCGCTGCGCACCTTCTATCGCTGGCGCCAGCGCTATGGCGGGCTCAGCAGTCCTGCCCTGCGTCGTTTGAAGGAGCTGGAGATCGAGAACCAGCGACTGCGCACGCTGGTGACCAAGCTCGTCGGCGTCCGGCCGACTTCGGCGCGCGCCGACAAGCCTGCTCCGCGGCCGCTGCGCCAAGATTGCGGCAGCACGCCTCACGGCGGCGCCGGCACGCCGGGACAGGCGCGCGGCGCCGTCATCGGCCGCTATGCCTCGGTGCGCTACGGGCGCTGATCTTTCGTTGCTCTGCTGGGGGGGATCATCGGCCGGATCGCTCCGGCCGATGATGATGTGAGGTCGATCAGCTCACGTCGCGAGCTGATTGCCGATCGGCAGCGCGCGCAGACGCTTGCCGGTGGCGGCAAAGATCGCGTTGGCGAGCGCCGGCGCAAATGGCGGCACGCCCGGCTCGCCGACGCCGCTCGGCGGCGTGTCGGCATCGGCGGGCACGATGTGCACGTTGGTGACCAGCGGCGCCTCGTCGATCCGGACCACCGGATGGTCGTCGAAATTGCGCTGCTGCACCCGGCCGTTCTTGAAGCTGACCTCGCCATATTTGGCGAGGCTCAGCCCCATGATTGCCGCCCCCTCGAGCTGCGACTGGATGCGCTCGGGGTTGACGAAGACACCGCAATCAATCGCGCTGTCGACCTGGTGTACCAAGAGCTTGCCCTTGTCGTCGACCGACACCTCCACGATGGTGGCGATGTAGCTGACGAAGCTGCGATGCGCGGCGATGCCGAGGCCATGGCCTTTGGGAAGCGAGCGGCCCCAATTGCCCTTCTCGGCGACGAACTCGACGACGCGGCGCAGCCGCCCGGTATCGATCGGGTAGCTCTCATAGGGCTCGCCGTAGTTCCAGAGATCCTTCACCGAAGCGAGCTTGACGACGCGCGGCGTGCCGATCAGCTCCAGCAGCATGTCCTTCTGGTCGCGGCCGGTGGCATGCGCGAGCTCGCCGACCATCGACTGCACGGCGAAGGCGCGCGGAATGTTCGAGACCGAGCGGAACCAGCCGATCCGGGTCATCGCCTTGGCGGCCGGGTTCTCGCATTGGATGTTGGCGATCTCGAAAGGCATGTCGACAAGGCCCATGCCGAGCTCGAACGGCGCGGCGTGGTCGGCCCCGGCGGCGAAGGTCGACAGGATCGTCGGCGCGACGCTGCGATGACGCCAGGCGACGACCTTGCCGCTCTTGTCGAGCCCGGCCTCGATCCGCTCGACCGAGACCGTGTGCAGGAAGTCGTGCTGGATGTCGTCGTCACGCGTCCACTGCACCTTGACCGGCGCGCCCAGGGTCTTGGAGAGCAGGGCGGCTTCGAGCGCGAAGTCGCATTTCGATTTACGCCCGAACCCGCCGCCGAGCAGGGTGACGTTGACGGTCACGTTCTCCGGCGGGAGCTGCAGCGTCTTGGCGACGTCCTCGCGGGTGCCGCCGGGACTCTGCACCGGCGCCCAGATCTCGGCCTTGTCGCCCTTCACGTCGGCGACCGCGACCGGCGGCTCCATGCTGGCATGAGCGAAGTGCGGCAAGTAGTACTCGCCGGTGACGATCTTGTCGGCCGACTTCAGCGCGGCCTCGACATCACCCTCCTGGCGCACGACCAGACCCGGCTGGCGCGCGGCGGCTTCGAGCTCGGCGCGATAGGCGACCGAGTCGTAGGCCGCGTTGGGCCCGTCGTCCCACTCGACCTTGAGCGCGTCGCGGCCCTTGATCGCAGCCCCGGTGTTGCGTGCGACGACGGCGACGCCGCCGAGCGGCTGGAACTTCGACGGCCACGGCCAGCCCTTGACCTCGAGAACCTGTTCGACGCCGGGGACCTTCAGGGCTTCGGCCGAGTCAAACGACTTCACCTTGCCGCCTGTCACCGGCGGCCGGGCGATGACGGCGTATTTCATGCCGGGCAGGCGGACATCGGCGCCGTAACGCGCCTTGCCGACGGTGATGTCGTGCAGATCGACGATGCTGACCTGACCCTTGCCCAGATAACGGAAGTCCTTGGGCGACTTCAGTTGCACGCTGTCGACGGCGGGGACCGGCTGATTGGCCGCGTCGGCCGCAAGCTCTCCGAAGCCGAGGCGCTTGCCGCTGGCGCTGTGCACGACCTCGTGGTTGACGGCCTTCACCTCGCTTGCGGGCACGCCAAGCCGCTTGGCTGCGGCGGCTTCGAGCATCGCGCGCGCCATGGCGCCGATCTGGCGCATCGGCAGCAGGTAATGCCGCGTGCTGCGCGAACCGTCGGTGTCCTGGTTGCCGAACTTCACTTCGTCGCCGGGCGCCTGCACCACGCGCACTTTCGTCCAGTCGGCCTCCATCTCCTCCGCCACGATCAGCGGCAGGCTGGTGCGCACGCCGGTGCCCATCTCGGAACGATGGGCGAGGATGGAGACGATGCCGTCGGGCGCGATCGACACGAAAATCTTGGGATCGACCACCGTGCCATGCGGCATCTTGCCGGCGCCGGTCTCATAGGCGGCGAAGGCCGGCCGCGACAGCAGGGGGGCGGCGAGCACGAAGCCGCCGGCCAGGCCGAGCGTCTGCAGGATGGCGCGGCGGGAGACGTTCTCGACCTTGAGATGCCGCTCGAAGCCGCGCCGCGAGGCGGATGTTGCGCTGTCGGGATTTGCGATGATGGTCATGATCACACTCCCGTCGAGGCGAGATGAACCGCGTTTTCGATGCGCTGATAGCAGCCGCAGCGACAGATGTTGCCGGACATCGCGTCCCTGATCTGGTCATGCGACGGCTTCGGATTCTGGTTGAGCAGCGCGGCCGCCTGCATGATCTGGCCGGCCTGGCAGAAGCCGCATTGCGGCACGTTGACCTGTCGCCACGCCTTCTGCACCGGATGGTCGCCGGTCGGATGCAGGCCTTCAATGGTCGTGACCTCGCGCCCCGCCACATCCGAGATCGCAGTGATGCAGGCTCGCGCAGCTTCCTTGTCGACCATCACGGTGCAGGCACCGCACAGCGCCTGGCCACAGCCATATTTGCTGCCGGTCAGGCCGAGCTCATCGCGCAGATACCACAGCAGCGGCAGGCTCGGATCACCATCCCAGCTCTGCTCCTGCCCGTTGATTTTCACCTTGATCATGTTCGCCCTCGCTCTGTCGGACCAATGGTCGTCAGTTCTGATCTTTGGTGGACGCGCGCGAGACCACATGTCCCTGCTGCGCGCGCCGGCTTGATTGAGAATTGTCGGAGAACGACTCATGATAGCAGACCGGGATGGGCATCGGTCTACACAGGCGCGTGTGCTGTCAGGGCAGGCGAGGGCAGAGCGTGCAGCCCGCTGCAATGCAAACGCGGAACATCAAGCGATGCGTCGCTACGAAGCGCGGTCGCGGGTTCAGAACGACGGCAGAAAAAGAATGCCTCGCCGGCGTGGGGCAGGCGAGGCACCAAGTCTTCAGGAAGGAACGCTTCAGTTCATACGCTTGGTCTGCTGCGGCCGTCAGGCCGCCTTTGCTTTCGCCACATGGGTGGCAATCGCATCCATGAGAGCCGGCGACAGGCAGTCATAGGGCTCCAGCCCCAGTTCCTTCAGCCGAGCCCGAATCTCACCCATCTGCTCCGGCTTTACGCCCGACTCGATCACCGAGGAGACGAAGGCGGCAAACGCGGGGGCCGCCGAGCCCTGCTCCTGGAACAGCTCGGGATGGATGAAGTCGAGGCCGTAGAACGGGTGACCCGTGTTCTCGATCCGGCCGTACATGTGGGTGCCGCAGCCAGTGCAGGCGTAGCGTTGAATGACCGCCGAGGGATCGACGATCTTGAGCTTGTCGCCGTTCTCCAGAACCGTGACGTTCTGCCGCGGAACCACGGCGATGACCGAGAAGGTCGCGCCGGAAGGCTTCCAGCACTTGGTGCAGCCGCAGGCGTGGTTGTGGGCGACGTCGCCCTTGACGGCGACCTTCACCGGCCGGTCATGACACTTGCAGACCAGGGTGCCGCCGGCAAAGTGGCCGCTTCCCTGTTTGACGCCGTTGTCGACGTACGGGTGGATGTGGACAGTCATGGCGCAGTCCTCCTCATGGTTGCGTGCTTGGGGTCAGAACACGACGACGGAACGGATCGATTTGCCCTCATGCATCAGGTCGAAGCCTTTGTTGATCTCTTCGAGCTTGAGCGTGTGGGTGATCATCGGGTCGATTTCGATCTTCCCGTTCATGTACCAGTCGACGATCTTGGGGACGTCGGTGCGCCCACGCGCGCCGCCGAACGCAGTGCCCTTCCAGACGCGCCCGGTGACGAGCTGGAATGGGCGGGTAGAGATCTCCTTGCCTGCCTCGGCGACGCCGATGATGATCGATTCGCCCCAGCCGCGGTGGCAGGCTTCGAGCGCTTGGCGCATCACGGTGGTGTTGCCGGTACAGTCGAAGGTGTAGTCGGCGCCGCCATCGGTGAGCGCGACCAGATGCTGAACAATGTCGCCGGTGACCTTCTTCGGGTTGACGAAGTGGGTCATGCCGAAGCGACGGCCCCATTCCTCCTTGCCGTCATTGAGGTCGACGCCGATGATCTTGTCGGCCCCCGCCATCTTGGCGCCCTGGATGACGTTGAGGCCGATGCCGCCGAGACCGAACACGATCACGTTCGAGCCCGGCTCCACCTTCGCCGTGTTGACGACCGCACCGACGCCGGTGGTGACGCCGCAGCCGATGTAGCAGCTCTTGTCGAACGGCGCGTCCTCTCGGATCTTCGCCACCGCGATCTCCGGCAGCACGGTGAAGTTGGAGAAGGTCGAGCAGCCCATGTAATGGTAGATGGTCTGACCCTTATAGCTGAAGCGCGAGGTGCCGTCCGGCATCAAGCCCTTGCCCTGCGTCGCGCGGATTGCGGTGCAGAGATTGGTCTTGCGGCTGAGGCAGCTCTTGCACTGGCGGCACTCCGGTGTGTACAGCGGAATGACATGATCGCCGGGCTTGACCGAGGTCACGCCGGGACCGACCTCGCGCACGATGCCGGCGCCCTCATGGCCGAGGATCGACGGGAAGATGCCTTCGCTGTCGAAACCATCCAGCGTATAGGCATCCGTGTGGCAGATGCCGGTCGCCTTGATCTCGACCAGCACTTCACCGGCCTTCGGTCCTTCGAGGTCAACCTCGACGATCTCCAGCGGTTTCTTGGCTTCGAAAGCGACCGCGGCGCGCGTCTTCATGTCTTAAACTCCTGTTTCATTCTCTTGAGCCCGCGATGCTGCCCGGGTCGCGGACCCCGTCGTCAGTCATTTCTTGCCCATGCAGGAGTTTTCCGCTTCCGTATAGGCTGGCGGCTTGTCCTCGTGCTTGGCCGGGCGAACGCGACCCACCGCGTCATTGCTGCGGGCGCGCAGGTAGATGTAGAGATCGTCCATGTAGCAGGCTACGTTCGGGTTGTCGCCGAACGCGGGCATGACGTTCTCCTGGGCCGTGCTGATGTTCTTACGGCCGCTCGCGACGACGCCGAGGAAATCGCCATAACTCATGTTCTTGACCGAATCCTTCAGCGCGGGCGCATAAGTCGATCCCATGCCGTCGGGCCCATGACAGACGTGGCATTCGGAGTGGTAGCGGCGGTATCCGGAGTAGGTGTACCAATCGACCGATCCGTCGGCGGTCACCTTGTAGGTCGGATTCCCATCCTTATCGAAATACTTCCCATCTTCGGATTTCACGGCCGTCGCGTCGCCCGGGGCTTCCGCCCAGGCTTTTTCGACGACAGTCATTCCGCCGGCTGCCAGGCTCAGAGCCGTGGCGGCCGCAAAACAGATCTTACGCAAGGGCGTCTTCCCTTAAGTTTGGGGGTAGCGAACCGGCGCATGGACATGTCCATGCGCCGGAAGCAGACCGTCAGCTCACTGTTGCGGGAGCGAGAACACGGTGAGCGTGCCGCCGAGAGCGGTGTAGTTGCTCAGCGCTGCGTAGCCACCGACCGCACCGAGACCGGCGGTCGGATCCGTCAGGCCCGCCGCAAGACCGATGCCGGCCCAGCCACCGACACCCGAGAGCACGGCGACATACTGCTTGCCACCGTTCTCATAGGTCGTGACGTTGCCGATGATGCCGGACGGAGTCTTGAACTTGTAGAGCTCCTTGCCCGTCTTGGCATCGACAGCCTTGAGGTAGCCTTCCAGCGTTCCGTAGAACACCACGCCGCCAGCGGTTGCGAGCGCACCCGACCAGACCGAGAACGGCTCCTTGTTCGACCAGGCGATCTTGCCGGTCTTGCCGTCCCAGGCGATGAAGTTGCCCATATGGCTCTCACCCGGAGGCGGATACATCGACAGCGTCGCACCGACATAGGGCTGACCTGCAGTGTAGCTCACCTTGAAGGGTTCGTAGTCCATGCAGACATGGTTGGTCGGCACATAGAACAGCTGCGTGTCCGGAGAATAGGCGGCGGGCTGTTCGTCCTTGGTGCCGAGCGCGGCGGGGCAGATGCCCTTGGTGTTGACGTCTTCGCCCTGCTTGTCGGTCGAGTATTGATCGACCACCTTCGGACGTCCGTAGGTCGCAGAGTTCTTGTCCATGTCGACGCCGGTGGTCCAGTTCACCTTCGGGTCGTACTTCTCGGCGACCAGCAACTCGCCATTGGTGCGATCGAGGGTGTAGGCGAGACCGTTACGATCGAAGTGGGTCAGGAGCTTGCGCGGCTGGCCGTTGATCGCCTGGTCCGACAGGATCATCTCGTTGACGCCGTCATAGTCCCACTCGTCGTGGGGCGTCATCTGATAGACCCACTTCGCCACGCCGGTATCGGCCGCACGCGCGAAGATCGTCATCGACCATTTGTTGTCGCCTGGGCGCTGCTTCGGATTCCAGGTCGAGGGGTTGCCCGAGCCGTAATACACCATGTCGAGCTGCGGATCATAGGAGATCCAGCCCCAGGTGCAGCCGCCGCCGGTCTTCCACTGATCGCCCTGCCAGGTCTTCAGGCTCGAGTCCTTGCCCACCGGCTTGCCGAGCGAGGTGGTGTTGGCATCGAACAGGATCTGGTCATCCGGACCTTCGGAGTAGGCCTTCCAGACCTGCTTGCCGCTCTTGATGTCGTAAGCGGTCATGCTGCACTGGACGCCGAACTCACCGCCGGAGGTGCCGACCAGGACCTTGTCCTTGACGACGAGCGGAGCGGAGGTGCCGGTCTGGCCCTTGCTCGGATCGCCGTTGACGGCGGTCCAGACGTGCTGGCCGGTCTTGGCGTCGATCGCCACCAGCTTGTCGTCGGCCTGGTGCAGGAAGATCTTGCCGTCGCCATAGGCGACGCCGCGATTGACCGTATCGCAGCACATCACCGGAATGACGTTCGGATCCTGCTTCGGCTCGTACCGCCAGACGATCTTGTTGTCCTGCGCCAGATCGATGGCATACACCTTGTTCGGGAACGGCGTATGCACATACATCATGTTGCCCACGATGAGCGGGCCGCCTTCGTGGCCGCGCAGCACGCCGGTGGAGAAGGTCCACGCGACCTGCAGCTTGCCGACGTTCTGGGCGGTGATCTGGTTGAGCTTGGAGTAACGCGTGTTGGCGTAATCTCCTGCCGGCATCACCCAGTCCTTCGGGTTGGCCGACATCTTGACCAGCTCTTCGCTGGCCCATGCGCCACCCGCGGCAAGCGCCGCGACTGACGTCAGACAAGTTGCGAGTAGTACCTTTCGCATCGTCTTTCCTCCCGGGTTCAACTGAGGTTCCGCATTGCGCGGCCCAGTATTCGTTTTCGGCATCATTGATTATCCCCTTCCGGATCGGGAAACTTGCCCAATAGAGAAAAGCGCTTGCTCAAGAGTGAAGCCAACAGAAGATTTTGAAGGAGATTTTGCTTTGCTGGCCCGCAACATGAGGCCCATTCTTGTTGCGTAGCATCAATTTGCAGCACCGTGGTTCCACCGGGGGTTGATGTTTCCCTTGACCTTGCAGACATGAAGGCGGAGGATCACCGGGGACATCTTTGGAACCGATTTGCCGCGCACGCTCGCGCGGCCTTAAAATGGGAGTAATCCGGCTGCAATCTCGTCCGCCGTCCTGCGGCGGACCCGTTGCGTTTCGCTCATGAATCGGTGGATGAATATGTCCGATACGATCCGCTCGCTTAGTACTTCGGGGTTCTCGCCGAAGAGCCAGATTCAACGTTGGTCAGATGCACTGACCGATCTTTGCGGACGTTTCGATATCGACCCGTTGGAAGGGGCGTCATTCGAAGGCCGCATCAATTTCACCACCGTCTCGCGCCTGAAACTCTGCCAGATCGAGGCCAGCCAGCACCGCATCGCACATACCTATGCGCGAGCGCGAGATACGGCACATCCCTACATCAAGATCCTGTTCCAGACCTATGGCGTCTCCTATTTCGAGCAGGATGGCCGGCAGATCGAGATCGGACCGGGCGACTGTCTTGCCTATGATGTCTCGTCGCCGCACACGATCGTCAGCCCCGCGCTGACGCGCCACGATGTCGTCATCGTGCCGAAGGAGTTGCTGCAGGAGCGCGGCTTCCGGTCCGAAAAAATGCCCGCGTACAAATTGTCGGCGCGCAGCGGAACGGGCCGGATCGCGCATGACGTGACGCATGCCGCTTTTGACGAGGCGACTCGGCTGTCGCCCAACTCGGCGGCCAGCGTCGCTGAATCGCTCATCGATCTGTTGTTGTTGCCATTGCGGGAAGCCGATCGGATGTTGGACCGTGCGGGGCCCGAGGCCGTTTACATCCGGGCGCAAGCCTTCATTCGCGAGCATCTGCGCGATCCGGATCTTTGCATCGATCAGATTTCGGCAGCTCTTGGTTGTACCAAGCGTTACCTTCACATGGTCTTCAGCGATCGCGGCATGACGGTCAGCGACTACATCTGGCGAGCCCGGCTGCAACATTGCCGGCAAGAGCTGGAAACGCAGAGCGGCAAGACCATCACCGATGTTGCGTTCTCATGGGGCTTTTCGAGCTCGTCCCATTTCAGCCGCGTGTTCCGCAAATATTTTGGCGTCGTGCCGTCATCGGTTCATAAGACGGCAGCACGCTGAGCGTCCAGGCGCGACGCGCTTCAGCGCGCGCCGCTCCGGATGATCTTCTGGAAGGCATCGCCGAGCACGATCGGCTCGCGTGCAGGCAGGTAGGTCAGTCCCGCCGACCGACCAAGATCGGCCAGAGTTCCGGCAGCTTCCAGGTCCGACAATACTTTGTTGACAGCTGTCAGCAGGTCTGACGAACTGGACAGCGCGACATAGCCACGGTTCACGCCGATTGGATAGCTATAGCCGGATCCGGCGAGCTTCGTCTCAGGGTGAGCGGCCCGATAGGCATCGAAGCGCCGGCTGTCGAGCAGCGTTGCGTCGAACTTGCCTCGTTCAAGCGCCCCCAACAAATCATCCCGCGTCGGAATCAGATGGGTGATGTCCTCGATCAACCGTCCCTTGTCGAACGTCATCAGGATCGCGTCAGCCAATGTGCCGCTCTCGATTCCGAGGCGCAGCCCAGCGAGATCTCCAATGTCGTTGATTCGGCGCTGTGCTGCCGCAGGTCCGAGAACGACCGTTAGTGTCGAGAACAGATAGGGCTTGCTCGGTATCAAGGCGCCCAGCGGGATGCGGCGCCGGCGATCGTCACGCGTCGCGCCATCGAAATCCGGCAGCTTGGCCGTCTTGACGCCGGGTTGGACCAGTCCATCCTGGGTGAAGGCATAGCTGCCGAGCAGCGCGCATCTGCCGTCCGAAAGCAGTGCATTGGCTTCCAGAGCCGGACTGGAATCCTCGTCGAGCTTGCTTTCGAACCATTGGATTTCGAGCTTCTTGCCGAGACGTTCAGCGATCGCCTGTCCGAGGAGAATATCGAAACCGCTGCCTGGCTGACCGCGATGATGCGCCGAGAGCGGTGGAAGATTTTCGTCCAGGCAGATGCGCAACACGTCGTCAGCGGCCGAAGCCGCTGTCGACATTGTTGAAATCATGCAGGCGGCCACCCAGCAAGCGAGACGGCGCGTCATTGCGCTCTCCGGCTCGAAACATAGGCCCAAAGAGCGGTGATCTCATCATCGCTGAGAATGTCACCCCATGGCGGCATGCGGCCGTTCTTGCCTTGCTTCACGGTGGTCACGAAGCGTGGCTGGTCGTCAGGAAACCGGCGCAAGTCCGGTGTGACCGTGCCGGAGTTCACCATGTTCGGGCCATGGCAATGCGAACATTTCTGCGCGAATGTCGTCTTGCCGAGGTCCACTTGGCCGTGTGCAGCAGTCTCATCCTGTTGGGCGAAGGCGGCGGTCGAGAGGATGCTCGAGGTCGCCACGACGGCGGCGAAGGTCGCCGCCGTTCTCATGAACATGTTCTGTCTCACGGGCGTCCAAACTCAGTTCTTGACCGCGAAAACCCACAGCGAGCCGCCCGCCGGCACATTGGCCAGTCGCTCGTCGCCGGAGAACAGGGAATAGACACCGCCATAGCCGGAGGTGACGGCGACGTACTGAACGCCATCCTGCTGCCAGGTGACAGGCTGCCCCTCGATGCCCGAGCCGGTTTGGAACTGCCACAGCTTCTTGCCGCTGTCGGCATCAAAGGCCTCGAACTCGCCCGTCAGCTTGCCCGAGAACACGACGCCGCCGGCCGTCGACAGCACGCCCGAGAAGCGCGGAATGTCGCTCGGCTGCTCCCATTTGGTCTTGCCGGTCATGGGATCGATGGCCTTGAGCTGGCCACGCGGACCTTCCGGCCAATCCCACAGATCGGTCAGATCCATGCCGAGATACCACTCGCCGGCCTTGTAGGTGGCAGGCTCGGTCTTGTAGTGGCCGCCGAAGACGAGGGTGTTGGCGTAAGCCAGTCCGGTCTGCGGATTGAACGACATCGGCTGCCAGTTCTTGCCGCCAAGGATCGACGGATAGACCGTGACCTTCTTGCCCTCGCGCGCATCACGCGTGACATCGGTCTCGACCGGCTTGCCGGTCTTCAGATCGATGCTGGAGGCCCAGTTGACTTTCACATAGGGGTTGGCAGCCAGCAGCTTGCCGTTGGAGCGATCAAGCACGTAGAAGAAGCCGTTGCGGTTGGCGTTCATCAGCACCTTGGTCGGCTTGCCCTCGACGTTCATGTCGGCGAGCACCATCTCCGCGACCGCGTCATAATCGAACGGATTGTTCGGCGAGAACTGGAAGTGCCACTTCATCTTCCCGGTCTTGGGGTCGAGCGCGAGCACCGAGCAGGTGTAGAGATTGTCGCCGGGCCGCACCGCCGCGTTGAACGGACCGGGGTTGCCGACGCCCCAGAACACGGTGTTCTGCTCGGGATCGTATGAGCCGGTGATCCAGGTCGAGCCACCGCCCAGTTTCCAGGTGTCGCCCTTCCAGGTGTCGCCGCCGGGCTCGTCCGGAGTGGGAACGGTGTGGGTACGCCACAAATGCTTGCCCGTGGCCGGATCCCAGCCATCGATGAAGCCGCGGGTCCCGAACTCGGCACCGGAGATACCCGTGATCACGACGCCGTCCGCCACCAGCGGCGCCACGGTCATCGAATAGCCTTCCTTGATGTCGGCGGCCTTCTGACGCCACAGCTCCTTGCCGGTCTTGGCATCGAGCGCGATCACATTGGCATCGAGCGTTGTGCGGAAGACCTTGCCGTCGAACAGGGCGGCACCGCGGTTGATGATGCCGCAGCACACGACGCGCGGCGTCTCGGCGGGATAGTCGATCTTGCTCTTCCAGATCTGCTTGCCGGTCTTGGCGTCGACCGCCATCGTGGCGTTGTGAGTCGTGACGTAGAGCACGCCCTGATAAACGAGCGGCTGCGACTCCTCGCTGCGGTCATCGGCGAAGCTGTAATTCCACACCGGAACCAGGTTCTTCGCGTTGTCTTTGTTGATCTGCGTGAGCGGGCTGAACCGCTGCAGATTGTAGCCCATCCCGTAGTTCAGGACGTTTGCCGTATCAGTGGCACCCTTGACCAACTGATCGGCACTCTGCGCGCTTGCACCATGTGATGCAAAGATGGCGAGGCCTGCGGCCAGCGCGATCCGCTTCATTCATTTCCTCCAAGATTTTTGATGCGCGCCTATTCTGACGCTGCGGGAACAACACTCCCCTCGAAATCGGGAAGCGTCAATATGAAAAGGTGGGCAGTGGCCATCGAGCGATCGGGAAACGCTCCTCATCCTCTCCGGAACACGTAGGTAACCCGCTGTTTGTTCAGCCAAATATGTTGCTGCATCTTGGTACCTCTCTGATGTTGCGCTGCGGCATGAACATTGCTTCTTGACCTCTGCCGGGGCAACAGAGGAGTAGGCGGATGAAACGAACCATCCTTTGGCTCGGAATGCTTTGCTGCCTTTGGGTGAGTGCGAGTGCACGTGATCTCGGCCAATGGGGAGCCGTCGATCCCGCGTTACGTCAGTGGTACGAGGCTTTGATGCAACCGGATGTACCGACAGCCTCGTGTTGTGGCGAAGCCGATGCCTACTTCGCCGACGAGATTCATGTGCGTGACGGCAAGACCTACGTGACCATCACGGACGACCGTCCGGATGAGCCGCGTGGTCGACCGCACATCGATACCGGGACCGAAATCGAAGTCCCTGCCCATAAATTGAAGTGGGACAAGGGCAATCCGACGGGTCACGGCATCATCTTCCTCAGTCGCAATCGTTACGTGTTCTGTTACGTGCAGCCAGGAGGGGCCTGAGAGGAGGAGAGGGGCCCGCCGCCTGCGGCAGGTGAAGCAAGCGTGGGATCGGCGCCTTGACCGGGGCGCCGCTCGGTCGCTGAGCTCATATCGCGCGCCGGCGGTAGAAATCCGGATTGGCTGTGCGTGACTGCGATGTTTGACGTGTACGACCACGTTTCGGCCCACAATCCGGCACGATACCGGCTGTCCGGCGATGTCGAAACAACTAAGAGGCGAGTAAGTTTCTTGTCGACTTATATGCTCGGGACTTGTGATGGCAGGCGTCTTGCGTTCCGACAGGCCCGACCCTAGCTTAATCGCCGGCGCGAGCAAGGCGCCAGTCAATGACAGTCTGAACTTGGGAGTTTGAAATGGCCTGGAAGACCCCGAAGATCGTCGAAGTGCCCGTTGGCATGGAAATCAACATGTATGCTTGCGCGGCGCGCAAGTAACGATTAGCGACCCGCCAAGCCACCGGACGTGGTATCCGCTTCGGACTGGCTTGGCGGAACTGTGATTGCCTTGGTCTGTTATTAGCTTAGTTTGTTATTGCTTTAATTTGTGAAGACCTCGACCTGTTCTTGCTCAGGCTTGTAGCTCTTTCAGCGGTCGGGGACTGTTCATGAGACCGGCCCAGCAGTTTTGAACGCCTCCTCCGGTCCGCTGGCACGGGCAACCGGACCGAAGAACAATCAACGGCCCAGCGCCCGGACGATCTCCGTTCGCCCAAATCTGCTGTTCGGTTCGCCTAAACGTCTTGGGTGTCGAAGATGTAAAGGTCGACGCCGCCATCAGCAAAATTAGGCAGATCTCCCGCGGCAGCCTTTCCCTCGGCGGAGCCCATGCCCGCCTGCAACGCCTGCATCGAATCGAATGTCAGCGTCGCCACGAGGTGAATGTTGGTGGCTCCCGCCGGTCCATTCACCGGGCCGCGGCTGATGTCGTAGGTCTTGAGGCCAGGGATCTTTTTCGCCAGCGGTACGTGGACATTCATGTAGTGCTTGTCGAATGCTTCGGCGCTCTTCGGGGTCTTGTAGAGCACGAGAACCTTGGGCATCTGCTTCCTCCAAAATCGTTTCTTGAGGTCGATCGACCGCCGCCATTGCAGCCGATCCGCACGCCCGGATCAAGCGCCAGGACCGGATCCGCCGCTTGAACGTGCTTCTGCCGCGGTTCCCTCGACAAATTGTGGCGTAAAGAGAAACCGATGCGGCCGGATGTCGTATTTTGAGGTAGTGTGCATCAGGCTTATCGAAGGACCGAGCCATGAGCCCGATAGATCTCGTGATTACCGTCTGTGCGGTGCTCTCGCCGACGACATGCGAAGAGCAACATCTCCATTTCGCCGATGGCGGCGCATCCCTGCAGCAATGTGCGATGAAGGCGCCGCCCTATATCGCGCAATGGATCGGCGAACACCCGAAATGGACCGCGGTGCGCTGGCGCTGCGAGTACCCGCACAGCAACGACAAGGCCTGACGCCGGCCCGGCGCCTGCCTACTTCGTGCACTCCTTCAAGTCCTTGTCGGCCACCGAGATCACGGCTTCGGCCTTGATGTCGAGGCCGCGGACGATGCATTGGCGGTCGCCGGCATAGCTGACCTTGGCATCATAGCGGCCCGGCTCGATCCCGGTCAGCTTCAGCCGTTCGTCGTGATCGAGTTCCTTGTCCTTGTCGTTCAGCGTCTGATTCGGCCCCCACTTGTTCTCGCCAGCAGGAGAGAGCTGGAAGCCGGTCATCGTCGCCGTCGTCAGATTCCAGAGCCGGATGCCCTTGCTCTGCGCGTGCACCGCGACCGGCAGGCTCGACAGAATGGTGATTGCCGTGACGGCAGTTGCGGCTCTCATGGCGTTTTCCCTGGTCGATCTCGATCATTGCCATGACTATGACACGGAAAAATCCAATCGCGCCAGATCGGCCTTGATCGCGGCAATGAGCTCGTTGCTGCGCTGCGCACGTGGCACGGCGATCGGGACCGTGTGGAGCAGCCGGGCCGGTCGTGAGGACAGCAGGAAGATACGATCCCCGAGCCGGACCGCATCATCCATACTGTGCGTGACCAGCAGCGTAATCATCGGCCGCGAGGCCACCAATGTCGCAATTTCCTCGCGCAGCCGCGCGGCGAGAGCATCGTCAAGCGAGGCCAGCGGCTCATCGAGAATCAGGAAGTCCGGTTCGACCGCGAATGCCCGTGCCAGCGCTGCCCGACGTGCGAGGCCGAGGGACAGCTCGCCCGGAAAATGGCTGCGATGCCCCTCGAGCTCGAGCACGGCGAAGATGGCAGACAGCCTGTCCTCCGCAACGTCAGGCGCCGCCAGCCGGACATTGTCCTCCACCGATCGCCACGGCAGCAGCCGGGGCTCCTGGAACACCATCGCGAGCCGCGCACCGGCGGGTTGCGACACCTTGCCTTGATAATCGGAATCGAGGCCCGCGAGGATCCGCAGCATCGTGCTCTTGCCGCAGCCGGATGGGCCGACCACGACCCCGACCTCGCCGCGTCGGAGCGTGAACGTCATCCCGGCGATCACCTGCTGCCGCTTGCCATTGGCGCTGGTGTAGCTCTTCGAGCTGATATCGACATCAAGCTGCACGGAGCCGCCACCTTGATGCGCGCCGCTCAACCGGCTGGACAATGACAGCTTCGATCACCAGCACCACGGCGGCGAAGCTCAGGGAGTAGGCGAGCAGCAGCGGAATGTCGAACAGCTGAAACGCGACGCCGATCTCGAAGCCGATGCCATTGGGCCGTCCGAGCAGCTCGGCGACCAGCACGATCTTCCACACCAGCGACAGGCCGGAGCGCGCCGCCGCCGCGATGTAAGGTGCGAGCTGCGGCAGCAGGACGTGGCGGAGGATGCGGCCGCGCGGAAAGGCGAAGACCTTGGCCATTTCATCGAGCGCTGGATCGAGTGCGCGGGCGCCCTCGCGCAAGGTCACCACGGCGGTCGGCAGCTTGTTGATCGCGATCGCTGCGATGGCGGCGACCTCGGTCAGCCCCGCCCAGATGTAAGCGAGCACGATCACCACCAGGGCAGGCAGGTTGAGCAGCAGGATCAGCCAGGGATCGCCAAGGCGATTGGCGAGCCGGCTGCGCCCCATCCAGTAGCCGAGCGCCGATCCGATCGCCATCGACAGCGTGAAGGCGAGGGTGACGCGGGCCAGCGTGGCGCCGAGATGCAGAAACAACGCGCCGGATTGCGATTCCGCGATCGCGACCGCCAGCACCGCCGATGGCGGCGGCAGCTTGACGCTGCCGGCGACGGCGGCGGCGATCCACCAGGTGGCCAGCAGAAGCGCAAAGGATAACAGTCGCAGCACTAATCCCTCGCATCCGCCCTGTAATAGGTGCCGGGACTGAGCTCGGGCGAAGGGCCGACCAGATCGCGTCCGCCGATCGCGGCGAGCACTCCATAGAGAATGCGGGCGTCGGCCTCTTCCTCGGCCACGGGACGGCGTGGAATGCCTTCGCGGTAGCGGTCGCGATAGACCCGCAAGGTGGCGTCGTCAGGCGCGCCGGTCAGCGGTGCGATTGTCTGCCAGTCGGCATCGGACGCCGCCAGGATCTCCTTGGCCTTGGCGGTGACGGAGAGGAACCGAGCCACGAGATCGCGATGCTTGCCGGCCCAGTCCTCGTCAAAAACGTAGCCGATCATGGCCGTGCGGCCCTTGGCGCCGAACGGAGCCAGGAGATCCTCGACGCCGGTCAGACGGCGGAAGCCCTTGGCTTCCAGCGCCGCGCAGAAATTCCAGTAGTTCAAGCCCGCATCCATCTCACCGTCCGCCAGTTTGGCGGCCAGCAGCGGCGGCGCGCCATAGCTGATCGCGGCCTGCGACTTCAGATCGATCCCATCACGCTTGAGTGAGGCCTGCAGCAACAGCCAGCTCTTGTCGAGCGGACCGCCGGCCACCGCCAGCTTGCGCCCCTTGAGATCGGACAACGTCTTGATCGGCGAGTTTGCCGGGACCATCACGGCGCCGAGCGCACTCGAATAGGGCGTGAAGGTCAGCTTCGCGCCGAGCGCACGCTCGCGTGACACCCATAACCAGTCCGATACCATGATATCGGCATTGCCGGCGCGTAGCGCGATCTTGCCGGCTTCGGGACTTGCGAGCTCGACGGCATCGATCGAAATGTCGGCCTGCTTGTCCAGTTGATGGGCTCGGATGACGGCCAGTTCCCAGGCAAAGGTTCCGGTCTTTTGCACTGCAACCTTGACGGTCTCAGTGGCGCAGCCCGCGGAGACCGGCAGCCCGACGCAGGCAAGTAATGCGATCAACAAATGACTGATCTGGAAATGACTGATCCGCCTCATGAGCCCGTCTGCATTTCCTCGAGATGTGTTCTTTTCAGCCTCGTTTCCTTAGCATAGCTTTGGCTGCGATGCTGCGGAGGACTGTGATGCGCTGTGTTGTTCAGGTAGGACCGATTGTCGCCGTTTGTCTTGCGTTGATTGGCGTGGGCGGGGCGGCTCGCGCCGACGAGCTCAACGACTATCCGACCTCCGCGCGCGCCGAATATGTGTTCGGCTGCATGAAGGCCAATGGCGAATCCCGTCAATCGATCACGCAGTGCTCCTGTTCGATCGACGTGATCGCGTCGATCATTCCCTATGAGCGTTACGTCACCGCGGAAACTGTTCTCAGCATGTCCCAGGTGCGCAGCAATCTCGGCACCCAGTTCCGCACTTCCGAGCAGGCCGCCAGCGCGCTCAACGATCTCCGCCGTGCCCAGGCCGAAGCCGAGGTGAGGTGTTTCTGACGCCTTGCGGCCATGCGATGCCATCAGGTGCCTGAGCCCTCCGCCGGCCATTCATGCTCGAACACATGGCCTTGCGTGTCCCTGGCCTCGGCGCGGAAGTGCTTGGCGCCGTTCGACACATAGGTGAAGCGGATGTTGGGATCCTCCGAGATCGAGATGCCGCCCTCCACCGACAGCACCAGGCTGCCGTCCTGTGACAGGGTCAGCTGATCGACGAAGAAGGCGGGGATGTAGAGCTGCGTCAGCTGATCCATCTGCAGCCCGGAATTGTTGGGGTGCCCGACCATGACCTGCGCTTCGCGGATGCCGCTCGTGGCGCCGTCGCCAGCTTGCGTGAACTGCCGGTAGCGCATCTGGCCGATACGGGCTTTGGCCTCGTCCGGGTTTTTCGCGGCCGGCGCCGAGCAGCCGCCGGAGGCCTTGACGAACGTCTTGACGACATAGAGCTGGCCGTCGGTCAGCTCGGCCACAGCGTGCACATCCGTGTAGTTGTTGACGCGCACGCGGGTCGAGATCGCCGTCACATTGGCGTCCGCGCCGAGGGTGAACTTGGCCGCCATCGGTGCCGGGTTCTGGTCGATCACCAGCGTGATGGTCTTGATGCGGCGCTCATCGGCAGGCGACAGCTTGCTGCGAAGAGTGACCGGTACCACCGACGCATCCTCGGCGCGGGCCGGCATCTCGATCGAGAGGACATTGGCACCGTCCTGCATCGGCTTGTTGTTGAAGACGTCCTGGACCAGCCCCGGCCATGGATCGTACCCCTCAGCGGCCTTCGCAGGTGCGAAGCAGAACGCGAGACTTGCGCCAAGAAGCCCGGCGCTGAGAAACGATAGGGACGGCAGGCGTAGCCCGATCATGGCACAATCCTCCGAGAGTGGTCTGCTGAGCTAACGATCATAACGCGTCCTCGGCCTCATTCCCATTCCATTTCCGAGAACGCCGCGGTGGCATTGCGGGCATTGTAGTCGTCGAACAGCTCCCATTTGCCGCGTTCCGATCCGGCGGCGCCTGCGGCCTCGGCGATCGGCTTGCCCGCCTTGATCAGCCCGCGAACGTCATGGGCCAATGTGTCGAGGTAGCGGCGTTCGTCGGTGAGTGCCAGCGGCCATGGGCTGACCGGCCCGTGGCCGGGTACCACGCGCGCGGCGGTGATGGTCGCCAGGGCCGCGATGTCCGCGATCCAGCCGCGCAGACTGCCGTCCATCACGGGGATGTGACGCAGGAAAACCAGGTCCCCAGCAAACAACGTCCCGCTCTCGTCGTCGGTGACGGTCAGGTCGCAGTCGCTATGAGCGGTACTCCAGGCCTTCAAGGTCAGAGTCCTCCCGCCCAGATCGAGCGACAGGTGATCCTCGACGACAAGCGATGGCGGCACCAGGCGGATCTCGTCGATGAGTTCGGCACCCATCAAGCGACGAAAGGCCTCGATGTAATGCGGCCCGCGCACGGCGATCGCCCGGGACAGGTTCTTCGCGCCGACGAAGCGGGCGTCGTCCACCTGGAACGCGGCATTGCCGAAGATGTGGTCGGGATGGGCGTGAGTGTTGATGACGTAGCGGATCGGCTTGCTGCTGCGGGCGCGGATCGCCGCCAGCAAAGCGCGTCCCTCGCGGACGCTGCCGCCGGTATCGATCACTGCAACGGCATCGCTGCCGATGACAAATCCGACATTCGCGATGGCACCTTCGTTCTCCGCGGTCATCAACGCGGTCTGTCCGATATGGACGAACACCCCGGACGCGATCTCCTCGACAGGAAGCTCCCGTGTCTCGGCCTGCGCGACGTCGCCGAGCGCAACGGCGCCCCACGCCATGATGATGGCGATGATCCATTGCGTCACCATCGGATGGCCTTGCTCGCATGAGACATCGTGTTCTCGTTCTTGCAGACGTTGCGGTGCAGCACGGGGTCAACTCTTCGCGATGACAGGGGCTGTTGCGTGCGCGAGGCCGGCAGCCTAGCATTTCCAAAAATACCTCGATGCGCTCCATAGGGATGGAAATAACAATGACGAAACGTCGCAAACTCGCGTGCTCGCTGGCTGTGGCCGCGGGGCTCTCGCTGCTCGGACCAGTTGCGTCTCACGCGCAGAGCAATGACGGGCTGGACCTGTCGATCGAGCTGGTCGACCCGAAGGTGCTCCGGGTCTGCGCCGACCCGCGCAACCTGCCGTTCTCGAACGAGAAGGGCGAAGGCTTCGAGAACAAGCTCGCCGAGTTCCTCGCCGTCAAGCTGCAGAAGAAGGTCGATTACACGTTCTTCCCGCAGGCGACGGGTTTCGTGCGCATGACGCTCGGCTCGCATCGCTGCGACGTGATCATGGGCTTCCCGCAAGGGGATGATCTGGTGCAGAGCACGAGCCCCTATTACCGGACGGCCTATGCGATCGTGACCAAGCCGGGCTCCGATCTTGCCGATGTCACCACGCTGGAAGACCCCAAGCTCAAGGGCAAGCATATCGGCATCGTGGCCGGCACGCCGCCAGCGACCAACATGGCGCTCGCCGGGCTGATGCCGACGGCAAAGCCCTATCCGTTGATGATCGATACCCGGGTGGATTCGTCGGCCGAGGCGATGATCAACGACCTGAAATCCGGTGAGATCGATGCCGGCGTGCTGTGGGGCCCGATGGCCGGCTATTACGCCAAGCAGGCAAACCCGCAATTGCACGTGACGCCGTTGGTCAAGGAGACGTCCGGCCCGAAGCTGATCTACCGCATCGCCATGGGCGTGCGCGGCGCCGACCAGAACTGGCGGCGGCAGCTCAACAAGCTGATCCAGGAGAACCAGGGCGAGATCAACAAGATCCTGCTGGATTTCGGTGTGCCGCTGCTCGATGAGAGCAATCATCTGATCACCGCCGAAGCTGCGGCGAAGCCATGATCGTTCGGCTCACCGCGATTGTCCTGGCGGCCGCGCTGCTGCTGATCGCGGTGGCCGCGTGGGCTGACGATCTCGTGGCGGAGCCGCCCGGCTATCGCACCGAGAACTACCGCGCGCCGGTGCCGACGACGCTCAACGGCGCGCGGGTGCTGTCCACGTCGGAGACCGAAGCGATCTGGCGGACGAAATCCGCGGCCTTTATCGATGTCCTGCCGCGGCCGCCGAAGCCGAAAAGCCTCCCCGTCGGCACAGTCTGGCGCGAGCAGCCGCGTCTCGACATTCCCGGCAGCATCTGGCTGCCGGACACCGGCTATGGCGTGCTGGCGGCGGCGACGGAGGACTATTTGAAGCGCGGCCTGGCCCAGGCGTCGGGCGGCGATCTCGGCCGCATGCTCGTATTCTACTGTCTTGAGGACTGCTGGATGTCCTGGAACGCCGCCAAGCGGGCGCTGACCTATGGCTATCGTGCCGTCGCCTGGTATCCCGACGGGACCGACGGCTGGGCCCGCGCCGACCTGCCGTTGCAGCAGACGCAGCCCGAGCCGCGGCCGGAGGAGTGAGCGCCCCGGCTCGTGACCGCGCGTCACATCGTCAGTTGTTTGGCTCGTGATGGCCGGGCTTGTCCCGGCCATCGACGTCGTGCCACGCGGAAAGACGTGGATGCGCGCGTCAGGCCTGCGCATGAGGACGTGGAGGGGGCGGTGCACTCGCTCATGGTCCCTTGTTGTGGCGAGCGACGACACCGCAGCTACTCCATGTCCTGCTGGATCTCGCGGGCGAGTGCGAACAGGCGCTGGTCGATGGCGGTCGGGACCTCGCAGACGAATTTCATCACGCGACGGCGGTCCTCGAAGATGCGCGTCTCCCAGTTGAGCTGATTGCCCAACTCCTCGATCTTGGCCTCGTCGCGCGTCGCGCTGCTTTGCATCTCCTGCAGCGCAATGGTGTCGCCGCGGACCTTCTCGACCGCCTCACGCTGCTTGCGCATGACGCGCTCCAGGCCGTTCATGACCGAGGTCCGTTGTGCGTTCAGCGTATCGAACAGGCCTGCGAACAGCAGCTTGCCCTTGCGGGTCTTCTCTTCCGCTGTGCCGGTGAGGAAATCGGAAATGTCCTTCTGCGCCTGTTCCAGCGGGATGCGGCGCGCGGCGAGCTTGGCGACAAGTTCCGCGATCTTGGCGTCGTCCTTCCAACTCGTGCCGACGTCATCGATCGCTGGGCCCGACCAGACCGCGGCGATCGAGATCTCCGGCACCTTGGCCTGCGGGCAGGGCCAGTCGGGATAGCGCGGATCGGCGCCCAGGGCAGGCGCGGCCGACGCCGCCATGAGCACGATCCCCGCCAACACAGCTCTCGACCTCATGCCTCGCCTCCGGGACCACGCCTGACAAAACCACGCGACGGATCGTAGGCCAGGATCGCGCCGATCATGAACACGGCCGTACAGCCGCCGACCACGGCCAGAGAGACCCAGTTCAACTTGCCGTAGAGGGCGAAGCGAATGAGCTCGACCGCATGGGTGAATGGATTGGCTTCGCAGAGATAAGCGAGCCAGGGGCTGCCTTCCTCGACGCGCCACAGCGGGTAGAGCGCCGAGGAGGCGAAGAACATCGGAAAGATCACGAAGTTCATCACGCCGGCGAAATTCTCCAGCTGCTTGATGCCGGAGGAGATCAGCATGCCCAGCGCGCCGAGCATCAGGCCGGACAGGATCAGGGCGGGCAGCACCGTGAGGTAGCCCATCGGCGGCGGTGTGATGTCCCAGAACCAGGCGATGGCGAGAAACGCATAGACCTGCAGCACGGAGACGGCGGTGCCGGCGAGCAGCTTGCAGAACAGCAGGTAGCCGCGCGGCAGCGGGCTGACGAGCAGCGTGCGCATATTGCCCATCTCGCGGTCGTAGACCATGGACAGCGACGACTGCATGCCGTTGAACAGCTGGATCATCGCCATCAGGCCTGGCGCGATATAGACCTCATAGAGAATGTAGGTCTCGTAAGGCGTGATGATCGAGATGCCGAGCACCTGTCGGAAGCCGGCGGCGAAGATGAACAGCCAGACCAGCGGTCGCACCAGCGCCGAGACGAAACGCTCGCGCTGATGCAGGAAACGCAAGCCCTCGCGCCAGACGATGCCGGTGAGGCAGGTGATATACTCGCCGGCGGAAAAGCCGCTGCGGGTCGGCGTGGCGGGATGAATGGTGGTGAGGGTCATGCGTCCGCACTCCGCGCCGGATTGACACTGACCGGATTGACACTGGACGGACTGGCCTGGGTCGTCAGCCGCGCGAACGCCGCATTGACATCCGCCGCGCCAGCCTCGGCGATCACCTGCGGCACCGGTCCGCGCGCCAGGACGCGGCCCTGATGCAACACGACGAGATCGTCGGTCGCGGCGATCTCGTCGAACAGATGCGTCGCCCAGAGCACGCCGATGCCCTGTTCGGTGACGAGCTGGCGGACATGACCGACGATATCGGCGCGGGCCTTGACGTCGAGCCCGACCGTCGCCTCGTCGAGCAGCAACAGCCGTGGCCGATGCAGCAGGGCGCGGGCGATCTCCAGCCGGCGCATCTGGCCGCCGGAGAGATCGCGCACCTTGTTGCCAGCGCGGTCGGCGAGGCCGATCCGCGCGAGCAGCTCCGCGCTGCGCGCGCGGGCCTCGCGGCGCGCTATGCCATGCAGCGCGGCGTGATAGAGCAGGTTCTGGGTCAGCGACAGATCGAGATCGAGCGTGCGCGGCTGGAACACGACGCCAAGCAGCCGCAGCGCCTCGCCCGGCGTGCGGCCGATGTCATGGCCGAAAATGCCGATATGCCCGGTCTGCACCGCGAACAGGCGGGTGATCAGCGAGAACAGCGTGCTCTTGCCAGCGCCGTTGAGGCCGAGCAGGGCGGTGAAGCTTGCCGGCCGCACCGCGAAGCTGACATCGTTGAGCGCCTTGCGGGCGCCGTAGGAATGACTGACGCCAGCGACCGACAGCGCTGGCACCTGATTGGACGTCGGCTGTGGTGCCGAGGTTGTGGAATCGAGAGCGGGTGCGTTGAGCGTCATGGTTGTGCAATCGTGATGCCCCAGGGCAGTTCGCCGACCTGGATGGTCTTGATCACCTTCTGCGCCGCCACGTCGATCACCGACACGTCGTTGGAGACGCCGTTGGTGACGAGCAGATATTTCTCGTCGGGCGTGAACTCCATGTGCCAGACGCGCTGACCGACCAGGAGATATTTCTTCACCTCATGCGTGGCGCCGTCGACGACAGCGACGCGGTTGGCGGGGCCGAGTGCGACGAAGCCGGTCTTGCCATCCTTCGTCAGGCTGATGCCGACCGGCTGGATCGCCTCGCTGCGCAGGCCCGGCACGGCGAACTTGATCTTGCCGGTGACCTCGCGCTTGGCCGGATCGATGATCGAGACCGTGCCGCCGATTTCGGCCGAGACCCACAGCTCCGATCCGTCGGTCTTGAACTCGGCATAGCGCGGCCGCGCATCGACCAGCACGTTGGCGACGATCTTGCGCGTCGCCGTGTCGATGAAATGCGCCATGTTGGTGGTCTCGGAGGTGCAGATCAGGATCTTGCCGTCCGGACTGAGCATCATGCCTTCCGGCTCGACGCCGACTTGGACGTCGCCGATGCGGACGCGCTTCTCGAGGTCGAGCACCGTGACGGTGTTGTCGTTCTCGTTCGCCACATAGAGCGTCTTGCCGGCCGCATCCTGCGCGAACAGCTCGGGATCGGGACCGGAGGGCAGGGTGTCCACCACCTCCATCTTCTTGGCATCGATCACCTGGATCGTGTCGTCGTCGCCGACCGCCACCATCACGAACTTGCCGTCACGGGTGAACGCGATGCCGCGCGGCCGCTGGCCGACCTTGATGGTCTTGGTCACGGTCCAGGTGTCGGTGTCGATGACGGAGACCGTGTTGCCCTTCTCGTTGGAGACGAAGGCGACATAGGCGGAGGCGGGGGATGCCTGCGCCAGCAACAGCGCGGCGGCGAGCAGGCCGGCTGCCAGTCGCAGGCCCCTGGCGAACTGCCTGCGGCACAATTCTCTCATTCGGCCCTTCGTAAGATAAATTCGAGATCTCGCGGCACGGACGGTGCGCTCCCTCTCCCCGGTCTTCACGGGGAGAGGGGCCGTCTCCGTGAGCACGGCGTGCGGAGAGCCCCCCTCACCCGGATTGCATCTCCGATGCAATCCGTCCTCTCCCCGCAGGCGGGGAGAGGCGGGCATCGCGCTCGCGTCGTCGTTGGTCATTGCCTGGCGGACGGATCCATACCGGTCACCCTGCCAATGGAAACGCTTCCAGCGTGTCGGACTCAACATCTTCATCAGCATGATCAGATCCGACATCATTGCAGCTTGCACTTGGTTTCGGGGCGGTCGACGCCGAGCGTGTCCAGCTCGGAGACCTGGTGCAGGAAACCTTCCTGCGGCGAGACCGAGACGATCATGCGGCCGTCGGCCAAAAGGATCGGTTGGCGCAGTTGCAGGTTCCAGTCGCGCAAGGAGAGCCTCGTGCCCTTGAAGGCGGCGATGGTGAAGTTCGGGCCCTTGAGGTAGTCGGCCATCGCCTTGGCGTCGCCGGAATTGGTGCGAGAGGCCGCCTCGCCGACCATGCGCACGGCCATCCAGGCCTGCATGTCCAGGGCGTCCATGCGGCGCGAGGCCAGCTTCATGAAGCGGTTCTGCAACTGCGTCGCGCCCCATTGGTCCTGCGCCGGGTCCCAACTGGTGGGCCGCAGTCCCGCGGAGCCGGCGACCGGGCGCGGATCCCAGGTGCGGTAGGGCAGATAGTTGGCGAACACCTCGCTCTCATCGGCGGCGACGAGGACGTCATAGGCCGGCGCCTTCTGCGTGAACACCGGCATCTGGCGCTGGATCAGGGTGACGCCGGAATCGGTGCGGCGGGCGCCGCCAGTGTCCTCGAAGCTGCGCTCCTCGACGATCTTGGCGCCGAAGCGGGTGGCGGCGCGGCGCAGCGCGTCGGCGAACAGTTTGTCATTGTCATGTGAGCCGGTGACGAGCAGCCAGCGCTTCCATTGCTTCCAGACCAGATATTGCGCCAGGCCATCGGCCAGCATCGAGCGCGTCGGCGCGACATGGAGCACGTTGGCGCGGCAATCCTGCTCGCGCAGCCGATCGTCGGTTGAACCGACATTGAGCAGGGTGGTGCCGCGTCCGCGCAAGGCATCAGCAACCTTGAGCAGCGTATCGGCCGGCAGGTCGGCGAGGATGAAGCCGGTCTTGCCGGCCAGCTCATTGGCGGCCTGTGCGGCGTCCTCGTCGTCCTTCACGCGACGATCGATCAGGGTGAAGCGCTGGTTGAGGAATTTGCCGGTGGTGTTGTTGTCCTCAATGGCGAGCCGCGCGCCGGCCACGCCGTCATCGGGCGCCGGCTGGTCGAGCGGCGACAAGGTCTGCGGCACGCCGGCGCGGCCGAGATAGCCGATCGCAATGTCGACGGGCTCCGCGGCGTGCGCCGCGGTCGCAAAGAGGCCGATCGCGCCGATCAGGCATCGGGCCAGAACTCCCAGGACCACAAGTCCTCCCATTGTTCCCCGTCCTGTCTTGGCGAGGTTTCATGTTGCAAGATGACCGAATTGGCCTAGCTTTCAACCCCGCTTTTGGCCGCTGTGGCATCATTTCGGATCACGACCTTGAAACTCGCCTTCGTCCTCGCGTCGCTGCTCCTCATCTCAGCAGCATCTGTGCATGCCGAGCCGCCCAAGGTGGCCGTCTTCGACTTCGAGCTGATCGACAGCAGCCTGCAGGGCGAGGTGCAGGGCCCGCGCCAGGACGAGCAGCGGCGGTTGGCCCAGGCGGGCGAGCAACTCCGCGCCGCGCTCCGCGACTCCGGACAATTTCGCGTGCTCGACATCGGCCCTGTTAACGATGCGGCGCACCATAGCAATCTGCAGGCCTGCGGCGGCTGTGACGTCAAGCTCGCTGCCGATCTCGGGGCCGATCTCGCGATGACCGGGACGGTGCAGAAAGTGTCCAATCTGATCCTCAACATGAACATCTATTTGCGCGACGCTCACACCGGCCAGCCGGTCGCGGCCATGACCGCCGACATGCGCGGCAATACCGACGAGTCCTGGACGCGCACCATGGCCTGGCTGGTCCGCAATCGCCTCCTGGCGCCGAACTACGGCGCGCCGCAGGCGCAATAGGCGACGAGGGCATCGCCCGGCCGGTGGATGTGGCCATCCTTCGCGACGCCCGCCCAAAGGCGGGCTCCTCAGGATGAGGCGTGAGTGCGCGGCGAAATCCAAGACATTGCTCGCCGAAACTGCTGCCGAGCCCCTCTCCATGAGTACGCGGGTCATGGCCCATGTGCCGCGTCGATTTGGGTGCCCGATCCTCATGGTGAGGAGCGCCGCGCGCTGAAGCCTGCCACACCATCGATGCACGCGACGGCGTGTCTCGAACCATGAGGCCCCGATGTTGCGTCGATCTGATCGACCATGGCATTGACAGGCATGAGGCTGCATCCTCGCGGCGGACGACGCCCGAGCTGTGCGTATCGATCGCCCCTCGGAAACCAGAGAGGCGCAGGGAAGGCCGGGAGCCTGCCGCCCCCATGGCCCGCCTGCGAAGACAAAAGCAGGCGGCAGGTACCACAGGTTCGGCTGGGAACATCCCGGCCCTCCCTGCGCGATGGTTTTCACGGTTGCTTCGCGTGCTCCCCGGTGCGCCGGGCTTTCTGGTCACCGTGCGCGACAGCACGCTGATCGCGCGCCGCCGCGGGGGCATCGGCTTCGGGATGCTCAGGACCGCGCGACTTGGCCGTACGCCGTGACGTGTTCGTCCACATGCTCCTGGACATGTTATGCCCCGACCATGCTGCGCGCCGCCGGCGTCCACCGCATCCCCACCTCCACGTTCGTGACGACCGCGATACGCCCTCTCGACGAGGCGGGATGGGGCTACACAATCATGTTTTTGGAAAAACCGAAAGTTTAATCTTTTTCGTCCGCCAACTGGACAGGGCTGATGGCGTTGCGCGGCCTGCCGAAATTACGGTCTGCGCGCAGCTGAAACGAGACCGGCGGCGACCACAAGCGAGCCCGGCGCGCACGTCATCGCGCCCGCCGGGCAAATCAGGTGCGCGCTGGTGTCAGCGCCCGAGCCGGGCCGCGTGCCAGCGCAGATGGTCGCCCATGAAGGTGGAGATGAAGTAGTAGCTGTGGTCGTAGCCGTCCTGCTTGCGCAGCAGCAGCGGGATGTTGGCTTTCTCACAGGCGGCCTTGAGGAGCTCGGGCCGCAGCTGCTGCGCCAGGAACTGGTCGGCATCGCCGACATCGACCAGCAGATCGGAGAGGCGGGCGCCGTCCTCGATCAGCGCCACGGCATCGTGCTTGCGCCAGGCCGCCTTGTCCGCGCCGAGATAGCCGCCCAGGGCCTTCTCGCCCCACGGCACCTGGGAGGGCGCGACGATCGGCGCGAACGCGCTGGCCGCCCGGTAGCGGTCCGGGTTGCGCAACGCCACGGTGAGCGCGCCATGGCCGCCCATCGAGTGGCCCATGATCGACTGCCGGCGCGGATCGATCGGGAAACTGGCCGCGACCACGCTCGGCAGTTCCTCGGTGACGTAGCTCCACATGCGATAGTTCTTCGCGAACGGCTCCTGCGTCGCATCGACATAGAAGCCGGCGCCGAGGCCGAAATCATAGGCATTGTTGGGATCGCCGGGCACGCCGTCGCCGCGCGGCGAGGTGTCGGGGGCGACGAAGATCAGGCCGAGCTCGGCGCAGGCGGCGCGGAACTCGCCTTTCTCGGTGACATTGGCAGGAGTGCAGGTCAGGCCGGAGAGATACCAGACCACCGGCAGTTTCGCGCCCGCATCATGCGCCGGCACGAACACCGAGAACGTCATCTCAGTCTTGGTCTCCTGGCTGGCGTGCCGGTACACGCCCTGGATGCCACCATGGGCCTTGTTCTGGGAGACGGTCGTGAGCGTCATGGAAGCATCCTGTTGAGCGATGACTGTTGAGCGATGATGTCAGGGCGGCTGGCGCAGCATGTCGCCAACCTTGGTCAATGGTTCAATCGACGCAACTCAGGCCACGCCGTTCTCGATGGCCAGGCGCACCAGCTCGCCGGACGTTCTCACGCCGAGCTTCTGGCGGATGATCGACGAGGTGTTGGCAACGGTCTTGTAGGATGAGTGGATCAGCCAGGCAATCTCGGACAGGCTCTTGCCGGCGCTGAGCAGGCGGAGAATTTCGAGTTCGCGCGGCGTCAGCTTCGCCAGCGGGCTCTGCGCCACCGTCGCGCCTGCAAACGCGATGCTGCGCGCAATCGCCGGTGGCAGATAGCTGCCGCCACGTGCGACCTCGCGGATCGCCTCGGCAAGATCGTTCGGATCGCCGCTCTTGGAGACATAGCCCTTGGCGCCGATATCGATGGCGCGGGCCGCGAACACCGGGTCGTCGTTCATGCTGAACATGATGAGCCGGGCGCTGGCCTCATGCGCCAGGATGCGCCGCGCCAGTTCAAAACCCGACACGGTCGGCAGGTTGATGTCGATGACGCTGACATCCGGCCGCCGCGCCACGAAGCTCGCCTCGCCGCTCTCGGCATCCGAAGCTTCGAGCAGCTCAAGATCCGGATCGGTTGACAGCAGGGCACGGCACCCCGACGCAACAATGGGATGATCGTCCACGATCAGTACGCGCATGGCCTTGGGGTCCCGGACTTTCCGCCTCGCGTCATTGTTGCGATGCATCATGGATGCATGCTGCGCGATGTTGCATCATGTTGCAATTAGATCGCCGACGGAATTGTCTGTCAATGTGAGTGCGTATGAACGGGATGGCGGCGGGGCGGAGATAATGTGGCAGAATTGGTCGTTGCGGACCCGTATCAACGTGCTGCTCGCGCTGGTGCTGACCTTGGGGCTCGCCATCAACATCGGCCGTCTCGTGCTGGAGGCGGCGCCGCGCGTCCTGGCGGAGGATCAGAGCGTGATCCGCCTGACCCGCGCCTTCGTCGAGACCATCATGGACGAGGTCAATGAGGCGCCGGACCCGGGCGCCCGGCTTGACCGGATCGTCGGCGATCTCGGTCAGTTGCGCCATGTGAGCGTGCGCCGGCAGGCGATGCCCGGTCAGTCGCCGCCTCCCGGAGAGCCGGCCCGTGCGGCGCCGAGCTGGTTCATCGCGCTCGTGCATCCGGACAAGACCTCGGTCAGCATGCCTGTCCTGGTGGCGGGACGGGCCGAGACGCTGGTGATCACGTCGCATCCGGACGACGAGATCGCCGAGATCTGGGACGGCATCACGACCCAGCTGGTCGTCGGCTCGGCGATCGCGGTGGCGATCTTCGGCATCACGATGCTGGTGGTCGGCCGCGCTTTGGCGCCGCTGGCGGATCTGTCGGAGGCGATGAGCCGGATCGAGGCGGGCGCCTATGATGCCCGGGTGCAGCCGGGCGGCGCGCCGGAGCTTGCGGCGCTCTGCGCCAAGCTCAACCATCTCGCTGGCGCGCTCGGCGAAGCCGTGGAGGAGAAACGCCGTCTGGCCGAGCGGACAGTGTCGCTGCAGGATCTTGAGCGCAAGGAGATCGCGCGCGAGTTGCATGACGAGTTCGGGCCGCATCTGTTCGCACTGCGCGCGCATGCCAGCGCTTTGATGCGGCTGCCGGAGAGCGGGACGCTCGACGTCGCCGCCATGCGCCGGCACGGCCAGGCGATCCTCGACCAGGTCAACGCGGTGCAGCAGTTCAACCGCCGCATCCTGGAGCGGCTGCGCCCGGTCGGTCTTGCCGAGCTCGGCCTGCGCGAGGCGCTCGGCGCCCTGGTGCGGCTGTGGCGGGAGTCCCGGCCTGAGGTCGCGATCGAGACCAGATTCACCGATCCCGGCATCCGCAGCAACGAGACCGCCGAGCTGACGGTCTATCGCGTGGTCCAGGAGGCGCTGACCAATGTGTTCCGCCATGCCGAGGCGAGCTCGGTCGATGTCACCATCGAGCCGCAGCAGCAGGTGGCGGCGGGGCAGCGGCGCACCTATACGCGGGTCTGCGTCCGCGATGACGGCCGCGGTCTCGCGCCCGAGCACAAGCTCGGCTTCGGTCTCACCGGCATGCGCGAGCGGCTGCTGGCGCTCGGCGGCACCTTGACGGTGGCCTCGACCGGCACCGGCGTCACCATCGAGGCGATGGTGCCGGCCGACGCGGCGTGAGTTCGGCACGTAGGAACGAACCCGCCGGCGGGGCATTTCAACGGGCGACGTTCGATCCGCGCGAGCCACAGTTCTGAGCACGCGCCGGTTGCTTGCGGTGATCCGATGACGAGAACCTTGCTTGCGCTGAACGGCGCAGCCATGCTGGCTGCGCTGTCCGTCAACCATGCCGTCGCGCGCGATGACGGCCGCTTTGCCAACTCGCCACTCAAGGGCTGGTTCGACAGCCTGAAAAGCGGGCGCGGGCCGTGCTGCTCGGACGCGGATGGATTGGCTCTGTCCGACCCCGATTGGGATCTGCAGGGCACGCATTACCGGGTGCGGCTCGACGGCGAATGGATCGTTGTGCCCGACGACGCCGTCATCACCGAGCCGAACCGCGCGGGACGTACGATGGTGTGGCCGATCAAGGGGACACTCGGTACCTCGATCCGCTGCTTCATGCCCGGCAATCTGAGCTGATTATCTGCGTGACCGACATCAATCACCCTTGAGATCCGCGGGTGCTGCCTGTCGTCGCGTGCGCTGCCATGTTGGAACTTCGCTTGCCGCCGGTCATTGCTCCCCCGGTCATGCGGCGGTCATGGCCTTGCGCGCTTCCTCTCCCTCCAGCCCCGGAGAGGGGCGCGCGTCTCAGGCGAGGAGCATCATGGACCAGACCAGCGAAACGGATTTGCAGGACAGGATTCGCGCGCGTGCCCATCAATTGTGGGAACAGGCCGGGCGTCCCGACGGTCGCGAGGATGAGTTCTGGTTTCAGGCTGAACGCGATATCCGCGAGACTGACGAGCTGCACGACAAGGCCACGGCACCCCCAGAGACAATTCTGCCGGGGTGAACATCATAAACTGGAAGGACCCGCGATGAGCAAGGAAACGCCGAAAGACAACCCGCGCCAGGAGAGCGATTGGGGATCGATGAAGCAGACCGACAAGCCCTGGGCCGAGAAGCCGGAAAAAGAACAGCGCTCCGAGGCAGCCAAGGACCTCGAGCAATGGGCGGAGAGCAACACCCATTGAGGCGAGGTGTGCAAGCGTCACCTCGATGGCTTGCCATGGCTGCTTGCCATGGGCTGAGAGTTGTCAGGTCCTCACGGATCAGCTCTTCCCGACTGCAGTGGCATCACGCCGGATGTCCGGGATCGGCATCATCAGGCATCTTCTTGTCGCGCTGCGGCGTCATCGTCGCCGGATCCTTCGCGCCGGGGATGCCGCGGGAGCCGAGCTGATCACGCTGGATGTCGTCCTCGGAGCGATCCGGCTCGCGTCCGTTGATGGGCAGGTCCTTCGCCATGGCATGGTCCTTCTCGCCTAGCACGTGGACGGCAATGCGCGCGGAGGCGCGCGCGTTCCGTGCGGCGGCCACGCTGCCTCGACCTGATGGGCTGCAGGAACGCCGGTTCGGTGCTGCGATTGAATCTGCATCACCCACAAGGAGAGCTTTGATGTCGGACCACGATCCCGCGCCGCCCTTTCCGCCGCAGCAACAGGTCATGCCGGGCACGACGGCCAAGATGCGGCCGAAGCCCGATCATGGCGAGACCAGCTACAAAGGCTCCGGCAAGCTCAGCGGCAAGAAGGCGGTGATCACCGGCGGCGACAGCGGCATCGGCCGCGCGGTCGCGATCGCTTATGCGCGCGAGGGCGCCGACGTCCTGATCGCCTATCTCGAGGAGCATGACGATGCCAGGGAGGTGCAGCGGCTGATCGAGAAGGAAGGCCGCAAGGCGGTTCTGATGCCAGGCGACATCCAGGACTCCGCACATTGCAGGGCGGTCATCCAGCGCGCCGTGGACGAACTCGGCGGCATCGACATCCTGGTCAACAACGCCGCGCATCAGGCGACCTTCAGCGAGATCGGCGATATCTCTGACGACGAATGGGAGATGACATTCCGCACCAACATCCACGCGATGTTCTATCTCACCAAGGCGGCCGTACCGCACATGAAGCCCGGCAGCGCGATCGTCAATACGGCCTCGGTCAATTCCGACATGCCCAACCCCAGTCTGCTG
This sequence comes from Bradyrhizobium denitrificans, assembly GCF_013179005.1. Taxonomy (NCBI): domain Bacteria; kingdom Pseudomonadati; phylum Pseudomonadota; class Alphaproteobacteria; order Hyphomicrobiales; family Nitrobacteraceae; genus Bradyrhizobium; species Bradyrhizobium denitrificans. The sequence continues at coordinate 12,653 of NZ_JABFDP010000003.1, read as the reverse complement.
GCTTATGCCACGACCAAGGGCGCGATTCAGAATTTCACCGGCGGCCTTGCTCAGATCCTCGCCGACAAGGGCATCCGCGCCAACGCGGTGGCGCCCGGTCCGATCTGGACGCCGCTGATCCCCTCCACGATGCCGGAGGAGAAGGTGACATCGTTCGGTCAGCAGGTGCCCATGAAGCGCGCCGGCCAGCCGGCCGAGCTCGCCACTGCCTATGTGATGCTGGCCGACCCGCTGTCGAGCTACACGTCGGGCACGACGGTCGCCGTCACCGGCGGTAAGCCGTTCATCTGAGGCGTCGCTCTGCGCCGAGAGCCCGCGAAGGGCTCACTGTCTCGAACGGCGATCGCGGCGGCCGTCCAATTCAATGGATAGCGTTGCGCTCCCGTCGCGCGGCTTGTCCGATTTGTCCGACATCCGACAGCATGCGATCCGACACGTCGCATGCCGTGATCGCCTCACGCCACCGACATCAGCGCGCAGGGCGCAGGCTCGGGATGCACCGGCCAGACTGAAGCGGCGGCGGTTTCGCCCTGCCGCTCGTCCAGAATCCGCTTCACGGAGCGCGAGCAGAGCCCGCATTGAACCGAACAACCGAGACAATCGTAGATTTGCGCCGGTGAGCCGAAGGTGATGTCGGCCGCCGTGACGATGTCGCGGATGGCGGTGTCGCTGATGACGTTGCAGGAACAAATGATCATGGCTGTTGCTCGCTCCTGCGACCGATAAGCAACCGGGATGCCAAGGTTCAGGCCGCGGATGCGGCCGCATCAGAATCGTTCGAAATGGCAGATCAACGCGTGCTGGCGGCGCTCGTGCTGATGCGGTCGGCGGCGTGCAGCCGGATCGCCGCGAGCGTCGCCTGTGCGAGCGCCTGTCCTTGCGCGTCGATGCCGGTCCACTGCGCGTGACGGCCGCGGGGATCGATCTCGGCGAGGGCGACGCCGGCGGCGACGTCGCAGCCGTCGCGGACGATGCCGCGCAGGATGCCGTCATAGGGCGCGGTGACGGGGACGCCGGAGAGGTGACCGACCACGAACCCCTTATAGATGCGCGTGCCGATCTCGACCGGCGTATGCCAGCGCCCGTCATGGGGCGAGTGAACCAGGCGCTCGATTCCGACGCCGCCGAGCGCGCCGCCATCGTCCTGCGCCGATGTCCAGCCCTCGCGCACGATCTGACCAAGGCGGTCCTGGCGGCTCTCGATCGCCACGTCGCAATTCGCCGATGGCGAGAAGCCCGGACCCAGACCGATCGACAGGCGTGTCATACCGCGCAGGTTCGGCGTCACCTCGCGGGTCTGCATCCGGGCATCGATCAGCACGTCGATGCTGCGGACCGGCAGCAGATCCGAGAGGCCGAGCCAGGTGACGAGCACGTGCTGCGGGCCGCCGAGCGCCTTGAACACGTCCATCGTGCTTTCGATGCGCTCGCCAATGACGTTCTCGACGCGCGCGGTGTCGCCGAACAACGCGTCGTGGAACGCCATTTTGCGGCGCATTACCGGCGGATTGGGATCGTGCGAAAGCACGACGCAGAAGCCTTCGCGATGCAGATGCACGCCGATTGCCGATGCAACCTCGTTGGTGCCGAGGACAACGGCGAAGCGCACTGCATTCGTCCCCATGTCTCGGTCCATACGGCGTCGATGCCCTGCGGCCGGCAGTCCTGCGGCCGGCAGTCCCTTGCGATTGGAAAGACGGCTTCCAGTCCAGCCATCAGCCTCGTCAGCAAGAGTTGGACCAGACCCGCGGCATCGGGAAAACGATCGCGGCCTGAAGGTGTTGCCGATCCAGTTCCGCAGCAATGGGAGGGAAGCCGACGCTGGGGATGTCCCGAACCGGCCAAATCTGTCGTGAATGCGACACGGATTGACCGGTTTGCGCATGGTTTCCGTTGGCCCGGAAACTGCAAAACCGCCGCATGACGATACCGCGGGCCGACGCGATCCGCGAACGCCGTTCCCCTATGGCCGATCGGCAGCTGATCAGGATGGTATGAGGTGAGTCTCGATCTCGACCAGGATGTGCGGGACCCGGCCGGCGAAGCGGTCGCGACGGTAGCGTCGTGTCCGTTTCATCAGGACGTCGCTGCAGCCGAGCGTCCTGGTCGGACCGAGCAGAAGACGCTGGTGCTGACCGGCGGGTCGCGAGGGATCGGGCATGCGACGGCCAAGCTGTTTTCCGATGCCGGTTGGCGCATCCTCACATGCTCACGCCAGCCGTTCGACGGCGGGCGCTGCCCCTGGGACGCTGGTGCCGCCAATCACGTCCAGGTCGATCTCAGCGACCGCCAGGCAATCCCGCGCGCAATCGCCGAAATCAAGGCAAAGCTCGACGGCGCGCCACTGCATGCCCTGATCAACAACGCCGCCATCTCTCCCAAGGCCACCGATGGTGGCCGGCTCGACTCGCTCTCGACCTCGGTCGAGACCTGGATGACCGTCTTCCACGTCAATTTCCTCGGGCCGATCCTGCTGGCGCGCGGTCTGTTCGAGGAGCTCAAGCGCGGGCAGGGCGCCGTCGTGAACGTGACGTCGATCGTCGGCACCCGCGTGCATCCCTTTGCCGGCACCGCCTATGCGACGTCCAAGGCGGCGCTGGCCTGTCTCACCCGCGAGATGGCGCACGATTTCGCCCCGCACGGGATTCGCGTCAACGCCATCGCGCCGGGAGAGATCAAGACCGAGATGGTGTCGCCGGAGACCGAGGCGCGCTTCTCGCCGCTGATCCCGATGCGCCGGATCGGCGCGCCGGAGGAGGTCGCAAAGGTGCTGTTCTTCCTCTGCTCGGACGCTGCGAGCTACGTGACCGGGGAGGAGATCCAGATCAATGGGGGGCAACACCTCTGATTGATGGACGGATCGACGTAGCGCAGCCCAGTCTGTTCCCGGCTGTTTACACGCGGATGTGAAGCGAGCGATGAGCATCGCTAGCAGAAGGGCCTCGCGAGTGCCAGGCGAGGGTGGAAACCTGATGATCAGTTGTTCTGTTTGCGATCCGCGTACAGCAAGAGGCCCGATGCGGCGGTATTAGGTGTCGGAAACACCACGTATTTGTCGGGCTGTCTCGCGATGTGGTGGCGCCTCGCGGCCGCAGCGCACGCTTTCTGCGGGATGCAAACTAATTTGTTAAGATCATGAAGTCCTGCAGCTTTTCTATTCTCTTTGCTGCCCACTACTTCTGCGGCAATGCAGCAAAGTTAGGCACGACAATCAACTGCAGTTAGGGGAGGATGTTAGAACGCCTACAATCACGGCGGCCTTGTCAGGAACGTCCGTGACCACCAGAGAAGCGACCATGGTCCAAACGGAAACACGTCAGGTCGAAGCTCAGGACGTCAGGTCCAACGCAGCCCCGATACCGCTCAGCGAGATCGCGCTGACCGGAATTTTCGAAATCTCGAAAATCCTCGCCGCGCCGACGCGGCTGGAAATCACGCTCGCCAACGTCGTCAACCTGCTGCAGTCCTTCATGCAGATGCGCCATGGCGTGGTGTCGCTGCTCGCCGACGACGGCATTCCCGATCTCGCCGTCGGAGCCGGATGGAGCGAAGGCAGTGACCAGCGCTACCGCGAGCGCCTGCCGCAGAAGGCGATCGATCAGATCGTCGCGACCGCCGTGCCGCTGATCGCCGAGAACGTCGCCGATCACCCGGCCTTCAGTCCCGCCGACGCGGTGACGCTCGGTGCCGGTGCTGACACCCGCGTGTCGTTCCTCGGCGTGCCGATCCGGATCGACCAGCGCGTGGTCGGCACGCTCACGATCGACAGGGTCTGGGATGGCCGCGCCGTGTTCCGGCTCGACTCCGATGTCCGCTTCCTGACGATGGTGGCCAATCTGATCGGCCAGACCATCAAGCTGCATCGCGTCGTGGCGCGCGATCGCGAGCGGCTGATGGCGGAGAGCCACCGGCTGCAGAAGGAGCTGTCGGAGCTGAAGCCGGCGTCGGCCAATCGCAAGAAGGTGCTGGTCGACGGCATCGTCGGCGACAGCCCGGCGCTGCGGGCGTTGCTCGACAAGATCAATGTGGTGGCGAAGTCGAACGCGCCGGTGCTGCTGCGCGGCGAATCCGGCACCGGCAAGGAGCTGGTCGCGAAAGCGATCCACGAATTGTCGAACCGCGCCAAGCGCCCCTTCATCAAGATCAACTGCGCGGCACTGCCTGAGACGGTGCTGGAGTCCGAGCTGTTCGGCCATGAGAAGGGCGCCTTCACCGGCGCCATCAATTCCCGCAAAGGCCGCTTCGAGCTCGCTGACAAAGGCACCTTGTTCCTCGACGAGATCGGCGAAATCTCGCCGGCGTTCCAGGCCAAGCTGCTGCGCGTCCTGCAGGAGCAGGAGTTCGAGCGCGTCGGCGGCAACCAGACCATCAAGGTCGATGTCCGCATCGTCACCGCCACCAACCGCAATCTGGAGGAGGCCGTGTCGCGCAACGAGTTCCGCGCCGACCTCTATTATCGGATCAGCGTGGTTCCGATCAAGCTGCCTCCGCTGCGCGAGCGGCGCAGCGACATTCCGCAATTGGCGCATGAGTTCCTGCGCCGCTTCAATTGCGAGAATGAGCGCGATCTCACTTTCGACGTCAGCGCCATCGAGGTGCTGATGCATTGCGGCTTCCCCGGCAATGTGCGCGAACTGGAGAACTGCGTGCAGCGGACGGCGACGCTCGCGGCCGGATCGGCGATCGGTCAGCACGACTTCGCCTGCAGCCGCAACGAGTGCATGTCGGCGATCCTCTGGAAGGGCAACACGGTGACCCCGCCGCCACCGCGCGGCCAGCCGATCGTGCCCTTGCCGATCCTGCCGCGCTCATCGGCGCCGATCGAAGCGCCGGCCGAGTCGCCGGCTGCTGTTGATATAGACGAGGGGGAGTATTCCGAGAGCATGGACGGCGGCGCCGTACCCGAGCGCGAGCGCATCGTGCAGGCAATGGAGCGCTCCGGCTGGGTCCAGGCCAAGGCCGCGCGCCTGCTCGGCCTGACCCCGCGCCAGATCGGTTACGCGCTGAAGAAGTACAATATCGAGGTCAAGCGGTTCTGAGCAGATGTGCTTGGTGACGAAAAGGGCGCGCCAATGGCGCGCCCTTTTTTGTTTTCTCGTGCACGCCGTCGTTTTCGTTCGGATGGTCGTGAAACGAGCTAGCGCTCCGGCGACGGTGAGCTTCCCTCCCCGCAAGGGGAGGGGAGCGCACTGCCGTTGTGGCGGGAGCTCGACTCAAACGTGCGACCGACCTCATGCGCCCCTGTCGCATCTGCGACATGCTGTCGGGAGAGCGACAGCTGACCGTCGCGGCGAAATTTAGAATCCTCCTTAGAAATCAACCAAGTGCTCTCTGGCACGGCGCTTGAAAGATATCGCGTGAATGACATCGCCCGATGTCGCTGAAAGCGCGGGGAGCAGCACATGGCCTATAAGATCATCGCCTCACAATGCACGGTCTGCGGGGCCTGCGAGTTCGAATGTCCGAACGCGGCCATTCGACTCAAGAACGACATGTACATCATCGATCCGAAGAAGTGCACCGAGTGCGAAGGCCATTTCGACGCGCCGCAATGCGCTGCCGTCTGTCCGGTTCCGGACACCTGCGTGCCCGCCTGACGCGGGCGCGGACGGCATCATTGCAAGCGGAGTGAGAGATGGCAGCGGTTCAGGAGACGATTGATCGGGTCAAGGGCATTGACGTCGATCAATATCGCTACGGGTTCGAGACCGTCATCGAATCCGAGAAGGCGCCGAAGGGGCTGTCCGAGGACACCATCCGCTTCATCTCGGCCAAGAAGAACGAGCCGGCCTGGATGCTGGAATGGCGGCTCGAGGCCTATCGCCGCTGGTTGACCATGACCGAGCCGACCTGGGCCCGCGTCGGCTATCCCAAGATCGATTATCAGGACCTTTACTACTACGCGGCGCCAAAACCGAAGAAAAAGGTGGCTTCGCTCGACGAGATCGACCCGGAGATCCTGAAGACCTATGAGAAGCTCGGCATTCCCTTGCGTGAGGTCGAGCTGCTCGAAGGCGTCGAGCGGCCGGCGGCTGCCGCCGAAACCGATGCCGACGGTGAGGCTGCGGTGCCGCGCAGCAAGATCGCGGTCGACGCGGTGTTCGATTCGGTCTCGGTGGCGACCACCTTCAAGGAGGAACTGAAGAAGGCTGGCGTCATCTTCATGCCGATCTCGGAAGCGTTGCGCGAGCACCCGGACCTCGTGCAGAAATATCTCGGCACCGTGGTGCCGACCACCGACAATTATTTCGCGACGCTCAATTCGGCGGTGTTCTCGGATGGCTCGTTCGTCTACGTGCCGCCGGGCGTGCGCTGCCCGATGGAGCTGTCCACGTATTTTCGCATCAACGAGCGCAACACGGGTCAGTTCGAGCGCACCCTGATCATCGCCGACAAGGGCGCCTACGTTTCCTATCTCGAAGGCTGCACGGCGCCGCAGCGCGACGAAAACCAATTGCATGCCGCCGTGGTCGAGCTGGTCGCGCTGGACGACGCCGAGATCAAATATTCGACGGTGCAGAACTGGTATCCGGGCAATTCGGAAGGCGTCGGCGGCATCTACAATTTCGTCACCAAGCGCGGCGACTGCCGCGGTGCCAATTCGAAGATCTCCTGGACCCAGGTCGAGACCGGGTCGGCGATCACCTGGAAATATCCCAGCTGCATCCTGCGCGGCGACAATTCCAGCGGCGAATTCTATTCGATCGCGATCTCCAACGGTTTCCAGCAGGTCGATAGCGGCACCAAGATGATTCATCTCGGCAAGAACACGTCGAGCCGGATCATCTCCAAGGGAATCGCGGCCGGCAAGTCGCAGAACACCTATCGCGGCCTCGTCAGCGCGCATCGCAAGGCGTCGGGCGCACGCAACTTCACCGCCTGCGACTCGCTGCTGATCGGCGACAAATGCGGCGCCCACACCGTGCCCTACATCGAGGCCAAGAACTCGTCCGCGGTGTTCGAGCACGAGGCGACGACGTCGAAGATCTCCGAGGACGTGCTGTTCTACTGCATCCAGCGCGGGCTCAGCCAGGAAGAGGCGGTCGGCCTCGTCGTCAACGGCTTCGTCAAGGATGTGCTGCAGCAGCTGCCGATGGAGTTCGCGGTCGAGGCGCAGAAGCTGATCTCGATCTCGCTCGAAGGTTCGGTGGGATGACGGTGCCGCGCGGCGACAACATCAGAAGGAGGGTTCGATGACGGCCTTGCTCGAAATCAAGGGGCTCCATGCCGAGATCGCTGGCGGACGGAAGATCATCCAGGGGCTGGACCTGACCGTCAACAAGGGCGAGATCCACGCCATCATGGGGCCGAACGGCGCCGGCAAGTCGACGCTCTCTTACGTGCTTGCCGGCAAGCCCGGCTATGAGATCACGGCCGGCGAGGTCTATCTCAACGGCGAGGACCTGCTGGCGATGGAGGCCAATGAGCGCGCCGCCAAGGGGGTGTTCCTTGCCTTCCAGTACCCGCTGGAAATCCCGGGCGTCGCGACCTTGACGTTCCTGCGCGCGGCCTTCAACGCCCAGCGCAAGGCGCGCGGCGAGGAGGAGCTGTCCTCGCCGGATCTGATCAAGCGCGTGCGCGAGATCGCCAAGACCTTGAACATCGACGCCGAGATGCTGAAGCGGCCGCTCAATGTCGGCTTCTCCGGCGGCGAGAAGAAGCGCAACGAGACCCTGCAGATGGCGCTGCTGCAGCCGTCGCTCTGCGTGCTCGACGAGACTGATTCCGGCCTCGACATCGACGCGCTGAAGGTGGTCGCCAACGGCGTCAATGCGCTGCGCTCGGCCGAGCGCGGCATGATCGTCATCACCCACTATCAGCGGCTGCTCGATTATATCGTGCCGGACATCGTCCACGTGTTTGCGGCTGGCCGCATCGTCCGCACCGGGGGGGCAGACCTCGCGCGCGAGCTCGAGGCGACCGGCTACGCCCAGTATCAGAGCGAAGCAGCCTAGAGCGTGGGGAGCAGCAGGATGGGCGTCGCGATCCGCAAGACCAAGGCCGAACTCGGACTGGCCGATCTGTATCAGGGCGCCCGCCGGTATCTGCCGGGCGGTGAGGAGATCACGGCGGTGCGTGCCGCAGCCTTCGACCGCTTCGACGCGGTCGGCCTGCCGCACCGGCGTGTCGAGGCCTGGCGCTACACTGATTTGCGCACCCAGATGAAGGAGGCCAAGCGCCTCGCCTCGCTGCCCGACGATGCCGCCAAGACCAAAGCACGCGAAGCGAGCAATCTGTTTGCGGGCGCCGGCTTCCGCAAGCTTGTCATCGTCGATGGCGCCTTCGTGCCCGAACTGTCCGATCTCGCCGATCTCGAGCCGGGCCTGACGATCCAGCCGATGGCCGATGCGCTCGCGGCCGACCAGCCGCTGCTGTTGCAGCGCCTCGGTCCGGTGGTGCCAGACGATGATCCGGCGCTGGCGCTCAACACCGCGCTGGCCGCCAATGGCGTCGTGATCCTGGTCGCGCCGGGCACCGCGCTGAGCCGGCCGATCCATGTCGCCTTCGTCACGACCAACTGGGTCGCGACCTCGATGTTCACCCGCTCGCAAGTCAATATCGGCGCGGGCGCCAGCGCCACCCTCGTCGAGTCGCATCAGGGGCCCGACGGCACCGAATATCAGGTCAACACCGCCCTGCAGCTCGTCGTCGGCGACGAGGCGCGGATCGACCATGTCAAGGTCGTGACCGAGGGCAACAGCGCGCTGCATATCTCATCGCTGCTGGCCAATATCGGCGCACGCGCGACCTTCAACCAGCTCGGCTTCGTCGCTGGCGGCAGCCTGGTGCGCAACCAGCTGTTTGTGCACATCGCGGGCGAGGGCACCGTGGCCGACATCCGCGGCGGCTCGCTGCTGACGGGTGCCCAGCATGCCGACACCACCTTGGCGATCGAGCATGCCGCTGAGAATTGCCAGAGCCGCGAGACCTTCAAGGCCGTGGTCGGCGACACCGCGCGCGCGGTGTTCCAGGGCAAGATCACGGTCAGCCCGGGCGCGCAGAAGACCGACGCTAAGATGATGTCACGGGCGCTGCTGCTGTCCGACGAGGCCGAGGCCGACTCGAAGCCGGAGCTCGAGATCTTCGCCGATGATGTGCAGTGCGGCCACGGCACCACGACCGGCGCGATCGATGACGAGCTGCTGTTCTATCTGATGGCGCGGGGCATTCCGCCTGACGAAGCGAAGGCGCTGCTGATCCAGGCCTTCATCGGCGAGATCATCGAGGGCGCGGCCAATGAGAGCGTCAGGGCTGCGCTGACCGAGGCGATGCTGGGCTGGCTCGGACGACGGGAGTAGGTGATGCATGCAGCGGTGAACGGCAGCGGCTATGATGTGGGCCGCATCCGCGCGGATTTCCCCATCCTCGGCATGCAGGTGCACGGCAAGCCGCTGGTCTATCTCGACAACGCCGCCTCGGCGCAGAAGCCCCAGGCCGTGCTCGACCGGATGAACCAGGTCTACACCGCGGAATACGCCAATGTGCATCGCGGGCTGCATTATCTCGCCAATGCCGCGACCGAGGCCTATGAGGGCGCGCGCGCCAAGGTCGCGGCCTTCCTCAACGCCGCAAGCCCCGAGCAGATCATCTTCACCCGCGGCGCCACCGAAGCCGTGAACCTGGTGGCGCAGACCTTCGGCCGCGAGCGGATCGGACCGGGTGACGAGATCGTGCTCTCGATCATGGAGCACCACGCCAACATCATCCCCTGGCATTTCCTCAGGGAGCGCCAGGGCGCCGTGATCAAATGGGCCCCTGTCGACGACGCCGGCAACTTCCTGATCGACGAGTTCGAAAAGCTGCTGACGCCGCGCACCAAGATGGTGGCCATGACGCAGATGTCGAACGTGCTCGGCACGGTCGTTCCGGTCAAGGACGTCATCCGCATCGCGCATGCGCGCGGCATTCCCGTGCTGATCGATGGTTCTCAGGCCGCCGTGCACATGGAGGTCGACGTCCGCGATCTCGACGCGGATTTCTACTGCATCACCGGCCACAAGATCTACGGCCCGACCGGGATCGGCGCGCTCTATGGCAAGCGCGAACTCCTGGCATCGATGCCGCCCTTCAATGGCGGCGGCGAGATGATCCGTGAGGTGTCGCGGGACTGGGTCACCTATGGCGATCCGCCGCATCGCTTCGAGGCCGGCACGCCGCCGATCGTGGAAGCAGCCGGGCTCGGGGCGGCGATCGACTACGTCGCCTCGATCGGCAAGCAGCGCATCGCCGCGCATGAGCATGATCTCGTCACTTACGCCACCGAGCAGCTGCGCGAGATCAATTCGCTGCGCATCATCGGCAATGCCGCCGACAAAGGGGCCATCGTCTCGTTCGAGATGCAGGGCGCCCACGCCCACGACTTCGCCACCGTCATCGACCGCGCCGGCGTTGCGGTGCGCGCCGGCACCCATTGCGCCATGCCGTTGCTGGAGCGCTTCGGCGTCACCGCCACCTGCCGCGCGTCCTTCGCGATGTACAATACGCGGGAAGAGGTCGATGCGCTGGTGCGCGCGCTGAAGAAGGCGCAGGAGTTTTTCTCCTAGCTTAGGAACTCCCTCCGGTCATCGCCAAGAAACGCTGCCAATTGCTGCGCCCTCTCCCCTTGTGGGAGAGGGCTACGCCGCCCGTCAGTTCCAGACTCACTCGGGTGAGGGGGTGTCTCCGTCCTCACGACCGTCTGAGTGTGCCGAGAGAACCCCTCACTTGGCGGCCTTCGGCCGCCCCCTCTCCCCCATGGGGAGAGGGGGCATCGTGCTTGTCGCTCGATATGGGCTCAATCAAACAAGCAAACCACCTCATCAAACCTACGCAGCCGCCAGCGCCGCCTTCGCATCCGCCTTGATGCGGCTGACCATCGAGCGGAAGCCGTTGGAACGCTGCGGGGTCAGGTGCTCACGCAGGCCCAGCGTCTCGAACAGGGCGATCGGATCGGCGGCGAGGATCTCGGATGCGGTGCGCCCCGAAACCATCGCCAGCAGGATCGCCACCAGGCCGCGCACGATATGGGCGTCGCTGTCGCCGATGAAATCGAGCACTGGTGCGGCGCCGTGCCGCACCGACGTGGCGACCCAGACCTGGCTGGTGCAGCCCTGCACCTTGTTGGCGTCATTGCGATCGGCGTCCGGCAGCGGTGCAAGTCCACGTCCAAGTTCGATGACATAGCGGTAGCGGTCGTCCCAATCGTCCAACAGGGCGAAGTTCTCGACGATGTCCGCAATGTCGGGCGTTCCCGGCGCGGCGGTCTGGGTGAGCTTCAACATGATCTTCTCCTGCTCATCGGCTGAAGGCCTTGGACATCACGACGATGGCGCCAAGCTCGGCTCGGCGCCGCGTCGCGCCAGCACCGCGTCCACCGCATGGGTCACGCCGTCAAAGGTGATCGGCTTGGCAATGATGGCCTCGGCGCCCTGGCGCAGCCCGGCGAGCGCCAGCGGCGACCTGGTCGATCCCGCAACGACGATGATGCCGGCTTGATGCAGCTTCCTGGCGAGCACGCCGACCATCTCGGCGCCGCTATCCTCCAGAATGCTGCTGCCGACGAGCACCGCGTCGGGCGCGGCCCGCGCCGCCTTGCTCAGCGCATCCGCGGTCTCCGCGAATGTGAAGGTCTCGTGGCGCTCACTGAGGATATAGCCGAGCGCCGATCGGATCACCTGATCGGCTTCGATGACGAAGACGCATGCCTTGCCCGACATCAAAATACTCCTGCTGCCCGTTCGGAGACGGGTTTGATCTACATCAAGCAAACTCCGTACCGCGCCCCTTGGCCTGTTAGCTCAGACAGCCGCGACCGGCGATGACCGGAGCTCGGCGTTGCGGCTGCAAAGCCAGCGCTGCGAAGCCACAGCTGCGATGCCATGTGTCGTTTCGAACAGCACGGCCCGGGAGCGTCGGGTGAAAAACCCCGATGTCGGGTTTGCAACAACTCCATCCTAGCCTCGACGTTGGCCGCATCTCTTTCAAAAGACGGCCTTTTTAACGATTCCAAAGCTCTGGCACAGCCGTTGCAAAACTCTGATCAGGCAATGGTTGAGGGCTGAGTGCACGCCGACGCTTCGGACGAGCGATGCTCTCCTTCCCAATAACCCGTCTGCCGGTTCTGGAGAGAGGACGCGTTCTCGTCATGCAAGGCGCATGCGGGACATTGGCAATCGGTTGATGGAGAGCAGAATGTCATCACTTCGACAAATCGCATTCTACGGCAAAGGCGGCATCGGCAAGTCGACGACGTCGCAGAACACGCTCGCGGCGCTGGCCGAGATGGGTCACCGGATCCTGATCGTCGGCTGCGACCCCAAGGCGGATTCGACCCGCCTGATCCTGCACGCCAAGGCGCAGGACACCATCCTCAGCCTGGCCGCTGCCGCGGGCAGCGTCGAGGACCTCGAGATCGAGGAGGTCATGAAGGTCGGCTATCGCGACATCCGTTGCGTCGAGTCCGGCGGTCCGGAGCCGGGCGTCGGCTGCGCCGGCCGTGGCGTCATCACCTCGATCAACTTCCTGGAAGAGAACGGCGCCTATGAGGACATCGACTACGTGTCCTACGACGTGCTCGGCGACGTGGTCTGCGGCGGCTTCGCGATGCCGATCCGCGAGAACAAGGCGCAGGAAATCTACATCGTGATGTCCGGCGAGATGATGGCGATGTATGC